>NZ_CP023277.1:0-326018 GCF_003065385.1 Polynucleobacter acidiphobus
TAACTTTTAACACTCGCTACAATCAGATCCTAAATTTCCTATGAGCAAACCAGATCTACTTCCCCTTCTTGTGCACCCCAATCCCCTAGGGTTTTGGGACCTGGCCCTGGAAACCTTGGCCAAAGAGCTTTCACCACAACAGTTTAAGACCTGGATTCAACCCCTTAAAATAAGGGGTTATGACGAAAGTGAGCGTTTACTATTAATTGGGGCGCCCAACCCATTTAAGCTTGATTGGATTAAGCGTACTTTTTCAGGAAGGCTTCATGAAATCGCCTCTTCCTATTTCGGGGGCCCGATTAACCTTCAATTTACGCTAGGCGCCGATCCCTCAAAAAACACCACCAAAATGCCCAGTCCAGGTTTGCGCCCCGAGGGGTTGGCTGAGGGGGCGCTTGGCTCCGACGCATTACCAGGACCCGCATCAAATACGATGGATTTGGAACTTGAATTTGAGGGGGGTTCCGAGGCCAACCTTGGGGCCGTACTTGCCGACCGCGAACACTCCAAACTAAATCCTGGTCTTACCTTTGAAAGTTTCGTTACAGGCAAAGCAAATCAATTGGCGCGGGCTGCGTCCATTCAGGTTGCCCACAATCCAGGGGCGTCCTATAACCCAATGTTTCTATATGGCGGTGTCGGTCTAGGCAAAACTCACCTAATCCACGCGATTGGAAACCACCTTCTTAAAGAGAAACCGGATGCCAAAATTCGGTATATCCATGCCGAGCAATATGTGTCGGACGTTGTTAGGGCTTATCAACAAAAAGCGTTTGACCGCTTTAAGCGCTACTACCACTCACTAGACCTTTTGCTGATTGATGACATTCAGTTTTTTGGTGGCAAGTCGCGTACCCAAGAGGAGTTCTTTTATGCCTTTGAGGCCCTTATTAGCAACGGGGCACAGGTAATTATTACCAGCGATACCTACCCAAAAGAGATGGAAGGCATCGACGAGCGCCTGATTTCTCGCTTTGATTCCGGACTAACTGTGGCTATTGAGCCCCCGGAACTCGAAATGCGGGTAGCCATTTTGATGAAAAAAGCAGCGGTTGAGGGCATCCCAATGAGTGAGGATGTTGCGTTTTTTGTTGCCAAACACCTGCGCTCCAACATTCGGGAGCTAGAGGGGGCATTAAGAAAAATCTTGGCGTATGTTCACTTTCATGGCAAAGAAGTCAATATTGAGGTGGCCCGCAGCGCCTTGAAGGATCTTTTGTCGATCCAAAATCGACAGATTTCAGTTGAAAGTATCCAAAAAACAGTTGCCAACTTTTACAACATCAAGGTTGCCGATATGTATTCCAAAAAGCGGCCTGCCAACATTGCCCGGCCGCGGCAAATTGCGATGTTTATCGCGAAAGAACTAACCCAAAAAAGCCTGCCCGAGATTGGCGAACTTTTTGGCGGTAGAGACCACACCACCGTTTTACACGCCGTTCGCAAAATAGCTGAGGAGCGCCAACACGACTCTCACCTTAATCACGAACTACATGTTCTCGAGCAAAGCCTAAAAAACTAGCTTGTGGATAAGCCTGTGGACGGCTGATGGAATAACCCTGTTAATAGGTGTTTGATAGACTTGTGGGTAAGTGTTTTGGGTTTTGTGATTCGGGTTTTGTTCACAATTTATTCATGAGTTATACCGCACTTATTCACACCAATATTTCTCAAAAAGAGCTTGATTTCACTATAAAATTTAACTTATCAACAGAAAAAGACACCCTTACTATTACTACGATATAAATATAAAAAGGAATGAAAGAATAATGCAGCTAATCAACGCTACCCGAGATGATTTACTTAAGCCTTTACAGGTGGTCAGTGGCATTGTTGAGCGTCGTCATACCTTAGCGATCCTGGCAAACTTACTCTTTAAAAAAACAGGATCCTCTATCTCTTTTGTTTCTACAGACATTGAAATACAAATTACGACAAAGGCAAACTTTGGGGTTGGTGCTGATGATGTCACCACAACCGTGGGCGCCAGAAAAATTTTGGATATCTTGCGCGCCCTACCTGAGGGTCCTGTAAGTCTTAATCTCAAAGACAACAAGATGGTGGTGCAGAGTGGCAAGAGCCGCTTTTCTCTTCAGACTTTAGCCGCCACCGAGTTTCCGGTCATGCAAACCCACTCTGAGGTTCAGTCAAACTGGGGGATGAGCCAAAGAAAATTCCGTCAACTTATTAGCCAGGTCTACTTTGCGATGGCTCAGCAAGATATACGCTATTACTTAAACGGAATGTTATTAGTTGTGGATGGAAAAGATGTAATTGCAGTTGCAACCGATGGCCATCGGTTGGCTTATAGCCATGTTGAGCTTGATACGAGCCCGGCTGGGAATGGTCAAAAACAAGAAATTATTATTCCCCGTAAAACAATCTTGGAGTGTCAACACCTATTGCAGGACACGGATGAGGTGGTTGATATCAGCATTAGTAATAATCAGATCAAGTTCACTTTTGGTGATATTGAATTAATTTCGAAATTAGTTGAGGGCAAGTTTCCTGACTACCAGCGAGTGATTCCGAAAGGGCATAAAAACTCACTTTCTGTTAACCGTGAAATTTTGCAGGCCGCCTTACAGCGAGCTGCTATTCTGACAACCGATAAATTTAAAGGCGTTCGATTTTCTTTAGCAAATAATAAAATTACCATTCAGTCTACAAATGCCGAACAAGAAGAGGCTCAAGAGGAAATAGAAACCAACTACAGTGGGGACGCTGTTGAGATCGGATTCAATGTTAGTTATCTTCTTGATGTTTTAGCCAACATCAAAAACGAAGAAATTCAAATCAGTCTTGGTGATGCCAATAGTAGCGCTGTGATTACATTGCCCGGATCAGAGGCATTTAAGTACGTTGTAATGCCCATGCGCATTTAAGTTTTAATGCCCCAATAAGTTCAAAGAAGAAAATTCATGTCTTTAGAAAATCAAACCAATGAGCAGTATGGCGCCTCTTCCATTCAGATACTGGAGGGATTGGAGGCGGTTCGTAAGCGTCCAGGGATGTACATTGGCGACACCTCCGATGGAACTGGTTTGCATCACCTGGTATTTGAGGTTCTTGATAATTCGATTGATGAAGCGTTAGCAGGGTACTGTACCGAAATATCGGTTGTGATTCATACCGATAACTCTATTTCTATTATCGATAATGGCCGAGGTGTTCCAACCGGCATTAAGTTTGATGATAAACACGAGCCTAAACGCAGCGCCGCAGAAATCGTAATGACAGAGCTCCATGCGGGCGGCAAATTCGACCAAAACTCCTATAAGGTTTCGGGTGGGCTTCATGGTGTTGGGGTTAGTTGCGTAAACGCTCTTTCAAAATGGTTACGTTTGACCGTTCGACGCGATGGCAAGGTTCATCATATGGAGTTTGCTCGCGGAGTTGTTCAGAATCGAAATATTCAAAAAGAAAATGGGGTTGAGATTTCCCCAATTTCGATCACGGGGGAAACAGATCTACGTGGTACAGAGGTTCACTTTCTGGCGGATGATGAGATTTTTGGCAACATTGAGTATCACTATGAAATACTTGTAAAACGAATTCGTGAGCTTTCGTTCTTAAACAACGGGGTTCATATTCGTCTTGTTGATCAACGTAGCGGCCAGGAAGAGGATTTTGCTTTCTCTGGGGGTGTACGGGGTTTTGTGGGGTACATCAATCAAACCAAAACCGTTTTACATCCAAACATTTTTCATGCAATTGCTGAGCGCCCATCGGACCTAGGTGGTCAAATTACTGTTGAGGTTGCGATGCAATGGAACGATGGTTATAACGAACAAGTTTTGTGTTTTACGAACAACATCCCCCAGCGTGATGGCGGTACCCACCTAACAGGCCTACGTGCGGCAATGACTCGGGTCATCAACAAATATATTGATGAGAATGAGATTGCAAAAAAAGCAAAGGTTGAGATTTCTGGCGACGATATGCGCGAAGGGCTTACATGCGTCCTTTCGGTTAAGGTTCCGGAACCCAAGTTTTCAAGTCAAACCAAAGATAAGTTGGTCTCAAGTGAGGTTCGGGGCCCTGTCGAAGATGTGGTGGCTCAGGCGCTCGCAGAATATTTGGCCGAAAAACCACAAGATGCAAAAATCCTATGTGGCAAGATTGTTGATGCCGCAAAGGCGCGTGAGGCCGCCCGCAAAGCTCGTGAAATGACGCGCCGCAAAGGCGCCCTCGATGGTATTGGTCTGCCCGGTAAGCTTGCAGATTGTCAGGAAAAGGACCCCGCCAAATCCGAATTATTTATTGTTGAGGGTGACTCCGCCGGCGGCTCAGCTAAACAGGGACGCGATCGAAAGTTCCAGGCGATCTTACCCCTTAAGGGCAAGATCTTAAATGTTGAAAAAGCGCGCTTTGACAAGATGCTGGGCAGCCAAGAAGTGGTTACTTTAATTACTGTTTTGGGGACTGGTATTGGTGCCGAGGAATACAAAGCCGACAAATTGCGCTACCACCGGATCATTATCATGACCGATGCCGATGTGGATGGCAGCCATATCCGCACACTACTCTTAACGTTCTTTTACCGCCAAATGCCAGAACTAATTGAGCGCGGACACGTTTATATTGCTCAGCCACCGCTTTACAAGGTTAAGTTCGGTAAAAGTGAGCAGTACATTAAGGACGATGCCGAACTAAACCAATTGTTGTTCAGGGTTGCGCTTGAGCAGGCCTCTATTGAGACCCCAGCGGGGGAGAAGATTCTTGGACAAGAGCTAGAGGGCCTTGCAAAACATTATCAAAACATTCAAGCGGTGGTTGATCGATTATCAAGAACAATGGATGAAGACGCACTTAGGGCGGTTGCTGCGGGCGTCAGCCTTAATTTTGATACAGAGGCCTTAGCTAACGACTCCGCTCGTCGCCTACGAGAGGCGTTTTCACAAAACGCCAATCCCCTTTCAATACCCACTGACATTGTGGTTCAAAAGGAAGAGAGAACTGAGCGTTATCGACTCCTGTTATCTAAACGGGTTCACGGCAATTTAAAAATTTCGGTGATTAGTTCGGATTTCGTGGCAAGCGATGATTATCAAAGCCTAATGAATGCGGCTCTATCGCTTGCTGGAAAAGTTCCTCAAGGCAGCCGTGTACGACGCGGGGACCCTGAGAAATCAAACAAAGAGAGCGCGGTTGCTGATTTCCGTGGCGCGTTTGAGTGGCTGCTTTCCGAGGCTGAGCGCTCCATCAGCCGCCAGCGTTACAAGGGTTTGGGTGAAATGAACCCCCAGCAGCTTTGGGAAACCACAATGGACGCAAGTACCAGAAGGCTGTTGCGAGTACAAATCGAAGACGCCATCATGGCCGACCAGGTCTTTACAACCCTAATGGGCGATGAAGTTGATCCTCGACGTGCTTTTATTGAAAAGAATGCTTTAATCGCTCGTAATTTAGATATCTAACTCATGAAAAAAAACAAAGCCCCGAAAACCGTGGCGAAATCCTCCATTGCGGTTAAAAATTCAAAAATTCATGGTCGTGGGGTTTTTGTAAAAAAAGAAATTCCTAAGGGCTCGGCAATTATTGAATATATTGGGGAGCGCATTAGTTGGAAGGAGGCTTTGCGTCGCCACCCACACGATCCAGAGCAGCCGAACCACACCTTTTATTTTTCTTTGGAAGATGGCCGGGTCATTGATGCGAACGTTGGCGGCAATGCAGCGCGCTGGATTAATCATTCCTGTAAACCAAACTGCAAGGCCGACGAAATCGCGATCGATGGTGAGGGCCACGTTTTTATTTTTGCAAAACGTAATCTTCTTCCTGGCGAAGAGCTTTTCTATGATTATTCGTTAAATTTGGACGAAAAGCCCACCAAAAAGTTACTAAAGGAATACGCCTGTTATTGTGGCAATAAAAAGTGCCGAGGCACGATGCTCGACATCGATTGATCGGTTGTCGACATGTTGTTTGTTTCCATTCAAGAGTTAGAGGCTGCCATCAATTATTGGCGCTCTCAGTCCCCCTCTACGGGTGATGAACTGATTTTGTCTAAAGAGGCTAGTGCATTAGCAAAGCCTTATGCGCTCATGATTATCCAAGGCGCTCAACGAATCCCACTTGATATGCTTGATGAGGTTTGTAAAGAGTCGCTCGCCAAGTTTGTGACCTGGAAGTCACAGACTAAATAATTGGCTATTTCTTAAGCAATAACGTGGATACAGTAGTCGATTTCAGTTCATATCTTTGGCTTTTGCTGCTGTTGGCCGCCTTTGCATCGGGCTTGGTTGATGCGATTGCTGGCGGCGGCGGACTAATACAGGTGCCGGCTTTATTTGCCGCCTATCCAGACACTCACCCAGCAACCCTGTTAAGTGCTAACAAGGTGTCCTCGATTGGCGGAACAATCAATGCGGCAAGGCGCTATTTGCGTCACGCAAAGTTACCTTGGAATATCTTGGGCCCAGCCATTATTGCTGGATTTATTGGGGCACTCTTGGGGGCCCTAGCGGTTAGTGTGTTTCCGCCCGAGCCCCTTCGAAAGGCTTTGCCATTTATGTTGGCGATCTTGCTCGCATATACCTGGTTTGCTCCGAACATGGGGCTTGAGAATCGCCCCGCCCACAAAATAGGACGCCATGAGGTCCTAAAGGCAGTGGCGATGGGTTTGGTTATCGGGTTTTATGATGGGTTCTTTGGCCCGGCAACCGGAAGTTTTTTTCTGTTTGCTTTTGTTCGAATCTTTTATTTTGACTTCTTGCATGCATCCGCGGCGACCAAGTTGGTTAATGTCACCACCAACCTGGCCACGATCATTATGCTGACAAGCCTTGGCTTTATTGATTGGCCCCTTGGTTTGAGCCTAATGGTGGCCAATATTCTTGGTAGTCAGGTGGGGAGCATGTTGGCAATTGCACATGGGAGCCAATTTGTTCGGAAAATATTCTTAATCGTGGTGTTGGCCCTGATTGCTAGATCAGCCTATACAGCATTTTTTTCTAATTAAATCAATGGCTTACACTTTTGGGGCGCGGCCAGCCCCCGGATTGTTTCACGTGAAACAGTAAAAATGCTATGATCAACGCCCTAATTGGGCAAATCCATGCTTTATTTCAAGAAATTTGATGTGATTGTGGTCGGCGGCGGTCATGCTGGTACCGAAGCCGCGCTCGCGTCTGCTCGCAGGGGATCAAGCACCCTTTTAATTACCCACAGCATTGAAACACTGGGTGCAATGAGCTGCAACCCGTCAATTGGGGGTATTGGTAAAGGCCACCTGGTCAAGGAAATTGATGCCTTGGGTGGTGCCATGGCCGCTGCTACCGATGAGGCCGGCATTCAATTTCGAATCTTAAATTCGAGCAAGGGCCCAGCGGTGCGTGCAACACGGGCGCAAGGTGATCGTATCTTATATAAGGCCGCGATTCGTCGGCGCCTCGAAAACCAAACAAACTTGACCTTATTTCAGGCAGCTGTTGATGATTTGATTGTGGTTGGCGATCGGGTTCGGGGGGTTAGAACCCAAAGCAGCCTTGAGTTTGAAGGAAAAAGTGTTGTATTAACCGCCGGCACTTTTTTGGATGGAAAAATTCATATTGGTCTGATGAACCATAGCGGGGGCCGCGCTGGAGACCCCGCTGCAACCACCCTATCGGCTCGCCTAAAAGAGCTTAAATTACCCCAGGGGCGCCTAAAAACCGGTACCCCACCCCGCATTGATGGCAGGACCATTAATTTTTCTGTAATGCAGGAGCAGCCTGGCGACCTAGATCCCATTCCATGTTTTTCATTTATGGGCAGACCCGAGCAGCACCCTCGTCAGGTGCCGTGTTGGATAACCCATACGAATAGCCAGACCCATGACATTATTCGTTCCGGTCTAGACCGTTCGCCCATGCATACGGGGGTGATTGAAGGGGTCGGCCCGCGCTACTGCCCTTCCATTGAGGACAAAATCCACCGCTTTGCTGCCAAAGAGAGCCACCAAATCTTCTTGGAGCCAGAGGGCTTAACAACCAACGAGTTTTATCCCAATGGAATTTCAACCAGCTTGCCATTTGATGTTCAAATGGCCCTGGTCCACAGCATTCGTGGGCTTGAGAGCGCTGATATCGTGCGCCCAGGATACGCCATTGAGTATGACTATTTCGACCCGCGGCAGTTAAAGCACAGTCTAGAAACCAAGGCAATTGGCGGCTTATATTTTGCAGGACAGATTAATGGAACAACCGGGTATGAAGAGGCTGCTGCCCAAGGCCTGCTGGCAGGTATTAATGCAAGCCTGTCTGCACAAGACCAGGACCCCTGGCTGCCCAAGAGAAGCGAGTCATACATTGGTGTTTTGGTTGACGATTTAATTACAAGGGGCGTTCAAGAGCCCTATCGTATGTTTACCAGCCGCGCTGAGTATCGTTTGAGTTTGCGCGAGGATAATGCCGATGCGCGGCTTACCGAAATTGGACGAAGTCTTGGTCTGGTGGGCGATGAGCAGTGGGAATTTTTTCAACGAAAGCAGGAACATGTTTCACGTGAAACATTGCGCCTACGCTCTCTCCGGGTTGGCCCAAAACATCATACCGCTCAGCAGTTGGAGGCGTTTCTTGGCCAAGCCTTGGCACACGAGTGTAGTTTGGCAGAGGTCTTAAGGCGCCCTGAGGTTGACTACCGCTCTTTGATTCAGGTCGATCCAGTTTTTGCGCAGGACACTCCAAACCTCGAAGATCCTCATTTGGGGCGCCAGGTTTTTGATCAGGTAGAGGTTTCGATTAAATACGAGGGCTATATTGAGCGGCAACGAATTGAAATCGAGCGCCATGAGCACTACGAAACCCTTCGCCTACCCGGGGATCTGGACTATTCCTTGGTTAAGGGCCTCTCGGTTGAGGTTTGGCAAAAGCTGAATTTGCATCAACCTGAAACCCTGGGCCAGGCTTCGCGCATTTCAGGGGTAACTCCCGCCGCGATATCATTGCTTTTGGTCCACTTGAAAAAGGGTATTGGCAAAACCCAAATATTGTCATGAGCCTTGAGGTTGATGAGGGCCTAAAGGCGGCCGGTCTTTCCCCGGACGAGGCTGCTGCAATGCAATATTTTTTAGCTGAGCTGCTGCGCTGGAATCGGGTGCATAATCTCACCGCCATTGATGAAACTGAGGCCGCGTTTCATTTGCATCTTATTGATTCAATTGTTGTTTTACCCATATTGCAGCGTTACTTGCAAACCCCCTTGCGGGTTAATGAGACACCAATTCAAATCGCTGACTTAGGATCGGGGGGCGGCCTACCGGGCATTCCGCTAGCCATCCTCCAGCCCACCTGGTTTTTTAGTCTGATTGAGGCGAGTAAGAAAAAGGCCGCCTTTCTGCAGCATGTTCGTGGCGGCTTGGGCCTCAGCCATCTTCAAGTCATGGCAAGTCGAGTTGAAAACGTGGCCAACACCCATCGGGCATTTTTTGATGCCATTACTGCGCGAGCATTTACGCGCCTTCATAAACTGTTAGACCTTTCGGCCCCCTTATTAAAATCATCAGGCTTTGTGTTTGCCATGAAGAGTCAACAAAGCGAAGAAGAAATTTCAGAGGTATCGAGCAAAGACTGGACGCTTCTTGAGGAGTGCGAACTATCCTTGCCTGGGCAGGCGCTTGATCGCCGACTCTTGGTTTTTCAATACCAACAATAAATATTATGGCCAAAACATTTTGCATCGCAAATCAAAAGGGTGGGGTAGGAAAAACAACCACCGCAGTTAATTTAGCCGCTGGGTTAGTTGCCCAAAGACAGCGAGTGCTTTTGGTTGATTTGGACCCCCAGGGAAACGCAACCATGGGCTCAGGAATTGACAAGTCGACGATCACAAGCGGCGTTTATCACGTGCTGATTGGAATCGCTTCTGCAAGCGAAGCAATTCAGTTCGCAAAAGAGTCTGGTTACAGTGTTTTGCCCGCAAATCGCGAATTGGCCGGAGCCGAGGTTGAGTTGGTTGATTTGGAGGGCCGGGAGGCAAGACTAAAAAACGCACTAAATGAGGTTGCTGATCAATACGATTTCATATTGATTGATTGCCCTCCCGCGCTGTCTTTATTAACCCTCAATGGTTTATGCGCAGCGAATGGCGTAGTGGTCCCTATGCAGTGCGAATACTTTGCTCTAGAGGGGCTTTCTGATTTGGTGAATACCATCAAACAGGTTCATTCCAATTTAAATCCAGACTTAAAAATCATTGGGCTTCTGAGGGTCATGTTTGATACCCGGGTTACCTTACAGCAGCAGGTTTCAGAACAGCTCAATACACATTTTGGTGACAAGGTCTTTAAAACAATTATTCCTCGCAATGTGCGCTTGGCCGAGGCCCCGTCGTTTGGTTTGCCCGGCGTAATTTTTGACAAATCATCTCGGGGCGCCCAGGCATATATTGAGTTTGCGGGTGAAATGGTTCAACGAATTAAAACGATGTAGGTGAGAGATGAGCACAAATAAAAAAAGGGGATTGGGGCGCGGCCTTGACGCGTTATTGAGTGCTAGCAGTAAGGCGGGCGATGCGGACTCCGTTGCTGATAAGGGATCGCAGTCACTACCGCTGCAGCGTTTGCAAGCAGGTAAATATCAGCCTCGAACCATAATGGCCGATGAGCCACTAAAAGAATTGGCTGACAGCATTCGAGAGCGCGGTGTGATGCAGCCCCTCTTGGTCCGTGAAATTGATCGCGAGCGTTACGAAATTATTGCGGGTGAACGACGATTTCGAGCTGCAAAACTAGCGGGTCTTAATGAGGTGCCCGTACGAATCTTAGAGGTCGACGACCAGGCCGCAGCTGCGATTGCCCTCATTGAGAACATGCAGCGGGAGGACCTAAATCCGCTAGAAGAGTCGCGAGGACTATCTCGCCTGATTCATGAATTCAGCTTTACTCATGAGCAGGCCGCAAAAGCCGTGGGTAAATCGAGAAGCGCCATTACTAACCTGCTTCGCCTATCGCAACTCTCCGGGGCGGTTCAAGCGATGCTTTTATCTGGTGATTTGGATATGGGCCATGCAAGGGCGCTTTTGTCCCTGCCGGGCGCAAGCCAAGTTGCCTTGGCCCAAAAAATTATTGCTCAGGGCCTTTCGGTTCGTGAGGCAGAGCGATTGGCGAGTTCGGCGGCCCTGGCCGCGGGCGATTTATCCCGAAGGGCCCCCGCAAAAGGAAAATCGAGGCACTTAATTGGTCAAGACCAAGATTACAAGCGCCTTGCTCAAACCCTGGCTGATTTAGTTGGCCTGGAGGTGGTTTTTAAGACCAATAAGAAGGGCGGAGAGTTGTGCTTTTACTTTAGCCACTTTGATGAGCTTGATTCGCTGATAAAAAAACTGGGAATTAAGGATCATTCTTAATAAAAGTGTCTAAAACAATTGACCTTCACTAGGGTAAATACTAAAATCTTGAGGCTTAATTGATTCCCAAAAAAGATCAATCAATGCAATCCCGGTCTTGGGATGAGGACGATCAAGAAGTAGATGTGTATCGAACCCTCAGTCGAGACGAGGCAAAAGCCCTTTTTGGCAACAATAAAAAGGCATTTGCAACGATTTCGCCGTGGCTAGTTGTGCGTATTCAGCTGCTAATGACCGGTGTTTGCGTCCTTTTTTGGTCAATATTTGCAGATCCGATGGAGGGGCGAACCCTTTATACTTATTCGGCTTTTTGGGGTGGGTTTATCGGATTTTTTCCGGTACTGGTATTTGCTCTGCGCGTTCGAATGTCGCGAAGCATGAAAAACCCAAGCCCTGGAAGAATGTTGTCGGCGATTGTGTCTGGCGAACTGATGAAGATCGCCCTAACAATCGGGTTGTTTTTGGGAGTGGCATTTGCTATTCCTAACCTGCAGTGGTTACCGTTGCTGGTCACATACGTGCTTACGCTAATGAGCTATTGGTTGGCGTGGGTGTTGCGGTGAGCAGCTTTAATTGGCGTAGAGAAGGAATGATCTAGAAATGGCTAGCGCAGCACACGGGGCATCAACAGAGCCTCTAACCCCGACCGCATATATTGCCGAGCATTTACAGAATTTAAACAATATCGGTGGCGCTCAGACCTCCGTTGTTGACTTTAGTGTCATCAATCTTGATACCTTGTTTTGGTCGATTTTGATGGGGTTGATCGTGATCACTTTCTTGTTGATTGCTGCTCGACGTGCAACATCTGGGGTCCCGGGACGCTTTCAGGCTTTTGTAGAGATGATGGTTGATATGGTTGAGACCCAATCAAAAACCATTGTTCATGGAGACCGAAGTTATATTGCGCCATTAGCTCTACTTGTTTTCTGTTGGATTGTTTTATTGAACGCGCTCGATTTGGTGCCCGTGGATTGGGTGGTTGGGTTTAACCATTTCTTAGAAAACTTTGGGATGCACGTGCCGCATCACAAATTGGTGCCTACCACCGACTTGAATGCAGCGCTAGGAATGTCCTTCGCGGTTATTTTGCTGGTCTTTTTCTATAGCTTTAAGATCAAGGGCGTTGGCGGCTTTCTTCACGAGTTGATCTCGGCCCCCTTTGGCGCTAAGTGGTACTTAGCTCCCTTTAATCTCATTCTTAATATGATTGAATTTATTGCCAAAGGCGTCTCTCTTGGAATGCGACTTTTTGGCAATATGTATGCAGGCGAGCTCTTGTTCTTGTTAATTGCATTGCTCGGCAGCATCTGGACTTTTAGTCTTGACCTCAGTGTTTTTGGCTTGGTGGGGCATGTGATTGCTGGATCCGCTTGGGCCATTTTTCATATTTTGGTCATCCTTTTGCAGGCCTTTATTTTTATGATGTTGACATTGGTCTACATTGGTCAGGCGCACAGCCATCATTAATTTTTATTTTTTACACACTTAAACTTAGGAGTTAGCAACATGCAAGAATTTCTCGCAAACATTCAAGGATTTACTGCCATTGCAATCGGTATCATTATTGGTCTCGGCGCAATTGGAGCCTGTTTGGGTATTGCCCTGATGGGTGGAAAATACATTGAAGCTTGTGCCCGTCAGCCTGAGCTCATGGAGCCACTGCAAACCAAAATGTTTTTATTGGCCGGTTTGATCGATGCGGCCTTCCTGATCGGTGTTGGTGTTGCGATGTTGTTCGCATTTGCCAATCCATTGCTTGCTGTTATTAAGTAATTTAGTTGTGGGTCGATGACCCATTACTGCAACAAGTTTTGAAAGGAATATCGTGAATTTAAACGCGACTCTATTCGCGCAAATGATCGTTTTCTTCGTTTTATGGTGGGTCGTGGCTCGTTTTGTGTGGCCCCCATTGGTGAAGGCGCTTGATGAGCGAGCCGCTAAAGTGGCAGAAGGTCTTGCCGCCGCTGAGCGGGGAAAATTAGATCTTGAGAATGCGACGAAAAAGGCAGAAGAGGCAATGAGCTCTGCTCGTCAAGAAAGTATTCAGCGTGTTGCAGAAGCTGAGAAGCGCGCTCAATTGGCAGCGGAAGAAATTAAGGCGAATGCCCAGGCGGAAGCCGCTAGGATTATTGCGCAGGCCAAGGCTGACGCGGAGCAACAGGTCGGCAAGGCCCGTGACGAGTTACGCAATCAGGTCGCCAGCTTGGCTGTCAGGGGCGCAGAGCAAATTTTGCGACGCGAAGTTGATCCTAAAGCGCATGCGGCATTACTTGACCAACTGAAGGCAGAACTATAAATGGCTGACATTGCCACTATTGCCCGCCCTTATGCTGAGGCCTTGTTTGCAAGTGCTAAGTCAAACGATTTGTCATCATGGGAAAAGCAGCTCGATGAGCTTGCTAGATATTTAGAAAACAACGAGCTTCTGACGCTTGTCAGCAACCCAAAATTAGGTGCCGACGATCTTGCCAAGTTAGTTTTAGGTTTTCTTAAATCAAAACCGGATGAGTCAATAAGCGCTTTTATTAAGCTTTTAGCCAACAATCATCGTCTGATCGTTTTGCCTGAGATTGCTAAGCAATTTACGGCAATGAAAAACAAAAGCGAGGGTGCCGCAGAAGCCCTTATTACTTCGGCCTTCCCTCTCGAGGGCGCCGCTCTAAACGATTTACTTGTGGCCTTAAAAAAACGTTTTGGTGGAAAAGAATTACGCCCAACGGTAGTAATCAATCCTAATTTAATTGGCGGCGTTCGCGTCCAGGTGGGCGACGAGGTGTTGGATGGCTCCGTGAGAGCACAGCTTGGCCATATGCACGATCGGTTGATTGCTTAACGCAGGGATTTATTAAGAATATTCGATTTATATCTAGGAGTAATTGATGCAACTAAACCCTTCCGAGATCAGCGAACTGATCAAAAGCCGAATTAACGAATTAGGCGTTGATTCAAAGATTCGTAATGAGGGAACCGTGATTTCGGTAACCGACGGTATTTGCCGCATTTATGGTTTATCTGGGGTCATGCAGGGAGAGATGCTTGAGTTTCCTGGGGGCACCATTGGTTTGGCATTGAACCTAGAGCGCGACTCCGTCGGTGCCGTGGTATTGGGTGAATACACTCATATTAAAGAAGGCGACGCCGTCAAATGTACCGGCCGCATTCTTGAGGTTCCTGTTGGACCAGAGTTGCTCGGTCGAGTTGTTAATGCCCTCGGCCAGCCTATCGATGGCAAGGGCCCTATAAATACCAAGCTGACAGACTTTATTGAAAAAGTCGCTCCCGGCGTGATTGCGCGTCAATCGGTTAGTCAGCCGGTGCAAACTGGCCTAAAGGCGATTGATGCGATGGTGCCGATCGGTCGTGGTCAGCGTGAGCTCATTATTGGCGATCGTCAAACTGGTAAAACCGCCGTTGCTGTGGATGCCATCATCAATCAAAAGGGTAAGGGCGTTTACTGTATTTATGTTGCGATCGGTCAGAAGGCGTCGACAATTGCAAACGTGGTTCGCAAGTTGACTGAGCTTGGTGCGATGGAATACACCATCGTGGTTGCAGCAAGTGCATCAGAGTCTCCTGCGATGCAGTATTTATCGGCTTACGCTGGTTGCACCATGGGCGAGTATTTCCGTGATCGCGGCGAAGATGCCCTGATTATTTATGACGACTTAACCAAGCAGGCTGTTGCTTATCGTCAAATTTCTCTTTTGCTACGTCGTCCCCCAGGTCGCGAAGCCTACCCTGGCGATGTTTTCTATTTACACTCCCGCTTATTAGAGCGCGCGGCCCGCGTGAACGCAGATTATGTGGAGAAATTCACGAACGGTGCTGTCAAAGGAAAAACGGGATCTTTAACTGCTTTGCCAGTGATTGAGACCCAAGCTGGCGACGTATCGGCTTTCGTGCCAACCAATGTGATTTCGATTACGGACGGCCAGATCTTCCTAGAAACTGATTTGTTTAATGCAGGTATTCGTCCCGCAATTAATGCGGGTATATCCGTATCGCGCGTAGGTGGAGCGGCACAAACCAAAGTGATTAAAAAATTATCCGGCGGTATTCGTACAGACCTTGCCCAGTATCGTGAATTAGCAGCTTTTGCCCAGTTTGCCTCCGATCTTGACGAAGCAACCCGTAAGCAATTAGAGCGTGGTCGCCGAGTTACCGAATTGCTGAAGCAGCCCCAGTATTTGCCCATGCAAGTATGGCAAATGGCCGCCTCTTTGTACGCAGTAAATAACGGCTTCTTTGACGACCTAGAGATCAAACAGGTTTTGCCATTCGAAAAAGGCCTGCATGAGCATTTGAAGTCAAAGTATGCTGATTTGGTTGGCCGTATTGAGGACACCAAAGATTTGAGCAAGGACGACGAGGCTGCTCTTCGCTCTGCCATTGAAGACTTTAAACGCGCTGGCACTTTTTAAGATAGGCAATCATGGCCGGCACAAAAGAAATACGCACCAAGATCAAGAGCGTTCAAAATACGCGCAAGATCACTAAAGCGATGGAAATGGTCGCCGCTTCTAAGATGCGGCGCGCTCAAGAGCGTATGCGTTCAGCAAGACCTTACTCTGAAAAAATTCGGGCAATCACCGCTAATCTGTCAAAAGCAAATCCAGAATATCGTCCGGTATATATGGCTGTGCGCGAGATAAAGAAGGCGGGCCTGATTTTAGTAAGCACCGACAAGGGATTGTGTGGAGGTTTAAATACCAACGTCCTTCGTTTGGTCACGAATCAGATGCGCGACTTTAGCGAGAAGAATGTTTCTGTTGAGTTCACTGCAATTGGTTCGAAGGGCTTGCAGTTTTTAAATCGAACTAAGGCAAAGCTTTTGTCCCAATCAGTTTTGTTGGGCGACACCCCGCACATGGATAGCTTAATTGGGGCAATCACTGCACAACTCGATGCATTTGAGCGTGGCGAGGTGGATGCGGTGTATTTAGCCTATACCCGATTTATTAACACCATGAAACAAGAGCCTGTCTTAGAGAAGCTTTTGCCGCTCGAGGCTGATGACT
Organism: Polynucleobacter acidiphobus; assembly: GCF_003065385.1. NCBI lineage: Bacteria > Pseudomonadati > Pseudomonadota > Betaproteobacteria > Burkholderiales > Burkholderiaceae > Polynucleobacter > Polynucleobacter acidiphobus. The sequence goes on from NZ_CP023277.1 coordinate 16,350, forward strand.
TGAGCAAAGAAACAAATACGGGGCATGGCTGGGATTACATCTATGAGCCTGATGCAGAATCAGTACTGAACGGCCTTTTGAAGCGCTACATTGAGGCGCTGATTTATCAAGCGGTCGCAGAGAATATGGCGTCAGAGCAGTCAGCCAGGATGGTGGCTATGAAAGCCGCGTCTGATAACGCAAAGAATGTCATCGGTGAATTGCAACTGATTTATAACAAAACCCGTCAAGCGGCGATTACCAAGGAGCTTTCCGAGATCGTCGGCGGAGCGGCGGCGGTTTAAGTGAAGATTTTTAAAGATTAAATAGCGGAGAAATGTGATGAGCATCGGAAATATTGTTCAGTGTATTGGTGCAGTGGTGGATATTCAGTTCCCCCGAGACAAGATGCCCAATATCTATGACGCATTAACCTTGGTCGAAAGTAATGAGGCCTCATTTGCTGAAAAAGGATTGACCTTTGAGGTTCAGCAGCAAATTGGCGATGGCGTGGTTCGCGCGATTGCGATGGGCGCTAGCGATGGTTTGCGTCGTGGCATGGAGGTGAAGGCGACTGGTGCGGGAATTTCTGTGCCGGTTGGTCCCGCAACCTTAGGCCGCATCATGGATGTATTAGGTCGTCCGATCGATGACGCTGGTCCAATTGCGACCCAAGATCGCCGCTCAATTCATCAATCCGCACCAAAGTTTGATGAGTTATCACCATCGGTGGATTTGCTTGAAACCGGTATTAAGGTGATCGATCTCGTCTGCCCATTTGCTAAGGGCGGTAAGGTCGGACTCTTCGGAGGCGCGGGTGTTGGAAAAACCGTGAACATGATGGAGCTCATTAACAATATTGCGAAACAGCACTCCGGTTTGTCAGTGTTTGCGGGAGTCGGTGAGCGCACTCGTGAAGGTAACGACTTCTATCATGAAATGAAAGAGTCAAACGTGATCGATAAAGTGGCCATGGTCTTTGGTCAGATGAACGAGCCCCCAGGCAACCGTTTGCGTGTCGCGTTAACCGGCCTGACAATGGCCGAAGCATTCCGTGACGAAGGCCGCGACATTCTGTTTTTCGTTGACAACATTTACCGCTACACCCTTGCAGGTACTGAAGTATCCGCTCTATTGGGCCGTATGCCATCCGCCGTGGGATATCAGCCTACCTTGGCCGAAGAGATGGGAAAGCTTCAAGAGCGAATCACTTCGACCAAAACAGGTTCGATTACATCGATTCAGGCGGTTTATGTTCCAGCTGACGACTTAACTGATCCATCGCCGGCCACCACCTTCTTGCACTTAGATTCCACGGTCGTGTTATCTCGTGACATCGCAGCGTTGGGTATTTATCCAGCGGTTGATCCTTTGGACTCAACAAGCCGACAGCTTGACCCGCAGGTGGTGGGAACCGAGCATTATGAAGTTGCGCGAGGTGTGCAAATGACATTGCAACGTTATAAAGAATTACGAGACATCATTGCGATTTTAGGTATGGACGAGCTCTCCCCCGAGGATAAGTTAGCCGTTGCCCGTGCTCGTAAGATCCAACGTTTCTTATCTCAGCCTTTCCACGTTGCCGAAGTTTTCACTGGCTCACCTGGAAAATACGTTCCTCTAAAAGAGACAATTCGTGGCTTTAAGATGATTGTTAGTGGTGAACTTGACCATTTGCCAGAGCAGGCCTTTTATATGGTTGGTTCGATTGATGAGGCCATTGAGAAAGCGAAGAAACTCTAATGGCAACCATTCATGTTGATGTGGTGAGTGCAGAGCAGTCGATTTTTAGCGGCGAGGCTAAATTTGTAGCCCTCCCAGGCGAATCAGGCGAGCTTGGAATTCTGCATGGCCACACCCCCTTAATTACTCGCATTCGGCCTGGTTCAGTGCGGATTGAAAAGGCGGATGGCGATGAAGAGTTTGTGTTTGTTGCTGGCGGTTATTTAGAGGTTCAGCCAGATTGCGTTACGGTTTTGGCTGATACCGCAATCCGTGGCCATGATCTGGATGAGGCTAAGGCGCTTGAGGCAAAAAGGCGTGCTGAAGAAGCCATGCAAAATCGTGCCGGTGATTTTGATATTGCCTACGCCCAGTCTGAGTTTGCAATGGCCGCAGCTCAATTGGCTGCAATTGCGCGCTTGCGTCGTAAGAAGTAAGCTCAATTGTTAGCAAACGATCGCTTCCTTCGGGCCTGTTTGGGTCAAAAAACGGATCGCACACCTTTGTGGCTGATGCGTCAGGCAGGCCGATATCTACCTGAATACAATGCAACTCGTGCGAAGGCTGGTAGTTTTTTGGGCCTTGCTAAAAATCCTGGGTATGCAACAGAGGTTACCTTACAGCCATTAGACCGCTACCCCTTAGATGCGGCTATTTTGTTTTCTGATATTTTGACCATCCCTGATGCAATGGGTCTAGGTCTTCAGTTTGCTGCGGGCGAGGGCCCAAGTTTTGCCCATCCCCTGCGAACTGAGGAGGCCGTTAAAAACTTAAGGCCTGCAGACCTCCATGAACTGCAATACGTATTTGATGCGGTGGCGCAAATTCGGAAGTCGTTGATCCAAGACGGTAAGCAGCGCGTTCCTCTGATTGGATTCTCGGGTAGTCCGTGGACCTTAGCTTGTTACATGGTAGATGGCTCAGGCTCAGATGATTTTCGACACGCGAAGACCATGATGTTTAATCGCCCGGATTTGCTCAAGCATATCCTGGACATTAATGTTCAATCCGTAGCCGCCTATTTGACGGAGCAATTGCGCTCAGGGGCTCAGGCGCTGATGATTTTTGATACCTGGGGCGGGTTATTGCCCGATGGTTGGTACCAGGACATCTCATTGGCAAGTATGCGTAAGGTGATTGACCAGCTTCCTCAGGAGTTAAATGGCCAAAAAGTGCCAATCATTATTTTTACTAAGGGCGGCGGCTTATGGCTTGATGACATGGCAGAATCCGGGGCCGATGTGATTGGGCTCGATTGGACAATGTCGGTGGCTAAAGCAAGAGCTCGGCTGGTTGAAAAAAATAAATCCATTGCGATTCAAGGCAATCTTGACCCTCTGGCCTTATTTGCCAATCCAGAACAAATTGAGGTACAGACCAAGAAAATCTTGGATGGTCTTAGCAAGGCCCCTGCTTTGAAGGTGGACCTCCACCCCCTCGATGCGCACATTTTCAATTTGGGGCACGGAATCTCTCAGTTCACGAATCCAGATAGCGTTACTGTTTTAGCCAAGACCGTTATCGAGCATTCAGAATATTTGCGCAGGGCTTGATTTAGCTGTTTTGCCCCCTTGCTTTGGTAGGTTTGGGGGTAGACTTATGCACAAATGAGGCCGGCTCATTGGATTTCATGGAGATCATCAATAGACCGCATCTCATAGTTTGAGTATGCTCAATAAGTTATTGATTTAATTAAATATTCGTTAATATTCATTTGATTCAAGGAAGTTAGGATCCGCCATTACTTTTCTTGCTCTTCAGCCCAAGAAGTGGTTGTCCACAAAGTTATCCACAGACTAATCAATACACTACTTTATTGAATCAATCAGCGCCAATCATCGTTAAAGTTGTTGTCGATCGGCCCCTTCCGGAGGCCTTTGATTACCTATGGGATAAAGAAACGCTTCGCACCATACCCCGGGTCGGGATGTTGGTTGAGGTTCCTTTTGGACGAACAAATCTACCAGGTATAGTTGTTGAAGTAACTACTTACTCTCATTTAAATGAATCAAAATTAAAGAAAGTACTTCAGATTGCGCCCCTAAACCCGATCGATAGCCGCTTGATGGAATTGGCGTATTTTGCTTCCCAATATTATGTTCATGGGCTTGGCGAAACAATCTTGTCAGCGATACCGAAATGGTGGCGCACTGCGAGCAACTGGAATAAGTCACTTGATTATTTAAATCTCAAAACAAAGGATGCAACCGAATCAAAAGCCAAGGAGAAAAAACTCTCCCTTGAGGAGCTCAATGGTGATCAAAGACAAGCAATTCAGATCCTAAATGGCCACAAACCAGGCACATTTAATACATTCCTTCTCAACGGGGTGACCGGTAGTGGCAAAACAGCCGTTTATCTTACGTTTATTGAAGCCCTGCTCAAGCAAGATCCCAGCGGCCAAGTATTAATCATGCTGCCCGAAATTAATTTAACTCCGCAATTACAAAGGCGGATTCAAGAATATTTCCCCCAGGAGATTCTGGCCGTTCTTCACAGTGGATTAACGGAGAAGCAACGTGCCATTGCTTGGTATCGGGCAATGACAGGGGCTGCGCGCATTGTATTAGGAACGCGGCTATCGATCATGACCCCCTTGCCAAAATTGGCAGCGATTGTGGTTGACGAGGAAAATGACAGCTCCTTTAAGCAGCAGGAAGGTATGGCTTATTCAGCGCGCGACTTAGCCGTGTGGCGTGCAAAAAACGAAGGCCTGCCAATTGTTCTAGTTTCAGCAACGCCTTCCTCACAAACTTGGCATGCAGTGAAAGAAGGTCGGTATCAGGAAATTCAATTGGCCAATCGAGCTGGGGGGTTTCAAATGCCTAATGTCGAACTAGTGGTCCCCGACAAATCCTCGCGTTTAATTACCATCAACCCGGTGATGATCCGGGCGCTTGAACAGAATCTTCACAAAGGCCGACAGAGTCTGATATTGATTAATCGTCGCGGTATGGCGCCCGTTCTTAGTTGTTCATCGTGTGATTGGTTAAGTGAGTGTGATCATTGTTCCAGTTATATGGTGATGCATCGACAGTTAGGGCACTTTAAAACGCCCATGTTGTGTTGCCATCATTGCGGCATGGTGAAAGCCATTCCACAGGGGTGCCCAAGGTGCGGTGATGTTGATTTGCAGCCGCTCGGGAGGGGAACCCAGAAAGTCGAGGATCAGTTGCAAACACTGTTCCCACAAGTAACAGTACTACGCGTTGACGCCGATACTGCACGAACGAGTAAAAAAACCGAGGAACTGTTTCAAAAAATACATGATGGTGCAGCACAAATTATTGTTGGTACACAAATGCTAGCGAAGGGGCACGATTATCAAAATATCGGCCTAGTTTGCGTCCTGGATGCAGATGCAAGGCTGTATACCAATGACTATATGGCGCCGGAACATTTATTTGCTCAACTTGTTCAGGTAGCTGGGCGCGCTGGGCGTTTTAGTGGTGAACCTACCCAGATATTGATTGAAACCCGATATCCAGATGATCCCGTCTATCAATATATAAAAACATTTGATCTGACCGGATTCATGGAGTATTTAATGTCTACCCGTCAGGAGGCGGGCCTACCACCATTTAGTTATCAAGCTTTGGTGCATGCGGAGGCAAAGCAGAAAAAGGAAGTATTGATGTGGCTAAATCATGCAAAACAATTTTTGCAGAAAACCGCTCATTTGCAAACGGGAATCACCGTCTTTGATCCAGTGCCCAAATCAATCGCTCGACTAGGCGGATGGGAGCGATCACAATTATTAATTGAGTCACGCCACAGGGCACCGCTTCAGGCCCTACTGAATGAGCTTGAATACTATTTACGCCAACAATCGGTCGGACGAATGTCAAAAGTGGGTAAAGTGCGCTGGTCTATTGAGCGCGATCCCCTATTTATTTAGCTACTAACGCCAGACTCGTATTGACCGGCACTTTGTAATAAAGCAAGCTCGTTAACAGACAGCGCTTCATCGTTTGCCTGAATTTTAAAGAGCCAAACATCATAGGGTTGAGTGTTGATGCTTTCTGGTTTGTCTACTGCAGTGACATTAATTTCGCTAATGATCCCACTAATTGGCGCATGAATATCGCTTGCCGCTTTGAGCGATTCAATCGTAGCGCAAGCCTCGCCCTGTTTCACTAAAGACCCAAGCTCAGGAAGCTTCAGAAAAAGGATATCCCCTAAGGCCTCTTGAGCATGGTTACTAATGCCAACCCAACATTGGCCGTCATCACCACGTTTAACCCATTCATGGGTTTGTGCAAATAAAAGATCGTTTGATATATTCATTAGAATATTTTAACGACACTAATCAAGAATTTAATCATATCGACATGACCTTAAAGCTCGCAATTGTTCCTGTGACACCATTTGAGCAAAATTGCTCAATCTTGTTTTGTGAGAAGACCAAAGAAGCGGCAGTTGTCGATCCAGGTGGAGATTTAGAAAAAATTGAAGACGCCTTATCCAAGCTGAATGTCAAACTCAGCAAGGTGCTGTTAACTCATGGTCATTTGGATCATTGCGCTGGGGCAAAAGAGCTTGCTAAGAAATGGCAGGTTCCTATTGAGGGCCCCCACCCTCTTGAAAAGTTTTGGCTTGATCAGCTTCCCGAGCAAACGGTCCGTTTTGGTTTTGGAGAGGCCGAACCCTTTGAGCCAGACCGTTGGTTGCTCGATGGGGATACGGTTCATCTCGGAGAGCATGAGCTAAAGGTGTTTCATTGCCCAGGACATACGCCGGGTCATGTCGTGTTCTATGACGAGCCTACCCGCCTTGCTTTTGTTGGCGATGTCTTATTTGCTGGATCGATTGGCAGGACTGATTTTCCAAAAGGGAATCACGCAGATCTAATACATGCCATCAAAACGAAGTTATGGCCTCTAGGCAACGATGTGCATTTTGTGCCAGGCCATGGCCCGATGTCGACCTTTGGCCGCGAGAGAGAAAGTAACCCCTATGTAGGGGATAGCGCTTAGGCTTTAGCTGAACCGGTGCGGTGGGTGCGGTTGTAAAGGCAGCTTGCGCAAATCCAACGCTGTTTACGATTGCTCGTAGGAATCCAAGTGCCCCCTTCTAACCTTTTTTCCCGGCTGCATGAAGAGCAAAACTTAAGGCTAGGAGAAGTGTCTTGGGTGGGAGTTGGGGTGGTTGACGTGGTCATAACGGAATCTGATAAATCTTCTCGAAACCATTATTTTACCTCGTTTCCCCATTGTTAGAGGGGGTAAGCAGAACCCGAACGGAATCCGCAGTTTTATTGCCATCAAAATCAAGCCAAGCCTTCTCCGTAAAGTCATAGAGTTTGCAGGTCTTGGCAGTATCAAAATACCACTTCCAAGAGAACGGCTGAACAATAATTCTTTCTGGTAAAAGGGTTTCCAGTCGATTTTGAGCTGCCGGCAGGTTATAAAGGGGAACGCTCATATCGACGTGATGCGCCGTATGTTCCATGATGTGATGCATCAGGGCCCCCCAATAGAAACCAAAAGTTAGGTGAACCGTGGTTGATACAAATGGCTGCGCCCTTAACCACTCGGATTTATTGTCGTACCAACAAACTGCCGGATGGGTATGGTGTACGTAGACCACAAAGCCAATCATCCCGTTCCAGAACAAATAGGGCAGCACAAAGCCACAAAGTAAGGTGATCAGAACAGATTGCCCCGTGTTGATGGCAAAAAAGCTCAAAAGCCCAATCCAGATCAGGGCAAAGGCGCTCACTAGAAGGTTATCTTTTACAAAAATAGAACGGTCCGCAGGGCGGTATTTTTTATTGGGGAAGAACATTTTGTTCCACCAAATTTCAATCAAATAGTAGGCGATGGGGCCCCAACCACTTCGATAGTGCCGCTCCAAAAATTGTCGCCATTTGGGAAGGGCGTCATATTCTGACTTTGAAAGAGGCGCCCAAACAAAATCAAAGCCCTTGAGGTTGGTTTGTCCATGATGGACTACGTTGTGCCCAATATCCCAAAGGCTATATGGAGTAAGGGACGGCAAAAAGGCAATGCGACCAAGCACTTTGTTTAGGGTGCGATGAGCGGTAAAACTTTGGTGACAGGCATCATGACCCAAGATAAAGATTCGCCCGGTGATAAAGCCGGCAATCACGCCAAACAGAATTTTGATCAGAATATTCTCAAAGTAAACCGTTGCGGCAATGCTAAGAACCCACAAGAACGAATCTAGGATCAAAAGAGAAATGGCCCGAACCGTGTTTCCCTCGGTCATTGGGCTCAACCATGAGCGAATAACCTTGCGGTGAGGAAGGGGAAGATCTGGGCTTAAGGGTGCCGGGTTGGCTAGAGCCTGGGTGGAGTGAAGGGCGCTATTTAGCTCTGACACAATGACTTTCTAAAGATGCCCAAATCATAGCGGTTTTTTGCCATTCGGTGTTACAAATTGATGAAAATGGCGCGCCCGGCAGGAATCGAACCTGCGACCCTTGGCTTCGGAGGCCAATACTCTATCCACTGAGCTACGGGCGCATTCAAAATAAATCAGTATGTATTGTAAGTGCCTGAAACCAGGTTGCTCTCGGTATAATTCAATGCATTCTTAATTAACCACCCTTTTTCGAGCCATTATGAGTGAAGAGCACGGTAATTTAATCAAAAATACAAAGCAATTGAGCATTGCGGTCATTGCTAGTTTTTTTGTACCCCTAATCATTATTTTCCTGTTGATTGTTTATGTCAGCAGTGGAAAAAATAAAGAAAATGTGGGTTCAGAGAAAAGCACTGAGACCTTGATTAAGCCGGTTGGTAAATTGAATTTCAAGGATGCCAGCGCTCCCCGTGAAGTTCAAACGGGTGAGGCGGTTTACAAAGCAGTGTGCGCTTCTTGCCATAACTCGGGCGCTGCTGGCGCTCCAAAGTATGGCGATCCATCCACCTGGGGCGGCAGAATTGCCAAGGGCTATGATGCGCTCTATGCATCGGTTATGAAGGGTAAGGGTGCCATGCCCGCTCGTGGCGGTGCAAGTCCTGCAGATGTTAGCGATTATGAAATTGCTCGATCGGTTGTTTATTTAGCGAATTCAGCAGGTGGAAAATTTGCTGAGCCCAAAGCACCCGCTCCCGCACCGGCACCTGCAGAGCCAGCGAAGTAATTAGTCGCCCCCTTTCTTTACGGCAAGGGCAAGTTCGTAAGCCTCATTTTTTTGTAGGCCATACATCGACTGCAAAACTGCACAAAGATCTTTGCTGCTTAATTGCTTGCTGAGCAATTGGGCTAGGCGTAGAGGCGCATCGTTTTCGGTAACGATTTTGCGATCCCGGCCCTGAAGAATAAAGACAAACTCCCCCTTTAGGTGATTAGGATTTTCTAGCCAGGTTTGGATTTCGCTGGGCTTTAATGAAAAAAGACTCTCAAATTTTTTACTAAGCTCTCGTCCTATGATTAATCGTCGATCATTATTAAGAAGCTCACTCAATCGAATTAAGGTCTTGGTTAGGCGATGGGGGCTCTCGTAAAACACCGTTGGAATGGGACTTTCAATCATTAAACGAAGCGCCTCTTCCATCTCATTTTTTGAGCTAGGCAAAAAACCAAGAAACTGAAATTGCCCATGGGCTGCTAGCAGCACTTCTCCTGCAATCGAGAGCATGGTAGTCAGTGCGCTAGCACCTGGAATGGGAATGGTTCGATAGCCGTTCATTTGAACTTCGGCGACCAATCGAGCACCAGGATCGGAGACTCCTGGGGTACCGGCGTCTGATAGATAGGCCCAGCGCTCTCCCGCCTCAAGACGGGCTATTAGTTTTTTTGCTGCCTCAAGTTCGTTGTGCTCATGAATGGCCACCATTGGTTTGTTAATCCCATAATGCTTGAGAAGTAATAGGCTATGACGCTTGTCCTCACAGGCAATGCCGTCAACAAGGTTCAGTAGATGCAATGCTCTTAAAGTAATGTCCCCCAGATTTCCAATGGGGGTGGCAACGACATACAAACTGGCGCTTGGAAAGTCCTGCTTTTGCAATGCATCGAGTGATGGTATTTCCAGCATGAAGAACCCCTTTAGAATTAATTATCCCTGCAAATGAATTGAAATGAAAATCATATGGATCGGCATTGGGGGCGGCAAAACAGAGCATAATATTGTGATGAAAACAAAACCAGTCGATGAGCTAAAAGCCAGGGCAAAACAGCATTTTGTTGACAGTATTACGACAAAGCAGTTAGGGGCCGAGGCCTTACCTTCAGAAATAGCGCGCGCCATTCTTTTGATCACTCAATCGATTGAAGCGGGCGGAAAAATAATGGCCTGCGGGAATGGTGGATCCGCAGCAGACGCACAACATTTTGCAGCTGAACTAATGGGTCGTTTTGAACGAGAGCGTCGCGAGCTTGCCGCGCTCGCACTCACAACTGACTCATCGATATTGACAGCCATCGGAAATGATTACAGCTATGAGGACGTATTTAGCAAGCAGGTGCGGGGCATTGGGCGTCCAGGCGATGTATTGATTGCTATATCAACATCTGGGAACTCAAAGAATGTCATCAAGGCGATTGAAGCAGCTAAAAAGATTGGTATTCATATTGTTGCGATGACAGGCAATGGCGGGGGAAAAATTGCCGCCTTGCTAAGTGGAGAAGATGTTCATTTATGTGTTCCAGCAACTCGTACTGCGCGCATTCAAGAAACCCATTTGCTTTTATTGCACTGCCTTTGCGATGGCGTGGATCACGTTTTGTTTAGCGAGGATTGAAATGATGCGACTCGTCAAAATAGTTTTTGCGACCCTACTCGCCCTGCAGCTGTCTGCTTGCGGCGTTTTAGTCGTGGGCGGTATGGTAGGCGGGGCAACAATCTTGGCTGATCGCAGAACGCCTGCGGTTCAGGCAATTGATTTAGGAATTGAGATTGAGGCCAATAGTCAACTCTCCAGAAAGTTTGGGGATTCTGCGCACATCGTTGTCGTCTCTTTTAACCAAAAAGTTCTTCTAATCGGTGAGGCGAAAGACGAGACCATTAAAACTCAGGCAGGTAATGATGTGAAGGCGATGAAGAATGTTCGCTCTTTGTTTAATGAAATTGTGATCGGACCCAATAGCTCATTGGGTCAAAGGGCAAGTGATGCTTATTTGGCCTCAAACATCAAAACCCAACTCATTTTTAGTCCCGACGTCCCCTCAAATTCCATGAACATATCGGTTGAGAGCGGTAAAGTTTATTTAATGGGCATATTGACGCAACAAGAGGCTGACAAAGCCAAGCAAATTGTCAGCAAGGTAAGCGGTGTGAAGCAGGTGTTTGCCTTTTTTGACATTATTTCGGAGGCTGAGAAGCAGCGCCTTGAGCAAGAAGGCAAGGCAAGAACCTCGCAACCAGACACAAATCCAGCCGCAAACTAAATTCGGATGCTTTTTGATCCTAATTAATTAGTATTTACCCTAATATCTAGAGCCCCCGCTTCATATGCATTTAAAGATTTGGCCTAGGGGGCTTTCTAAGCCATTGATTTTATTGCAGCCCAAATTGATGGGGCTAATTTGGGGGTCCGGCAGCATAAAAATATTTGTAAGAAGGTGTTGACATCCCTCTAAGGGTATGTCATAGTTATGGACTTCGCTGAATTTCCATGAATTATCTCTGGGGACAGCCTTCTTTAAAAATTAGTCAACCGATAATTGTGGGTACTGAGTAGAGGCATCCAGTCCTTCGGGACAGATGTAAATAAACAGTACTCATAGACAGTAAAAATGATTTGGTTTTTTACCAAGTCAATTTCTTAAATGAGTGCGACGAACCGCAAGGTTCACAGGAATTGAACTGAAGAGTTTGATCCTGGCTCAGATTGAACGCTGGCGGCATGCCTTACACATGCAAGTCGAACGGCAGCACGGGTGCTTGCACCTGGTGGCGAGTGGCGAACGGGTGAGTAATACATCGGAACGTACCTTATCGTGGGGGATAACGCAGCGAAAGTTGCGCTAATACCGCATACGCCCTGAGGGGGAAAGCGGGGGACCGTAAGGCCTCGCGCGATTAGAGCGGCCGATGTCTGATTAGCTTGTTGGTGAGGTAAAAGCTCACCAAGGCGATGATCAGTAGCTGGTCTGAGAGGACGATCAGCCACACTGGGACTGAGACACGGCCCAGACTCCTACGGGAGGCAGCAGTGGGGAATTTTGGACAATGGGGGCAACCCTGATCCAGCAATGCCGCGTGAGTGAAGAAGGCCTTCGGGTTGTAAAGCTCTTTTGTCAGGGAAGAAACAGCAGCTCTAACACAGTCTGCGAATGACGGTACCTGAAGAATAAGCACCGGCTAACTACGTGCCAGCAGCCGCGGTAATACGTAGGGTGCGAGCGTTAATCGGAATTACTGGGCGTAAAGCGTGCGCAGGCGGTTATACAAGACAGGCGTGAAATCCCCGGGCTTAACCTGGGAATGGCGTCTGTGACTGTATAGCTAGAGTGTGTCAGAGGGGGGTGGAATTCCACGTGTAGCAGTGAAATGCGTAGATATGTGGAGGAACACCAATGGCGAAGGCAGCCCCCTGGGATAACACTGACGCTCATGCACGAAAGCGTGGGGAGCAAACAGGATTAGATACCCTGGTAGTCCACGCCCTAAACGATGCTGACTAGTTGTTGGGAATTTACATTCTCAGTAACGTAGCTAACGCGTGAAGTCAGCCGCCTGGGGAGTACGGTCGCAAGATTAAAACTCAAAGGAATTGACGGGGACCCGCACAAGCGGTGGATGATGTGGATTAATTCGATGCAACGCGAAAAACCTTACCTACCCTTGACATGTCACTAACGAAGTAGAGATACATTAGGTGCCCGTAAGGGAAAGTGAACACAGGTGCTGCATGGCTGTCGTCAGCTCGTGTCGTGAGATGTTGGGTTAAGTCCCGCAACGAGCGCAACCCTTGTCTTTAGTTGCTACGCAAGAGCACTCTAAAGAGACTGCCGGTGACAAACCGGAGGAAGGTGGGGATGACGTCAAGTCCTCATGGCCCTTATGGGTAGGGCTTCACACGTCATACAATGGTGCGTACAGAGGGTTGCCAACCCGCGAGGGGGAGCTAATCTCTTAAAACGCATCGTAGTCCGGATCGTAGTCTGCAACTCGACTACGTGAAGCTGGAATCGCTAGTAATCGCGGATCAGCATGTCGCGGTGAATACGTTCCCGGGTCTTGTACACACCGCCCGTCACACCATGGGAGTGGGTTTTGCCAGAAGCAGTTAGCCTAACCGCAAGGAGGGCGATTGCCACGGCAGGGTTCATGACTGGGGTGAAGTCGTAACAAGGTAGCCGTATCGGAAGGTGCGGCTGGATCACCTCCTTTCTAGAGAATGATGCTAAAACTTTAGTGCCCACACTTATCGGTTGACAAAAAACGCCACGGGTCTGTAGCTCAGCTGGTTAGAGCACCGTCTTGATAAGGCGGGGGTCGTAGGTTCAAGTCCTACCAGACCCACCATCAAGCGGCGGTACAGACTGCGGTCGATGGGGGATTAGCTCAGCTGGGAGAGCACCTGCTTTGCAAGCAGGGGGTCGTCGGTTCGATCCCGTCATCCTCCACCATCATTAAATGTCAAAACAAAGCATTGATGCAGTGTTTTGTTTTGCTATTTATGGCTGTTCTTTAACAATTTGAGTAAGCAATGCGTTTGATGCATCTTTGAGAGTGCATCAAACAACAAGTAGTATGGGTAGTGATTGAATCATCAGTAATACAAATGAGTTTTATCAAGTTTGGATTACGGCAAACATGTCAGAAGTAAAACCTGTAACAGGTACTAGTAATGGTGCTCGTTATAGGATCAAGTGAATAAGTGCATGTGATGGATGCCTTGGCGATTACAGGCGATGAAGGACGTTGTAGCCTGCGATAAGCTTCGGGGAGCTGGCAAACAAGCTTTGATCCGAAGATTTCCGAATGGGGAAACCCGCCGCTTTTGCGGCACCCACATCTGAATACATAGGGTGTGTGGAGCGAACCTCGTGAACTGAAACATCTAAGTAGCGAGAGGAAAAGACATCAACCGAGATTCCCAAAGTAGTGGCGAGCGAAATGGGAACAGCCTTCTAGTGATAGCACAACATTTAGCAGAACGGAATGGAAAGTCCGGCAATAAAGGGTGATAGCCCCGTATGCGAAAGGTGATGTGTGGTACTAGGCTAGAGACAAGTAGGGCGGGACACGTGAAATCCTGTCTGAATATGGGGGGACCATCCTCCAAGGCTAAATACTCGTAATCGACCGATAGTGAACAAGTACCGTGAGGGAAAGGCGAAAAGAACCCCGGGAGGGGAGTGAAATAGATCCTGAAATCGCATGCATACAAACAGTAGGAGCCCTGCAAGGGGTGACTGCGTACCTTTTGTATAATGGGTCAGCGACTTACATTCAGTAGCAAGCTTAACCGCATAGGGAAGGCGTAGCGAAAGCGAGTCCGAATAGGGCGTTAGTTGCTGGGTGTAGACCCGAAACCAGTTGATCTATCCATGGCCAGGTTGAAGGTGCGGTAACACGTACTGGAGGACCGAACCCACTAACGTTGAAAAGTTAGGGGATGAGCTGTGGATAGGGGTGAAAGGCTAAACAAAACTGGAAATAGCTGGTTCTCTCCGAAAACTATTTAGGTAGTGCCTCGTGTATCACCAAAGGGGGTAGAGCACTGTAATGGTTGTGGGGTCCATTGCGGATTACCGCGCCATAGCAAACTCCGAATACCTTTGAGTGTCAGCACGGGAGACAGACATCGGGTGCTAACGTCCGGTGTCAAGAGGGAAACAACCCAGATCGCCAGCTAAGGTCCCTAAAATTGGCTAAGTGGGAAACGAAGTGGGAAGGCTAAAACAGTCAGGAGGTTGGCTTAGAAGCAGCCACCCTTTAAAGAAAGCGTAATAGCTCACTGATCGAGTCGTCCCGCGCGGAAGATGTAACGGGGCTAAGCCAGTTACCGAAGCTGCGAATCACGTAAGTGATGGTAGGAGAGCGTTCTGTAAGCCTGTGAAGGTGTGTTGTAAAGCATGCTGGAGGTATCAGAAGTGCGAATGCTGACATGAGTAGCGATAAAGGGGGTGAAAAGCCCCCTCGCCGTAAGCCCAAGGTTTCCTACGCAACGTTCATCGGCGTAGGGTGAGTCGGCCCCTAAGGCGAGGCAGAGATGCGTAGCTGATGGGAACAAGGTTAATATTCCTTGACCGTCGTTAGATGCGATGGGGGGACGGATCGCGGAGAGTTGTCCGGGTGTTGGATGTCCCGGTTCCTGCATTGGAGATGGCTATTAGGTAAATCCGGTAGCGTAAATCAAGGGTGTGGGACGAGTGAGCTTGCTCACGAAGCAATTGGAAGTGGTTCCAAGAAAAGCCTCTAAGCTTCAGTCTAACGAGACCGTACCGCAAACCGACACAGGTGGGCGAGATGAGTATTCTAAGGCGCTTGAGAGAACTCAGGAGAAGGAACTCGGCAAATTGGTACCGTAACTTCGGGATAAGGTACGCCCAAGTAGCTTAACTGTGAACAACAGAAGGGCAAAAGGGTTGCAATAAAATGGTGGCTGCGACTGTTTAATAAAAACACAGCACTCTGCAAACACGAAAGTGGACGTATAGGGTGTGACGCCTGCCCGGTGCTGGAAGATTAAATGATGGGGTGCAAGCTCTTGATTGAAGTCCCAGTAAACGGCGGCCGTAACTATAACGGTCCTAAGGTAGCGAAATTCCTTGTCGGGTAAGTTCCGACCTGCACGAATGGCGTAACGATGGCCACACTGTCTCCTCCTGAGACTCAGCGAAGTTGAAATGTTTGTGATGATGCAATCTACCCGCGGCTAGACGGAAAGACCCCATGAACCTTTACTGTAGCTTTGCATTGGACTTTGAATCGGTCTGTGTAGGATAGGTGGGAGGCTTTGAAACCAGGATGCTAGTTCTGGTGGAGCCAACCTTGAAATACCACCCTGATTTATTTGAGGTTCTAACCTTGGCCCGTTATCCGGGTCGGGAACAGTGCATGGTAGGCAGTTTGACTGGGGCGGTCTCCTCCCAAAGTGTAACGGAGGAGTACGAAGGTACGCTTGGCACGGTCGGACATCGTGCCTAAAGTGCAATGGCAAAAGCGTGCTTAACTGCGAGACCGACAAGTCGAGCAGGTGCGAAAGCAGGTCATAGTGATCCGGTGGTTCTGTATGGAAGGGCCATCGCTCAACGGATAAAAGGTACTCTGGGGATAACAGGCTGATACCGCCCAAGAGTTCATATCGACGGCGGTGTTTGGCACCTCGATGTCGGCTCATCTCATCCTGGGGCTGTAGCCGGTCCCAAGGGTATGGCTGTTCGCCATTTAAAGAGGTACGTGAGCTGGGTTTAAAACGTCGTGAGACAGTTTGGTCCCTATCTGCCGTGGGCGTTGGAGATTTGACGGGGGCTGCTCCTAGTACGAGAGGACCGGAGTGGACGTACCGCTGGTGTACCTGTTGTTTCGCCAGAAGCATCGCAGGGTAGCTATGTACGGAAGAGATAACCGCTGAAAGCATCTAAGCGGGAAACTTGCCTGAAGATAAGATCTCCCGGAGGTTTAACCTCCATAAAGGGTCGTTGAAGACCACAACGTTGATAGGTCAGGTGTGGAAGCGCAGTAATGCGTTAAGCTAACTGATACTAATTGCCCGTTAGGCTTGATCCTATAACCAGCACCATTGTGCTGAAGTTTGCGTGATTCAAGTCACTATCGATATCAAGTAATACATTGCTTGCTCAAATTGGGTTGTTTCTTTGGAAACAGCCGACCCTCTACGCCCGGTGACCATAGCGAGTTGGAACCACCCCTTCCCATCCCGAACAGGACCGTGAAACGACTCAACGCCGATGATAGTGCGGATTACCCGTGTGAAAGTAGGTAATTGCCGGGCACCAATGTGTGACGCCCAGACCCCTACGGTCTGGGCGTTTTCACTTGTGGAAGAAGGACTTGCAGATTGACAGCAGTGACCGAACAAGAGAAAATGGTCGGTTCTCGGAGAGATGCCCGAGCGGCTAAAGGGGGCAGACTGTAAATCTGTTGGCTTACGCCTACGTTGGTTCGAATCCAACTCTCTCCACCAGATGAATGAGCAGTAAAAGAAGTAAGAGCGGAATAAGTGAAGTATGAGTGGATGTAACTAAGCAGTTTTTACTGCGGGTGTAGCTCAATGGTAGAGCTGAAGCCTTCCAAGCTTATGACGAGGGTTCGATTCCCTTCACCCGCTCCAGCTTTTGTAGTTCATGTGCAGTATCGATGCAGTGTGATGTAAGAGCGCTGCCCATGTGGCTCAGTGGTAGAGCACTCCCTTGGTAAGGGAGAGGTCGGCAGTTCGATCCTGCCCATGGGCACCAGTTTTTGTGGTTAATTTTTTAGTGTGACTCAATTTGATTTAAGTAGATTACAAGGCACCCAAAATGGCAAAAGAAAAATTTGAACGGACTAAACCCCATGTGAACGTTGGCACCATTGGTCACGTCGACCACGGTAAGACCACCTTAACTGCAGCAATCACCACCGTGCTCTCCAAGCTCTTTGGTGGCGAAGCAAAAGCCTACGATCAGATCGATGCGGCTCCTGAAGAGAAGGCCCGTGGTATTACGATTAATACCGCCCACGTTGAGTACGAGACCAAGAACCGTCACTACGCCCACGTCGATTGCCCAGGCCACGCCGACTATGTGAAGAACATGATTACCGGTGCTGCCCAGATGGACGGCGCTATTTTGGTGGTCTCGGCTGCCGATGGTCCGATGCCCCAAACCCGTGAGCACATCCTCTTGGCCCGCCAAGTGGGCGTGCCTTACATCATCGTGTTTATGAACAAATGCGATATGGTGGATGACGCTGAACTCTTAGAGCTCGTAGAGATGGAAGTGCGTGAGCTGCTCTCCAAGTACGAGTTCCCAGGCGACGATACCCCCATCGTCAAGGGCTCTGCCAAGCTCGCCTTAGAAGGCGACAAGGGTGAGTTGGGCGAAGGCGCCATCATGAAGCTTGCCGAAGCCTTAGATAGCTATATCCCCAATCCTGAGCGTGCGATTGATGGCGCATTCTTGATGCCAGTCGAAGACGTGTTCTCGATCTCCGGTCGTGGCACCGTGGTGACCGGTCGTGTCGAGCGCGGCATTGTAAAAGTCGGTGAAGAGATTGAGATCGTGGGTATTAAGCCAACGCTGAAGACCACCTGCACTGGCGTCGAGATGTTCCGTAAACTGCTCGACCAAGGTCAAGCCGGTGATAACGTCGGTATCCTCTTGCGCGGTACTAAGCGCGAGGAAGTCGAGCGTGGCCAAGTATTAGCCAAGCCCGGCTCGATTACTCCCCACACCCACTTTACCGCTGAGGTTTATGTGTTGTCCAAAGATGAAGGCGGTCGTCACACCCCCTTCTTTAACAACTACCGTCCTCAGTTTTACTTCCGTACCACCGATGTCACTGGCTCGATTGAGTTGCCAAAGGACAAAGAGATGGTGATGCCTGGCGATAACGTCACCATCACCGTGAAGCTCATTGCCCCCATCGCGATGGAAGAGGGCTTGCGCTTTGCAATCCGTGAAGGCGGTCGTACCGTCGGTGCGGGTGTGGTTGCGAAGATTTTGGCTTAAGAACGAATTAGGGGCGTAGCTCAATTGGCAGAGCGTTGGTCTCCAAAACCAAAGGTTGGGGGTTCGATGCCCTCCGCCCCTGCCAGCATTAAGTAAGTGGATTTGTAAATGTCACAACAAACGATAGACAGCTCGGAGCAAAAATCAGGTTGGGTTAGCCTTGTAGCGGTTGCTATTGTGATCGCTGCATTGGTTCTTTATTACACCCTGATTGACCAAGGCTATTGGGTTCGTCTTGGCGCATTATTGGGCGGAATTGCTCTCGCAGTTATTTTGATGGCATTTTCAGCTGACGGTAAGCGTTTTATAGCTTACAGCAAAGACTCTTGGCTAGAGGTAAAAAAAGTAGTTTGGCCAACCCGCCAAGAATCAACCCGCATGACTCTTGTCGTGTTTGGCTTCGTTCTAATCATGGCGCTCTTTTTATGGCTAATTGATAAATTGGTCGAATGGCTCGTGTTCTCAATCTTTTTAGGCTGGAAGTGAGGCAATATGGTTGATGCTGATATGGTTTCCAACCCTCAGGCAACTGGCAATATGCGCTGGTATGTAATCCATGCCTATTCTGGTATGGAAAAGAGTGTAAAGAAGGGGCTTGAAGAGCGGATTGCTCGCTCCGGCATGGCTGAAAAGTTTGGCCGAATATTGGTTCCATCGGAGGAAGTGGTAGAAGTTAAATCAGGTCAAAAGGCCGTTTCTGAGCGTCGATTCTTCCCCGGTTATGTATTAATTGAGATGGAAATGACTGATGAAACCTGGCATTTGGTCAAAAATACGCCCAAAGTTACTGGTTTCGTGGGCGGCGTTCGCAATCGCCCATCCCCAATTTCGACTGCAGAAGTTAGCAAAATCATGGACCAAATGCAGGCTGGGGTAGATAAGCCCAAGCCTAAGACCCTGTTTGAGGTGGGTGAGATGGTTCGTGTCAAAGAAGGCCCATTTACCGATTTCAATGGAAATGTGGAAGAAGTGAACTATGAGAAGTCAAAACTCCGTGTTTCTGTTACAATTTTCGGTCGCGGTACTCCCGTTGAGCTTGAATTCGGCCAAGTGGAGAAGATGTAATTTGTAGAAGTATCAAGTAGTTAGCGAGGAGCGGATCCAGAACACGCCAATTCTGGTGAAGCGTTTACTCAACAGCGGTTAACACAATTGGTTAGCGCGCTTTTTTGGAGCAAGTATGGCAAAGAAAATTATTGGCTTTATCAAGCTGCAGATTCCTGCTGGTAAAGCAAATCCATCCCCACCCGTTGGTCCTGCATTAGGTCAGCGCGGTCTGAATATTATGGAATTCTGTAAAGCGTTTAATGCTCAAACTCAGAGCATGGAACCCGGCTTGCCAATTCCAGTCGTGATTACTGCTTTTGCGGACAAGAGCTTCTCATTTGTGATGAAGACTCCCCCCGCAACTATCTTGATTAAGAAGGCAGCAAAAATTGAGAAGGGTTCACCCCGGCCTCATACCGATAAGGTTGGCAAGATTACTCGCGCCCAAGCTGAAGAGATCGCCAAGTTAAAGATGCCCGACCTAACAGCCGCTGATTTGGATGCTGCTGTACGTACTGTGGCTGGCAGCGCCCGTTCGATGGGCATTACTGTGGAAGGAGTCTAAACATGCCTAAATTATCAAAGCGCGTGAAAGCGATTCAGTCCAAGGTTGATCGAAATAAATTCTATCCATTAGATGATGCCTTGGCATTGGTGAAAGAGTGTGCAACAGCGAAGTTTGATGAGTCCATTGATGTTGCCGTTCAGTTAGG
The DNA here is from genome assembly GCF_003065385.1 of Polynucleobacter acidiphobus. Classification (NCBI taxonomy): domain Bacteria; kingdom Pseudomonadati; phylum Pseudomonadota; class Betaproteobacteria; order Burkholderiales; family Burkholderiaceae; genus Polynucleobacter; species Polynucleobacter acidiphobus. The sequence goes on from NZ_CP023277.1 coordinate 36,410, forward strand.
CATTGATGCAAAGAAATCTGACCAGGTTGTTCGTGGCGCGGTTGTGCTGCCCGCTGGTACTGGTAAGCATATGCGCGTTGCTGTTTTCGCTCAGGGCGAAAAGGCTGAACAGGCCAAGGCAGCAGGAGCCGAAATCGTGGGCATGGAAGATTTAGCCGAACAAATTAAAGGTGGCAACATCAATTTTGATGTGTTGATTGCATCCCCAGATACGATGAAGATTGTTGGAACTTTGGGACAGGTATTGGGCCCACGTGGTTTGATGCCTAATCCAAAAGTGGGCACCGTGACCCCCGATGTGGTCACTGCAATTAAGAATGCGAAGGCCGGCCAGGTCCAGTTCCGAGTTGATAAAGCTGGAATTGTGCATGCCTCGATTGGCCGCCGTTCTTTTGAGCCAACTGCTCTTAAGACCAATTTACTGGCCTTACTTGATGCTTTAAATAAAGCCAAGCCAAGCGCATCAAAAGGGATTTATTTAAGAAAGATCGCACTGAGCAGCACGATGGGCGCTGGTGTGCGTGTCGATCAAGCTTCACTGCAGGCTGCATAAGCCCGTAGTAAAAAAACTTTGGGTCGAGTGCCTTGGCACTCGAACATCAAAGACCGTTGGTGAACAAAGTGTTGTTTGACGAGTTCTTAATTGTTGCGAGAGCGATAACCAACCTAGATGGCGACCCTGTAAGGATATTTCGGGCACACCCCGCGATAGACAAATCAGACGCTGGTGTGTAACCCCGACTGGAAACGGTCGGAATGAGAAGGAGTTAAACCGTGCCTTTGAATGTAGAAGACAAAAAAGCGATTGTGGCTGATGTCGGCGCTCAATTGGCTGCGGCTCAAACAGTGGTGCTTGCCGAGTATCGCGGGATTCCCGTGGGTGAGTTGACCACCTTGCGTGCCAATGCACGTTCCCAAGGTGTTTATCTTCGTGTATTGAAGAACACATTGGCACGTCGTGCTGCGCAAGGAACACCGTTTGAGCAACTTGGCGACTCAATGGTTGGACCCTTGATTTATGGAATCTCTGCAGATCCTGTTGCTCCGGCAAAGGTATTGCATCAGTTTTCTAAGGGCCAAGACCAATTGGTCATTAAGGCAGGCTTTTATAACGGCAAAGTACTGGATGTAAACGGTGTTAAAGAACTAGCGACGATTCCGTCACGCGAAGAATTGCTCTCGATGCTATTGGGAGTGATGAAGGCGCCCGTATCGGCAATGGCTCGTGTTCTTGGTGCTGTGGCAGAGCAAAAAGCAAATGGAGCGCCAGCTGTAGCGGCCGCACCGGTTGCTGAAGCTGCCGCTGAGCCAGCACCTGAGGTCAGTGCTGCACCCGAGCAAGACAACCCAACTCCTGCTGCTTAATGCGCAGGATTAACTAATACAGTTTAGGAGCTAAAAATGGCAATTACTAAAGAAGAAATTATTGAAGCAGTTGGCAATATGTCCGTAATGGATTTGAATGACTTGGTCAAAGCATTCGAAGAGAAGTTTGGTGTTTCTGCGGCAGCAATGGCTGTAGCAGGACCTGCTGGTGGCGGCGGTGGTGCAGCTGCTGCTGAAGAAAAGACTGAGTTCACTGTAAATCTCCTCGAGGCTGGTGCCAACAAGGTTGGTGTTATTAAGGCGGTTCGTGAGATCACGGGCCTTGGCTTGAAAGAAGCCAAAGATTTGGTCGATGGCGCACCAAAACCAATTAAAGAAGGTGTTGATAAGAAAACAGCGGAAGAGGCTAAGAAAAAGCTCGAAGACGCTGGCGCAAAAGCCGAACTCAAGTAATTTTGAGATTGCCGGAGGGCTCACGGGCTCTCCGTGGTTTGATCCTCAGTGGTCAAACCAGATCTCATATTTACTGATGTAAGTCTGAAATCTGGTTTGCCTTCTGATACGACTGCAGAAGACAAGTTTGGTCGGGCATAACAATTTAATTGTTTTGCTGTCCGCCAGAGGCTGGTAGAGGCCAGCCGCCAAATCTTTGCTCAGTCGCTGCCATCGGAGATGAAATGAACTATAGCTTCACCGAACGCAAGCGCATCCGTAAGAGTTTTGCTAAGCGACCCAATAATCACCAGGTTCCATACCTGCTTACAACCCAGCTCGAGTCCTACGCTAAATTTTTGCAGGCTGACAAGCCCGCAACCGCAAGAGCGAATGAAGGACTTCAGTCTGCATTTACGTCGATATTCCCGATCGTATCCAACAATGGATATGCGCGCATGGAATATGTTTCGTATCAATTATCGCCACCACCATTTGATGTCAAAGAATGTCAACAGCGTGGCTTGACCTATCACTCCGCATTGCGCGCTAAAGTTCGCTTGATCATTAATGATCGCGAAGCGCCCCATAAGGTAAAAGAGGTTAAGGAGCAAGAAGTCTACATGGGTGAAATCCCCCTGATGACCGATACCGGTTCATTTGTGATCAATGGCACCGAGCGTGTGATTGTTTCTCAGCTGCATCGTTCGCCCGGTGTATTTTTTGAGCATGACAAAGGCAAAACCCATAGTTCAGGGAAGCTTTTGTTCTCCGCGCGCATTATTCCTTATCGTGGCTCGTGGTTGGATTTTGAGTTCGATCCCAAAGATATTTTGTACTTCCGGGTAGACCGTCGTCGCAAGATGCCGGTCACCATTTTGCTCAAAGCGATTGGCTTAAACAATGAGCAAATTTTGGCAAACTTCTTTAATTTTGACCACTTCACACTCTCGCAGTCCGGCGCATCGATGGAATTTGTTCCAGAGCGTTTGCGTGGTGAAGTTGCTCGATTTGATATTGTGGACAAGAACGGCGTTGTAGTTGTTCAAAAAGACAAGCGCATCAATGCAAAGCATATTCGTGAGCTTGAGGCTGCTAAAACCAAAATTATTACCGTCCCGGATGATTCTTTAATTGGTCGTGTGGTCGCTAAAAATATTGTCGATCCGGATTCTGGCGAAGTACTGGCAAGCGCGAATGACGAGATTACCGAAGACCTGTTGGCCAAACTTCGTGAAAGCGGCATTAAGCAATTTGAGACCATTTATACCAATGACTTAGATTGCGGCGCTTATATCTCGCAGACCTTGCGCATGGATGAGACAGTTGATCAAACCGCCGCTCGCATTGCTATTTACCGCATGATGCGTCCTGGTGAGCCGCCCACTGAAGATGCTGTTGAGGCTTTGTTCCAACGCTTGTTCTACAGCGAAGACTCTTATGACCTCTCGCGCGTTGGTCGTATGAAGGTCAATAGCCGTTTGGGTCGCAGTGAGATGGAAGGCCCCATGGTGCTCTCGAATGAAGACATCATGGACACCATCAAGATTTTGGTTGATCTTCGCAATGGTAAAGGCGAGGTTGACGATATCGATCACCTTGGTAATCGTCGTGTCCGCTGTGTTGGTGAGTTAGCAGAAAATCAGTTTCGTGCCGGTTTATCACGTGTTGAGCGCGCTGTTAAAGAGCGCCTTGGTCAAGCCGAGACCGAGAATTTGATGCCTCATGATTTAATCAATAGCAAGCCGATTTCCTCGGCAATTCGTGAGTTCTTTGGCTCATCGCAGCTATCGCAATTTATGGATCAAACCAATCCATTGTCCGAAATTACGCATAAGCGTCGTATCTCGGCATTGGGACCTGGTGGATTAACACGTGAGCGCGCCGGTTTTGAGGTACGCGATGTGCATCCAACCCATTATGGCCGCGTTTGTCCAATTGAAACACCTGAAGGACCAAACATTGGTTTGATTAACTCACTCGCTTTGTTTGCCCGATTAAATGAGCACGGTTTTCTTGAAACGCCATACCGCAAGGTAAGTAATGGCAAGGTAACCGATCAGGTTGAGTATTTGTCGGCGATTGAAGAAGCGAAGTACACCATTGCTCAGGCGAATGCGACCATTGATAAAAACGGTAAGCTGGCAGACGAATTAGTATCTGCTCGTCAAGCAGGCGAGACCATGATGGTTGGTCCAGAGCGGATTGATTACATTGATGTTGCGCCCAGCCAAATCGTTTCTGCGGCAGCTTCCCTCGTGCCATTTTTGGAGCATGACGATGCAAACCGCGCGTTGATGGGTGCAAACATGCAGCGTCAAGCGGTTCCTTGCCTGCGCCCTGACAAGCCATTAGTTGGCACAGGTCTTGAGCGCATTGTGGCCCTCGACTCCGGAACTGTGGTGATGGCAACACGCGGTGGTGTAGTTGATTATGTCGATGCAAATCGTATCGTGATTCGTGTGAATGACGATGAGACCGCAGCTGGTGAAGTAGGTGTGGATATTTATAACCTCACGAAATACACTCGCTCGAATCAAAATACCAACATTAACCAACGCCCAATCGTTCAAGTGGGTGATCATGTCAAGCGTGGCGATGTGGTTGCAGACGGCGCCTCAACCGATTTAGGTGAATTGGCTTTGGGTCAAAACATGACCGTCGCCTTTATGCCTTGGAACGGCTACAACTTCGAAGACTCTATTTTGATTTCTGAGAAGGTTGTGGCGGATGATCGTTATACCTCGATTCATATTGAGGAACTATCGGTTGTAGCGCGTGATACCAAATTGGGTTCGGAAGAGATCTCAAGGGACATTTCCAATTTGGCCGAATCCCAATTGGCACGCCTTGATGAAAGCGGTATTGTGTACATCGGTGCCGAAGTTGAGGCTGGCGATGTATTGGTTGGTAAGGTAACGCCAAAAGGCGAGACCACTCTGACCCCAGAAGAGAAGCTATTGCGCGCAATCTTTGGCGAAAAAGCCTCTGACGTAAAAGATACTTCCTTGCGTGTGCCCTCCGGTATGAGTGGGACGGTTATCGACGTTCAGGTATTTACCCGTGAAGGTATCGAGCGTGATGCTCGTGCGCAATCGATTATTGCCGAAGAGCTCCAACGCTATCGTTTAGACCTTAATGACCAGTTACGGATTGTTGAGGGTGATGCGTTTGATCGTCTACAAAAATTACTCTTAAATAAAACTGCGAATGGTGGCCCCAAGAAATTGGCGAAAGGTAGCAAGATTACGAAAGAGTATTTGTCAGAGTTAGATCGCTACCATTGGTTTGATATTCGTCCAGCGGATGAAGACGTCGCTACGCAGGTCGAAGCGATTAAAGCTTCGATTGAGGCAAAGCGTAAGCAATTTGATGCAGCATTTGAGGAAAAGCGTAAGAAGCTGACCCAAGGCGATGAGTTGCCTCCAGGCGTTACTAAGATGGTGAAGGTGTATTTGGCTGTTAAGCGCCGCTTGCAGCCTGGCGACAAGATGGCAGGACGTCACGGTAACAAGGGCGTCGTATCCAAGATTGTTCCAGTCGAAGATATGCCCTACATGGCCGATGGTCGTTCCGTTGATATTGTGCTTAATCCCTTGGGCGTCCCGTCACGGATGAACGTGGGCCAAATTCTGGAGACCCATTTGGGTTGGGCTGCGCAGGGTATTGGTAAGCGCATTGATGCCATGCTCAAAGAACAAGCCAAGGTAGCTGATCTCAGAAAGTTCTTTAAGACACTCTATAACGAAACGGGTCGTCAAGAAAACATTGATGAGTTTAGCGATGAGCAGATTCTGGAGCTTGCCAGTAATTTGAAGAACGGCTTGCCATTTGCAACTCCTGTTTTTGATGGAGCTACCGAGAACGAGATTGGCAAGATGCTGGAGTTTGCTTATCCCGATGATCAGGCAAAGAGCTTGCATATGACCCCTTCGCGTCAACAAATTACCCTGTATGACGGACGCACTGGCGACGCATTTGAGCGTCCAGTTACCGTTGGTGTGATGCATGTTTTGAAATTGCATCACTTGGTGGATGACAAGATGCATGCTCGCTCAACCGGACCATACTCTTTGGTCACACAGCAACCTCTAGGCGGAAAAGCCCAGTTTGGTGGACAGCGCTTTGGTGAGATGGAAGTTTGGGCCTTAGAAGCGTATGGCGCCTCTTATGTCTTGCAAGAGATGCTCACTGTGAAGTCTGACGACGTCACTGGCCGAACCAAAGTTTATGAAAACATCGTCAAGGGTGAGCACACGATTGATGCTGGCATGCCCGAATCGTTCAACGTTCTGGTGAAGGAAATCCGTTCGTTGGGTATTGACATTGACATGGAGCGCAACTGATATGAAAGCATTGCTCGATTTATTTAAGCAAACCTCTGGTGAGGAGCAGTTTGACGCCATCAAAATTGGCTTAGCCTCTCCCGAGAAAATTCGTTCGTGGTCTTTCGGAGAAGTTCGAAAGCCTGAGACGATTAATTACCGCACGTTCAAACCAGAGAGAGATGGGCTCTTTTGTGCCAAGATCTTTGGGCCGATTAAAGACTATGAGTGCTTGTGCGGCAAGTACAAGCGCCTCAAGTTCCGCGGTGTTATTTGTGAAAAGTGCGGCGTTGAGGTCACTTTAGCCAAAGTGCGCCGTGAGCGCATGGGACACATTGAACTGGCTGCTCCGGTTGCGCACATTTGGTTTCTGAAGTCTCTGCCATCCCGCTTGGGAATGGTTTTAGACATGACCTTGCGTGATATTGAGCGCGTTCTCTACTTTGAAGCATACGTCGTTGTTGATCCAGGTTTAACACCTGAGGGTGCAATGAAGCGTGGTCAAATTATGTCCGAGGATGAGTACAACGCTAAGGTGGAAGAGTTTGGCGAAGGCGCCTTTACTGCCATCATGGGCGCCGAAGGTATTCGGGAGCTACTGCGTACTATTAATATCGATCGCGAAGTCGAGACAATTCGTTCAGAGTTGAAGGCTACTGGTAGTGATGCCAAGATTAAAAAGTACGCCAAGCGTCTCAAAGTATTAGAGGCCTTCCAAAGCTCGGGCATCAAGCCTGACTGGATGATCATGGAGGTTTTGCCAGTATTGCCTCCTGAGCTGCGTCCTTTGGTGCCATTGGATGGTGGTCGTTTTGCAACCTCCGATTTGAACGACCTTTATCGTCGCGTCATTAATCGTAATAATCGTTTGCGCCGCCTTTTAGAGCTGCGTGCCCCCGAGATTATTGTTCGTAATGAAAAACGCATGTTGCAAGAGGCGGTTGACTCCTTATTGGATAACGGTCGTCGCGGTAAAGCAATGACGGGTGCGAATAAGCGTCCGTTGAAGTCGCTTGCTGAGATGATTAAAGGTAAGAGTGGCCGTTTCCGTCAGAACTTGTTAGGTAAGCGCGTTGACTACTCGGGTCGTTCTGTGATCGTAGTGGGCCCAACGCTGAAGTTGCATCAGTGCGGCTTGCCAAAGTTGATGGCATTGGAGTTATTTAAGCCATTTATTTTTAATAAGCTCGAGACACTTGGTATTGCAACCACCATCAAGGCTGCCAAGAAAGAAGTGGAAAGCCAAACCCCAATCGTTTGGGATATTTTGGAAGAGGTGATTCGGGAGCATCCGATTCTGTTAAATCGTGCCCCGACTTTGCATCGTCTTGGTATTCAGGCGTTTGAGCCAATGTTAATTGAGGGTAAAGCGATTCAGTTGCATCCCTTAGTTTGTGCTGCGTTCAATGCCGACTTTGACGGCGACCAAATGGCGGTTCACGTCCCACTCTCACTTGAGGCGCAAATGGAAGCCCGCACCTTAATGTTGGCGTCGAACAACGTATTGTTCCCCGCTAACGGCGAGCCATCGATTGTCCCGTCTCAAGACGTGGTGCTAGGTTTGTATTACGCAACGCGCGACAAGATTAATGGTAAGGGTGAAGGCATGGTATTTGCTGATATCCCTGAAGTGATTCGGGCGTATGAGGCTGGAACCGTTGAGCTTGCATCGCGGATTGCAGTACGCGTCACTGAATATGAAGTAGTTAACAAAAATGCCGAGGGCGATGAGCGCTTTGTTGCCAAGACATCGGTTCAGCATACGTCGGTAGGCCGTGCAATTTTGTCTGAAATTTTGCCAAAAGGCATGGCATTTGCTGAAATTAATAAGCCGCTGAAGAAAAAAGAAATCTCACGACTTATTAATACTTCCTTCCGTAAGTGCGGCTTGCGTGAAACCGTAATTTTTGCGGATCGTTTGTTGCAGGCAGGTTTCCGTTTAGCAACCAAGGCAGGCATCTCGATTGCGATCGACGACATGCTGATTCCAAGCTCGAAAGACGGAATCATTAACGAAGCTGCCGGCAAAGTGAAAGAGTATGACAAGCAATTTATGTCAGGCTTGGTAACCAATCAAGAGCGTTATAACAACGTGGTTGATATTTGGGGTGCCGCTGGTGATCAGGTTGGCAAGGCGATGATGGACGAGTTGTCGCATGTTGATGTAACTGATCGCAACGGCAAGCCGGTACGCCAGGAGTCCTTCAACTCCATTTACATGATGGCTGATTCTGGAGCGCGTGGTTCGGCAGCACAGATTCGTCAGCTTGCTGGTATGCGTGGATTGATGGCGAAGCCCGACGGCTCAATCATTGAAACACCGATTACAGCGAACTTCCGTGAAGGCTTGAATGTGTTGCAGTACTTCATCTCCACTCACGGCGCACGTAAGGGTCTTGCGGATACCGCGTTGAAGACCGCAAACTCCGGCTACTTGACGCGTCGCTTGTGCGATGTGACGCAAGATCTGGTTGTGGTTGAAGAGGATTGCGGCGCAAGCAATGGTGTAACGATGCGTGCTTTGGTGGAGGGTGGTGAAATTATTGAAGCCCTGCGCGATCGCATTTTAGGTCGCGTATGCATTGGCGATATCTTGCATCCAGATACTCAAGAGGTTATTGTTCCCCACGATACCTTGCTTGAAGAAGACCATGTCGATCAAATCGTTGATTTAGGTATTGATGAAGTCAAGGTCCGTACTGTTTTAACCTGTGAGACGCGCTATGGACTATGTGCTAAGTGCTATGGACGTGATCTAGGCCGTGGCGGCCTCGTTAACGTAGGTGAGGCGGTTGGAGTAATCGCGGCTCAGTCGATTGGTGAGCCCGGCACCCAGTTAACGATGCGTACTTTCCACATTGGCGGTGCCGCATCACGTGCATTGGTTGCAAGTAATGTTGAGGTGAAGTCGAACGGTTCATTGAAGTTCTCTTCCACCATGCGATTTGTAACCAACGCTAAGGGCGAGCCAGTGGTGATATCTCGTTCAGGCGAGGCCTTGGTCTTGGATGACAACGGTCGCGAGCGCGAGCGTCACAAGATTCCGTACGGAGCGACCTTGCTCGTGAAAGAGGGCGCAAGCGTAAAAGCCGGTACCAGTATTGCAACCTGGGACCCATTAACTCGCCCAATTATTTCTGAGTATGCAGGCATTGCACGCTTTGAGAATGTTGAAGAGGGCGTCACCGTTGCCAAGCAAGTTGATGAAGTCACGGGCTTATCAACTTTGGTGGTGATCGATGGTAAGCGCCGTTCAGCTGCTAGCAAAGGTTTGCGTCCCGTAATCCAGTTGCTCGATGAGCAGGGAAATCAAACCAAGATTGCCGGTACTGATCATCCTGTAACGATCGGTCTTCAAGTCGGCGCATTGATCACCGTAAAAGATGGCCAGAAGATCGAGGTTGGTGAGGTATTGGCGCGTATTCCAATTGAGTCACAAAAGACACGCGACATTACAGGCGGCTTGCCACGAGTTGCTGAGCTTTTCGAGGCGCGTTCACCGAAAGATGCTGCTATTTTGGCCAAGGTGACTGGAACGGTTTCCTTTGGTAAAGAGACTAAAGGTAAACAGCGCTTGGTCATTACCGATATGGACGGTGAGAGCAGCGAGTTCCTCATTCCAAAAGAGAAGCAAGTTCTAGTTCATGACGGCCAAGTTGTGAACAAGGGCGAAATGATTGTGGAGGGTCCTGCAGATCCACACGATATTTTGCATCTCAAAGGAATTGAAGAATTGGCGATCTATATCGTCGATGAGGTTCAGGACGTTTATCGACTTCAGGGCGTAAAGATTAATGACAAGCATATTGAAGTAATCGTGCGTCAAATGTTGCGTCGTGTTCAGATCACCAATCCTGGCGACACCAACTTCATTACTGGTGAGCAAGTGGAGCGTTCCAAGCTTTATGACGAGAATGATCGTGTGATTGCAGAAGGTAAGCAACCCGCTCAGTTCGAGAACATTCTGCTCGGAATTACCAAGGCATCCTTGTCAACCGACAGCTTTATTTCAGCGGCATCCTTCCAAGAGACCACTCGTGTATTAACTGAGGCAGCCATTATGGGCAAAGTTGATACCCTAAGAGGCCTCAAGGAAAACGTCATTATTGGGCGTTTGATTCCTGCTGGAACTGGCTTGGCCTATCGTCGCGCGAGAAAAGTACGTGAGCAGTTTGAGCGCGATCGTGCTCAGATGATTGCTGCCGAGGAGGCTTTGGCTTTGGAGGCCGGCGATGTAGTGGAGCAAGTTGAGGCTGCAGCGACGCCTGAAGGTGAGGCCGAGCAAAGTTAAGGGTGGTATTCAGCATTGACCAGTCTTTACCCAAGAAGTTGACGGGAAGGGCTGGTCAAGCTAGAATGCTGAGTTCTACTGATTCATAAGAAAATCAATTACTTAAGAGAATAGCGGTCTAAATTCATAAGTTATTGATTTTAAAGATAAAAGTAATAAGCGAGTATAAATTTATGCCAACAATTAATCAGCTGCTGCGTAAGCCGCGCTCACGACTAGTGATCAAGAGCAAAAGCCCAGCGTTGCAGAATAGCCCCCAGCGCCGCGGTGTTTGCACCCGTGTTTACACAACGACGCCAAAGAAGCCAAATTCGGCATTGCGTAAAGTAGCTAAGGTGCGCTTAACCAATGGGTTTGAGGTGATCTCATATATCGGCGGTGAAGGCCATAACCTCCAGGAACACTCAGTTGTGCTGATTCGCGGCGGTCGTGTGAAGGATTTGCCTGGCGTGCGTTATCACATTGTTCGCGGATCTCTTGACTTGCAGGGCGTTAAAGACCGTAAGCAAGCGCGTTCCAAGTATGGTGCAAAGCGCGCTAAGAAAGCGTAATTTAAGGTAGTAGTTTTGTAGTAAAGGCCATTTTGGCAAGTAAGTGGTTACTTCGCTTTTTATCGAAGTTGTTAAGTAACTAAGGGAATGTTCCCTAACTGAATAGATAGGAGTTGTTATGCCGCGTCGTCGCGAAGTCCCGAAACGGGAAATTCTTCCTGACCCAAAATTTGGGAATGTGGAAGTTGCTAAGTTCATGAACGTCTTAATGCTTGACGGCAAAAAGTCCGTTGCAGAGCGCATCGTCTATGGTGCCTTTGAACACATTGAGAAAAAAGCCAATAAAGAGCCCCTCGAGATTTTCTCGACTGCCATGGGAAATGTAAAACCCATGGTTGAAGTCAAAAGTCGCCGGGTTGGCGGCGCCAACTATCAGGTGCCCGTTGAAGTTCGTCCATCGCGTCGATCTGCATTGGCAATGCGTTGGCTAAGAGAGGCTGCCAAGAAGCGTGGTGAGAAATCTATGGCACAGCGTTTGGCAAACGAATTACTAGAAGCCGCTGAAGGTCGTGGCGGCGCAATGAAGAAGCGTGAAGAGGTTCATCGTATGGCTGAAGCCAACAAAGCCTTCTCGCATTTCCGTTTCTAACGCTCTAACCGAAAGAGGAAAAAGTGGCACGTAAAACCCCCATTGAGCGCTATCGAAATATTGGTATCTCTGCACACATTGATGCTGGCAAAACAACTACGACAGAACGCGTGTTGTTTTATACCGGCGTAAATCACAAAATTGGCGAAGTTCATGATGGCGCTGCCACGATGGACTGGATGGAGCAAGAGCAAGAGCGTGGGATTACCATCACCTCAGCTGCTACCACCGCCTTCTGGAAAGGCATGGCCGGAAATTATCCAGAGCATCGTATCAACATCATTGATACGCCAGGGCACGTTGACTTCACGATTGAGGTGGAGCGCTCAATGCGTGTATTGGATGGCGCTTGCATGGTTTACTGTGCGGTGGGCGGAGTTCAGCCGCAGTCTGAGACCGTTTGGCGTCAAGCGAATAAATACAAAGTGCCACGTTTAGCCTTTGTGAACAAAATGGATCGTACCGGTGCTAACTTCTTTAAGGTCTACGACCAGATGAGATCGCGCCTAAAGGCAAACCCGATTCCGATCCAGGTTCCAATTGGTGCTGAAGAAAATTTCCAGGGCGTGATTGACTTGATCAAGATGAAAGCCATCATTTGGGATGATGCTTCTCAGGGAACTAAGTTTGAGTACGGTGATATCCCTGCTGAATTGAAAGAAACCGCTGAAGAGTGGCGCGAGAAAATGCTTGAGGCTGCGGCTGAGAGCTCTGAGGAAATGATGGACAAGTACCTTGGCGGCGAAACCCTGACAGAGGAAGACATCAAGAAGGCACTCCGTCAACGGACCATCGCTGGTGAAATCGTTCCGATGCTTTGTGGCAGCGCTTTCAAAAATAAAGGCGTTCAAGCAATGTTGGATGCGGTTGTTGATTTCTTGCCCTCGCCCGTTGATATTCCTCCGGTCAAAGGCGAAAAAGAAGACGGTAGTGAAACCAGTCGTAAAGCCAGTGACGATGAAAAGTTCTCGGCACTCGCATTTAAGATCATGACCGATCCATTTGTGGGCCAGTTAATTTTCTTCCGCGTTTACTCTGGCGTTGTAAATTCTGGTGACACCATTTACAACCCCATCAAGGGTAAGAAGGAGCGGATTGGTCGTCTTTTACAGATGCACGCTAATCAACGCGAAGAAATTAAGGAAGTTCGTGCTGGCGATATCGCCGCTGCAGTTGGTTTAAAAGAAGCCACCACTGGCGAAACCCTTTGCGACCCAGATAATATTTTGATTTTAGAGCGTATGGTGTTCCCAGAGCCTGTTATTTCTCAGGCTGTTGAGCCAAAAACCAAGGCTGACCAAGAGAAGATGGGCTTAGCTCTCAATCGCCTTGCACAAGAAGACCCATCGTTCCGCGTGAAGACCGATGAAGAGTCTGGCCAGACCATTATTTCTGGAATGGGCGAGTTGCACCTTGAAATTATTGTTGATCGCATGAAACGCGAGTTCGGCGTTGAGGCAACGGTTGGTAAACCACAAGTTGCTTATCGCGAAACGATTCGTAAGGTTTGTGATGAAATCGAAGGCAAGTTTGTTAAGCAATCGGGTGGCCGTGGTCAGTATGGTCACGTGGTATTGAAACTTGAGCCACAAGATCCAGGTAAGGGCTTTGAGTTTGTCGATGCAATCAAAGGCGGTGTCGTTCCACGTGAATACATCCCTGCTGTTGAAAAGGGTATCGTTGAAACACTCAATGCTGGAGTCCTTGCTGGCTACCCAGTCGTAGACGTAAAGGCAACGCTGTTCTTTGGTTCCTACCACGATGTTGACTCGAATGAGAACGCATTCAAAATGGCGGCCTCGATGGCATTCAAGGATGGTATGCGTAAAGCAACTCCAGTTCTGCTTGAGCCAATGATGGCAGTAGAAGTTGAGACTCCTGAAGATTTCATGGGTAACGTCATGGGTGATTTATCGTCTCGTCGCGGCATTATGCAGGGCATGGATGACATCCCTGGTGGCGGCAAGATTGTGCGCGCTGAGGTTCCCCTTGCAGAAATGTTTGGATACTCAACCGGCTTGCGCTCATTAACGCAAGGCCGCGCCACATACACCATGGAATTTAAGCATTACTCAGAAGCACCGAAGAACGTCGCTGATGCTGTCATTGCGGCAAAAGCAAAGTAATTTTTTGAACATTGATTAGCTAAATAAAAGGCACCCAAAATGGCAAAAGAAAAATTTGAACGGACTAAACCCCATGTGAACGTTGGCACCATTGGTCACGTCGACCACGGTAAGACCACCTTAACTGCAGCAATCACCACCGTGCTCTCCAAGCTCTTTGGTGGCGAAGCAAAAGCCTACGATCAGATCGATGCGGCTCCTGAAGAGAAGGCCCGTGGTATTACGATTAATACCGCCCACGTTGAGTACGAGACCAAGAACCGTCACTACGCCCACGTCGATTGCCCAGGCCACGCCGACTATGTGAAGAACATGATTACCGGTGCTGCCCAGATGGACGGCGCTATTTTGGTGGTCTCGGCTGCCGATGGTCCGATGCCCCAAACCCGTGAGCACATCCTCTTGGCCCGCCAAGTGGGCGTGCCTTACATCATCGTGTTTATGAACAAATGCGATATGGTGGATGACGCTGAACTCTTAGAGCTCGTAGAGATGGAAGTGCGTGAGCTGCTCTCCAAGTACGAGTTCCCAGGCGACGATACCCCCATCGTCAAGGGCTCTGCCAAGCTCGCCTTAGAAGGCGACAAGGGTGAGTTGGGCGAAGGCGCCATCATGAAGCTTGCCGAAGCCTTAGATAGCTATATCCCCAATCCTGAGCGTGCGATTGATGGCGCATTCTTGATGCCAGTCGAAGACGTGTTCTCGATCTCCGGTCGTGGCACCGTGGTGACCGGTCGTGTCGAGCGCGGCATTGTAAAAGTCGGTGAAGAGATTGAGATCGTGGGTATTAAGCCAACGCTGAAGACCACCTGCACTGGCGTCGAGATGTTCCGTAAACTGCTCGACCAAGGTCAAGCCGGTGATAACGTCGGTATCCTCTTGCGCGGTACTAAGCGCGAGGAAGTCGAGCGTGGCCAAGTATTAGCCAAGCCCGGCTCGATTACTCCCCACACCCACTTTACCGCTGAGGTTTATGTGTTGTCCAAAGATGAAGGCGGTCGTCACACCCCCTTCTTTAACAACTACCGTCCTCAGTTTTACTTCCGTACCACCGATGTCACTGGCTCGATTGAGTTGCCAAAGGACAAAGAGATGGTGATGCCTGGCGATAACGTCACCATCACCGTGAAGCTCATTGCCCCCATCGCGATGGAAGAGGGCTTGCGCTTTGCAATCCGTGAAGGCGGTCGTACCGTCGGTGCGGGTGTGGTTGCGAAGATTTTGGCTTAATTGTTTTGCACGATTGGGAATATTTGTGCTGCAGATATTCCCTTGCTCTTTAGTTGGATGATTAACGCGGCAGCACCGCACTGCTCTTTGGAATAACTATGCAAAACCAGAAAATTAGAATTCGTTTGAAGGCATTTGATTATCGATTGATCGACCAATCCGCCGCCGAGATTGTCGATACTGCGAAGCGCACTGGCGCAGTTGTCAAGGGCCCAATTCCTTTGCCAACCCGCATTGAGCGTTTTGATTTGTTACGTTCTCCCCATGTGAACAAGACTTCACGGGATCAGATGGAGATCCGTACGCACCTCCGTTTGATGGATATTGTCGATCCTACCGAGAAAACGGTAGACGCCCTGATGAAGTTGGATTTGCCTGCTGGCGTGGATGTTGAAATCAAGCTGCAGTAAGCTAGATTGCGCAAAAGTTTGTTAGTTTTGCCTTTTTAGGCTAGAATTGAAGGCTTTTCGTAGTTTTGAAAAGCATATTTTGTAGTATATAAATTGTAAGTGCTTGTTTTATATAAATATTTTTATTTAAACAGGTTAAATTAAATTTCCGCTGACCAATCGAAGTCAGCATTGGAGTAAGAATATGAGCTTAGGCTTGATCGGCCGTAAGGTCGGCATGACCCGTCTGTTTACGGATGAAGGGGAAGCAATTCCTGTCACCGTGATTGATGTGAGCGATAACCGGGTTGCTCAAGTAAAAACCCAGGCAGCGGATGGCTATGATGCCGTTCAGTTGGCTCACGGAACACGCCGCGCTAGCCGCGTGACCAAGGCGATGGCCGGACACTTTGCAAAAGCAGGTGTGATGGCTGGCAATGCCTTAAATGAATTTCATGTGGATGCTGAAAAATTGGCCGAGATGAAGCCTGGCCAAGTTGTCGGTGTTGATGTTTTTGCCGCCGGTCAAAAGGTGGATGTGCAAGGCGTTACGATCGGTAAGGGCTACGCTGGAACGATTAAGCGCTATCACTTTGCGTCAGGTCGTGCGAGCCATGGTAACTCTCGTTCACATAATGTTCCAGGTTCTATTGGTATGGCGCAAGATCCAGGCCGCGTTTTTCCTGGTAAGCGCATGACCGGTCATTTGGGTGATGTAACCCGTACCGTTCAAAATCTCGTGATTGCTCGCATTGATGCAGAGCGCAATCTAATTATGGTCAAGGGCGCTATACCTGGTGCTCCTGGTGGAAAAGTACTTGTTACTCCAGCTGTTAAAGCTGTAGCCAAGAAATAAGGAGAAGACATGGAACTCAAACTTCTCCAAGATAACGGTCAGCTAGGCGCTGGTGTGCAAGCCTCACCCGAAGTATTTGAGCGTGAGTACAACGAAGCCTTGGTTCATCAAATCGTCGTTGCTTATCAGGCGAATGCGCGAAGTGGTAATCGTGCCCAGAAGGATCGTGAGCAAGTTAAGCACAGTACGAAAAAACCATGGCGTCAAAAAGGTACTGGCCGTGCTCGTGCTGGTATGAGCTCTTCGCCATTGTGGCGCGGAGGCGGTCGGATATTCCCGAACTCCCCAGAAGAAAATTTCTCGCATAAGGTCAACAAGAAAATGTATCGCGCTGGTATGCGCTCGATCCTTTCTCAGTTAGCGCGCGAAGGTCGTTTAAATGTCGTTGACCAATTTAATTTGGATGCGCCCAAGACAAAGTTGTTGGCTGAAAAAGTCAAGGGCATGGGTCTTGAGTCCGTGTTAATTATTTTGGATGAGGTGAGCGAGAATCTTTATCTTGCTTCCCGCAATTTGCATAAAGTTGCTGTGGTTGAGCCTCAACATGCAGATCCCTTGTCATTAGTTCAGTTTCAAAAAGTATTGGTGAGCAAGGCAGCGATCGCCAAGATGGAGGAGTTGCTGAAATGAGCCAAACACGTAAAAACGATCATCGTCTCATGCAGATTTTGCTTGGACCCATTGTTTCTGAAAAAGCAACGATGGTGGCTGAAAAGAATGAGCAAGTGATTTTCCAAGTTGCGCGCGATGCAAACAAGCTCGATGTGAAGCAAGCGGTTGAATTGCTTTTCAAAGTTCAAGTGGAGTCTGTGCAAATCGTTAATCAAAAAGGTAAGCCAAAGCGCTTTGGCCGATTTGAGGGTCGACGCGATCACGCCAAGAAGGCCTATGTCAATCTGAAGCCTGGTCAAGAAATTAACTTTGAAGCGGAGGCAAATTAATTATGCCGCTCATGAAAACTAAACCGACCTCACCAGGTCGTCGTTCAATGGTAAAGGTGGTCAATCCTGATCTGCACAAAGGCAAGCCTTTCGCAGCATTGGTTGAGCCCCAGTTCCAAAAAGCTGGTCGTAACAATAATGGCCACATTACAACTCGTCATAAGGGCGGTGGTCATAAGCATCACTACCGCATGGTTGACTTTAAGCGCAACGATAAAGATGGTATCGCCGCTAAGGTAGAGCGCCTAGAATACGATCCAAACCGTAGTGCGAATATTGCTCTCCTGGTCTTTGCGGACGGTGAGCGTCGTTACATCATTGCGTCCAAGGGGATGACGGTTGGACAGCAGGTAATGAACGGTGCTGAGGCTCCGATCAAAGCAGGAAATAATTTACCGATTCGTAATATTCCAATTGGTAGCACGATCCATTGTGTAGAGATGTTGCCTGGAAAGGGTGCGCAAATCGCCCGCTCCGCTGGTAGTTCAGCAGTTTTGTTAGCACGCGAAGGTGTGTATGGCCAAGTTCGTTTGCGCTCCGGTGAAGTACGTCGTATTTTGATCGATTGCCGTGCCACCATTGGTGAAGTTGGCAATGAAGAGCATAGCTTGCGTCAGATTGGTAAAGCAGGTGCAACCCGTTGGCGCGGTATTCGCCCAACAGTTCGCGGTGTAGCTATGAACCCAATCGACCACCCACATGGTGGTGGCGAAGGCCGAACCGGTGAAGGCCGTGTACCAGTCTCTCCATGGGGAACCCCAACGAAGGGCTATCGTACCCGTCGCAATAAACGTACAACGACCATGATTGTTCAGCGTCGTCAAAAGCGTTAATGGATAAGGAATAGATAAATGACTCGTTCTGCGAAAAAAGGTCCTTTCTGCGATGCTAGCCTTGTAAAAAAGGTTGAGACCGCTCAGGCCAATAAAGATAAGAAGCCAATTAAGACATGGTCACGTCGTTCGACCATTCTTCCTGACTTCATTGGATTAACCATTGCTGTTCACAACGGTAAACAGCACGTTCCAGTCTATGTTTCTGAAAACATGGTTGGACACAAGCTTGGTGAGTTTGCTTTGACACGCACGTTCAAAGGACACTCTGCCGACAAGAAAGTAGTGAAGAAGTAAGGGGATGATGATGGAAGTTAAAGCTATTCACCGCGGCGCACGAATTTCTGCCCAAAAAACACGTTTAGTGGCAGATCAAATTCGTGGTTTGCCGATTTCTCGCGCTATGAACATTTTGAATTTCAGCCCCAAAAAAGCTGCTTTCATCATGAAGAAGGTGGTTGAATCCGCCATCGCTAATGCTGAGCACAATAAAGGTGCCGACATTGATGAGCTCAAAGTGTCCGCTGTGATTGTTGATAAAGCAACGTCATTAAAGCGTTTTACTGCTCGCGCCAAAGGCCGCGGTAACCGTATTGAGAAACAAAGTTGTCACATTAGCGTGACCTTGAGTAATTAAGGAAAGACATGGGCCAAAAAATTAATCCAAATGGATTTCGTCTATCGGTAAGCCGTAACTGGACATCCCGTTGGTATGCCAATAGCAATGATTTTGCCAACATGCTTAAAGAGGATGTTGAGGTTCGTAATTACTTGAAGAAGAAGCTAAAGAATGCTTCTGTTAGCAAGGTTTTAATTGAGCGTCCTGCTAAGAACGCACGAATCACCATTTTTAGTTCGCGTCCTGGCGTCGTGATTGGTAAGAAGGGTGAGGATATTGAGGTTCTCCGTAAAGAATTGCAAAAACGGATGGGCGTTCCGGTTCATGTCAATATTGAAGAGATTCGTAAGCCCGAAGTGGATGCTCAGTTGATTGCGGACTCGATCACTCAGCAGCTTGAAAAGCGCATTATGTTCCGTCGTGCCATGAAGCGTGCGATGCAAAGTGCCATGCGTCTTGGTGCTCAGGGCATCAAGATTATGTCCTCTGGCCGTTTGAATGGCGCTGAAATTGCGCGCCGCGAATGGTATCGCGAGGGCCGCGTTCCACTCCATACTTTGAAAGCGGATATTGATTACGCTACTTCAGAGGCAGAAACAACATACGGCATTATTGGCGTTAAAGTCTGGGTTTATAAGGGCGACACCTTAGGTCGTGGCGCAGACGCGCAATTGACTCAAAATGCGGCACCAGAAGCCCCAGTTGCTGAAGAGAAAAAACCACGTCGCGCACCAGCAAAGACTGTGCGTCGCGCAGCCGGCGCTGATTCCTCAGCGAAGCCCGGTGAAGAGAAGCCAGCGGTGAAGCCCACTGTAAAGCGGGTTCGTAAAGCCACCGCCAGCACAGAAACGAAGAAGGCAGGAGAGTAAGCATGCTGCAACCAAAGCGTCGCAAATATCGTAAAGAACAAAAAGGTCGCAACACTGGTGTCGCAACACGTGGCAGTTCGGTTGCCTTCGGTGATTTTGGTTTGAAGGCGGTTGGCCGCGGTCGTTTAACGGCGCGTCAAATTGAATCTGCGCGTCGTGCAATGACCCGTCACATCAAGCGCGGTGGAAGAATCTGGATCCGCATTTTCCCAGACAAGCCAATTTCACAAAAGCCCGCTGAAGTGCGTATGGGTAACGGAAAAGGTAACCCTGAATACTACGTAGCCGAGATTCAGCCAGGTAAGGTTTTGTACGAAATGGACGGTGTTGATGAAACTCTTGCAAGAGAGGCATTCCGTCTAGCCGCATCCAAGCTGCCTATTCAAACCACGTTTGTGATTCGTCAAATCGGCGCTTAATCAGGAATCCATCATGAAAAGCAAAGAACTGCAAAGTAAAGATTTAGGTGCTCTTAATCAAGAGCTATCTGAATTGCTAAAAACCCATTTCAAGCTGCGGATGCAAAAAGCAACTCAGCAACTTCAAAATACCAGTCAATTGGGACAGGTGAAGCGTGATATTGCTCGCGTTAAAACCTTTATCACCCAAAAGACTATTCAGAAATAATTAGGATCGAGATATGACAGAAATCTCCAAACCCTTGCGCCGCACCCTGGTTGGTCGAGTCGTTAGCGACAAGATGCAAAAAACGGTGACTGTTCAAGTTGAGCGTCAAGTGAAGCACCCTGTAATTGGTAAATACGTTGGTAAGTCAAAAAAGTATCACGCACATGATGAGACCAATCAGTACAAGATGGGTGACACCGTGGAAATTACTGAAGGCAAGCCAATGGCTAAAACGAAGGCCTGGGTAGTGACCCGATTGGTTGAGGCTTCCAAAGGAATTTAAGTTGAAATTTTGACAAGAGATTGTCAAAACACAGTTTTTTGTAGTAGAATCAAAGGCTTTCCGTTATCAAACATGCTAAATGACGGAAACATATAGTTTTATTAAGTTGTTGATTTATAAGTAATTTTTATTAAATCCGAGCCATGTTGCAGCAATGCGATGGGCTCATAGACGGAACCAAGACTGACGCCATTGGCGTACAAGTTGGGGATTAGACAAAATGATTCAGACTGAAAGCAGGTTGCAAGTCGCCGATAACACTGGCGCGAGCGAAGTTTTGTGCATCAAGGTATTGGGCGGCTCAAAGCGCCGTTATGCCAATATTGGTGACGTGATCAAGGTTAGCGTAAAGGCTGCCGCTCCTCGTGGTCGAGTTAAAAAAGGCGATATTTATAACGCAGTGGTTGTTCGGACTGCGAAAGGTGTTCGTCGTCCAGACGGCTCCTTAATTAAATTTGATGAGAATGCCGCTGTTTTGCTTAATGCAAAGCTTGAGCCGATCGGCACCCGCATTTTTGGACCAGTCACGCGTGAGCTACGCACAGAGCGTTTCATGAAGATTGTTTCTCTTGCCCCTGAAGTTATTTAAAGAGGTCACTATGAAAAAGATTCGTAAAGGCGACTCCGTGATTGTTCTGACTGGGCGTGATAAGGGTAAAAAAGGAACGGTTACCGGAATTCTCGAAAACAAATTTGTGGTTGAGGGCGTGAACATTTACAAAAAGAATGTAAAGCCCAATCCTAATGAGGGAACCACCGGTGGAACCGTTGATAAGACCATGCCCATTGCTGCTTCTAACATTGCATTGGTTGATGCAAATGGTAAGCCATCCCGCGTCGGCATTAAGTTGGTGGATGGCAAAAAAGTGCGTTATTTAAAAACCACTGGCGCGACGCTTAGCGCTTAAGGTTCGGAGAAATTATGAGCACCCGTTTACAAGAGCATTACAAAAATACAGTCATTGCAAACTTGATGCAGCAGTTTGGCTATAAGTCCGTGATGGAAGTCCCGCGCATCACCAAAATTACCCTCAACATGGGTTTAGGTGAGGCCGTGAGTGATAAAAAAGTGATTGAGCACGCAGTTGGTGATTTAACCAAAGTTGCTGGTCAAAAACCGGTTGTCACAAAAGCGCGCAAGGCGATTGCAGGATTTAAGATTCGTCAAGGTTATCCCATCGGTGCGATGGTAACCCTGCGTGGTACTCGTATGTATGAGTTCTTAGATCGTTTTATTACGGTTTCTTTACCTCGGGTACGCGATTTCCGTGGAATCTCTGGCAAAGCGTTTGATGGCCGGGGTAACTACAACATTGGCGTTAAAGAGCAAATTATTTTCCCTGAAATTGAGTACGACAAAATTGATGCATTACGTGGTCTCAATATCAGTATTACGACCTCCGCTAAAACCGATGAAGAAGCTAAGGCATTGTTAGCGGCGTTTAAATTTCCATTTCGCAATTAAGAGGCAAACGTGGCAAAACTATCTTTAATTGAGCGTGAGAAAAAACGCGCTAAGTTGGTTGCAAAATTCACGCACAAGCGCGCAGAGCTTAAGTCGATCATTAACGACACAAGCCGCAGCGACGAGGAGCGTTATGAGGCCCGTTTAAAGCTGCAATCATTGCCGCGCAATGCGAGCCCTATTCGTCAACGTAATCGTTGTTCATTAACCGGTCGTCCACGTGGCACCTTCCGCAAATTTGGTTTGGCACGCGGCAAGATCCGTGAGATTGCTTTCCGTGGCGAGATCCCCGGTTTAACCAAGGCCAGCTGGTAAGCGGCGAACGAATTTAGGAGAACCCATGAGTATTAGTGATCCAATCGCCGATATGTTGACCAGAATTCGCAACGCGCAAGCGGTGCAGAAAACCTTGGTTACCATGCCGTCGTCCAAATTAAAAGTAGCTATCGCTAAGGTCTTGAAAGACGAAGGCTATATCGATAGTTTTGAAATCACCGGTGAAGCAGCTAAGCCTGTATTGAAGATTGATCTCAAATACTATGCTGGCCGTCCTGTGATTGAACGAATTGAGCGAGTTTCAACTCCCAGCTTGCGTATTTACAAGGGACGCCATGACATTCCTGAGGTCATGAATGGCTTGGGCGTTGCCATTATTTCAACACCGCAAGGTTTGATGACCGATCGCAAAGCACGCGCATCCGGCGTCGGCGGCGAAGTCATTTGCTACGTGGCTTAAGGAGAGAACGATGTCTCGAGTTGGTAAATCTCCCATTACAGTGCCAAAAGGCGCTGAGATCAGTATCGCAAACGCGTTGTTAACTGTGAAAGGCCCATTGGGGACTCTCACCCACACCTTGCATCCTAGTGTTGGTCTTGAGCATAAAGATGGCGTTATTACAGTTGCTATTAAAGATAGCTCACCAGAAGCAAATGCATTGTCTGGAACGACCCGTGCATTGGTTAATAACATGGTCGTTGGTGTGACCCAGGGATTTGAGCGCAAGTTAAGTCTTGTTGGAGTGGGCTATCGTGCGCAGGCACAAGGTAATTCTTTGAAATTGCAATTGGGCTTCTCGCATGAAATTAACTATCCGCTACCCACTGGCGTGAAAGCAGAAACCCCTTCGCAAACTGAAATCATTATCAAAGGCGCTAATAAGCAACAAGTTGGTCAAGTTGCTGCGGAAGTGCGTGCCTATCGTTCCCCAGAGCCATACAAGGGCAAGGGTGTGCGTTATGTTGATGAAGTGGTTCACCTTAAAGAAACCAAGAAGAAGTAATTAAGTAAAGCCGAGATTCGATATGAACAAAAACGAAACAAGACAAAGACGTGCGCGTCAAACCCGGATCAAGATTGCTGAGCAATTGGCTCATCGCTTGACGGTGATTCGGAGCAATTGCCATATCTCTGCCCAGGTCTATAGCCCATGTGGTAGCAAGGTGCTTGCCGCAGCTTCGACCATGGAAAAAGATTTGCGTACTTCGGTAAAAAATGGTGGCAATAGCCAAGCAGCACAAGCTATTGGCAAATTAATCGCCGAACGTGCAAAGAAGGCTGGCGTTGAAAACGTCGCGTTTGATCGTGCTGGACATCGTTATCACGGCCGTATTAAGGCCCTTGCTGAAGCTGCGCGTGAAGCCGGCTTGAAGTTCTAAGAAACGGTTTAGGAAAAAATTATGGCAAAAATGCAAACCAAAATTCAGTCTGAAGAGCGCGATGACGGTCTACGCGAGAAGATGATTGCTGTTAATCGCGTGACCAAAGTAGTGAAGGGCGGCCGTATCCTTGGCTTTGCTGCCTTGACAGTCGTTGGTGATGGCGATGGACGAATTGGAATGGGCAAAGGTAAGTCGAAAGAAGTTCCAGTTGCTGTTCAAAAAGCAATGGACGAAGCTCGTCGCAAAATGATTAAGGTTCCCCTTCGTAAGGGCACATTGCAGCATTCTGTGATTGGTCAGCATGGTGCGTCGCGTGTTCTGATTTCTCCTGCCAAAGAAGGTACCGGTGTGATCGCCGGCGGACCAATGCGCGCGATCTTTGATGTGATGGGCGTAACCAACGTAGTTGCTAAGTCGATTGGTTCAACCAATCCTTACAACATGGTACGTGCCACTTTGGACGGTTTGAGCAAGATGAGTACGCCCGCAGAAATTGCTGCGAAGCGCGGAAAGTCGGTTGAGGAAATTTTGGGTTAATCGCCTGTAATCGAAAGTAAATGATGGCAAACACACAATCAAATTCAAAGGTCAAACTTCAGCTAGTACGTAGCTTGATCGGTACGCGCGAGAGTCACCGTGCCACGGTTCGTGGTTTGGGCCTTGGTCGCCTGAACTCAGTTTCAGAGTTACAAGATACCCCGGCGGTCCGGGGAATGATTAATAAGGTTTCATACCTTGTGAAAGTGATCGGGTAAAGCAATGCAATTAAATACGATTAAACCCGCCGAAGGTGCTAAACGCCCACGTCGTCGTGTCGGCCGTGGCATTGGTTCGGGTCTTGGTAAGACTGCTGGTCGCGGTCACAAGGGTCAAAAGTCGCGTTCCGGCGGTTTTCATAAAGTTGGTTTTGAGGGCGGTCAAATGCCCATGTATCGGCGCTTGCCCAAGCGCGGCTTTATTTCTTTAACTCGTCGTTTTGTCGGTCAAGTAACCCTTGCCGATTTAGAGCGCATTGGTTTGGCTGAAGTTGATCTGGTTGCTTTGAAACAGCATGGTCTTGCTGGTGAGCAAACGAATGCTGTCAAAGTGATTAAGACTGGTGAAATTAAGCGCGCGGTTACCTTAAAGGGATTGACTGCAAGTGCTGGTGCAAAAGCCGCCATCGAGGCTGCTGGCGGCAAGGTGCTCGCTGAGGTTTAAAGCAATTTATGGCGCTCGGTTCCTCTAACGTCTCTAGTTTGACACCATCTGGAAACAAGTATGGCGACTTACGTCGCCGCTTGATTTTCTTGGTATTGGCGTTGGTTGTCTTCCGTATTGGTGCTCACATTCCTGTGCCTGGTATTGATCCTGATCAGTTATCAAAACTGTTTAGTGAGCAAAAAGACGGTATTTTGGGAATGTTCAATTTGTTTTCAGGCGGCGCTTTATCCCGCTTCACGGTGTTTGCTTTGGGCATCATGCCGTATATCTCGGCATCGATCATCATGCAATTGATGACCATTGTGATTCCTTCGCTCGAGGCGATGAAAAAGGAAGGCCAAGCTGGTCAACGTAAGATCACCCAATATACCCGTTATGCAACCGTGTTTTTGGCAACCTTTCAAGCGATTGGAATTTCCGTTGCGCTTGAGTCTCAGCCTGGCCTTGTTGTTGATCCTGGTCTCATGTTTCAGTTCAATACGGTTGTAACGCTTGTTACTGGAACGATGTTTTTAATGTGGCTCGGTGAGCAAATTACTGAACGCGGCTTGGGTAATGGTATTTCCATCATTATTTTTGCCGGGATTGTTTCTGGTCTGCCAAGCGCATTGGCCAGTCTTTTAGAGTTGGTCCGCACTGGCTCCATGAGCATTCTCTCAGCAATTTTTATCGTATTGATCGTCATTGCAGTGACATATTTTGTCGTTTTCGTAGAGCGTGGTCAGCGCCGTATTCTGGTGAACTATGCCAAACGTCAGGTGGGCAATAAGATTTATGGCGGCCAGTCTTCCCATTTGCCATTAAAGCTCAATATGGCTGGTGTTATTCCCCCCATTTTTGCTTCTTCGATTATTTTGTTCCCAGCCACCATTGCCGGTTGGTTTACTGCAGGCGAACCAACCAATATGGTGAGTCGTATCGTTAAAGATTTGGCGGCAACCTTAGCCCCTGGCCAACCGGTTTACATCATTTTGTATGCCACTGCCATTATTTTCTTCTGCTTTTTCTATACCGCGCTGGTTTTTAATAGCCGCGATACGGCTGATAACCTGAAAAAGAGCGGTGCATTTGTTCCAGGTATTCGTCCAGGTGATCAAACTGCTCGCTACATCGATAAGATTTTGGTGCGTTTGACCTTGGCTGGTGCAATTTATATGGTCTTAGTGTGCTTATTGCCTGAGTTTTTGGTTTTGAAATACAACGTTCCTTTCTACTTTGGCGGAACATCGTTGTTAATTATTGTGGTGGTTGCGATGGACTTTATGGCTCAAGTGCAATCATTTGTGATGCAACAGCAGTACGGCTCTCTGATGAAGAAAGCCAACTTTAAGATGGGACCCACTCTCTAAGATGCCTAAAGACGATGTAATTCAGATGGCGGGGGAAATTGTTGAAAACCTCCCCAATGCCATGTTTAGGGTGAAGTTAGAGAATGGGCATGTGGTTTTAGGTCATATTTCTGGGAAGATGCGGATGCATTACATCCGAATCCTGCCAGGAGATAAGGTAACTGTGGAAATGACCCCATACGATTTAACGCGCGCAAGAATTATCTTCCGTGCGAAGTAAGGATTATTAAAGAGGTGAATGATGAAAGTATTGGCATCCGTTAAATGTATTTGCCGCAATTGCAAAATCATCAAGCGTAAGCGCGTGGTGCGTGTGATCTGCTCGTCCGATCCACGTCATAAGCAGCGTCAAGGTTAATTCGGTTAAGTAGAGGAATTTATATGGCACGTATCGCTGGGGTAAATATCCCAAATCATCAACATACTGTGATTGGTTTAACCGCCATCTACGGTATTGGTAAAGCACAAGCTCTCAAGATCTGTGAGAACACGGGTGTTGCAATCGATAAGAAAGTGAAAGATCTTACCGATGCTGAGCTAGAAAAGCTTCGTGATGAAGTGGGTAAGCGCACCACAGAGGGTGATTTGCGTCGTGAAGTCACCATGAACATTAAGCGTTTAATGGACTTGGCTTGCTATCGCGGCATTCGTCATCGCAAGGGCTTGCCAGTGCGTGGCCAGAGAACGAAGACCAATGCTCGTACCCGCAAAGGCCCCCGTAAGGCTGGCGTTGCACTCAAGAAATAATTAGGAACTGATATGGCAAAAGCACAACAAACCGCCGCAAACGCAAGTGCACAACGCGCTCGCAAAAAGGTTAAAAAGAACGTCGCTGATGGCATTGCCCACGTGCATGCATCGTTTAACAATACCATTGTGACCATTACCGATCGTCAAGGAAATGCCTTGTCGTGGGCAACATCAGGCGGTCAAGGATTTAAGGGTTCACGTAAGTCAACGCCATTTGCAGCTCAGGTTGCTGCTGAAGTGGCTGGTAAGGCAGCAATTGAGTGTGGGATTAAGAATTTAGAGGTTCAGATTAAGGGCCCGGGTCCTGGTCGTGAGTCTGCAGTTCGTGCATTGAACTCTTTGGGCATCAAGATTGTTGAGATCCAGGATGTGACTCCGGTCCCTCACAATGGTTGCCGTCCTCCAAAGCGCCGCCGTATCTAATTTTTGCAGTACCAAGCCGCTGGCTTTGCCAGCAATTGTTTAATAAGCCCACCGTTCGTTGGTAGTTACAGCGAACTCACCTCGGTAACCATCGAGGCATAGAAAGGAAGAAATCGTGGCACGTTATTTAGGCCCTAAAGCCAAACTATCTCGTCGGGAAGGTACCGACTTATTTTTAAAGAGCGCTCGCCGTGCTTTATCGGACAAGTGCAAATTAGACAGCAAGCCAGGACAGCACGGCCGCACCTCTGGTGCTCGTACTTCTGACTTCGGTAATCAGTTGCGTGAGAAGCAAAAGGTAAAGCGGATTTATGGCGTACTCGAGCGTCAGTTCCGTCGCTACTTTGCTGAAGCTGAGCGTCGTAAAGGCAATACTGGTGAGACCTTATTGCAGCTGCTTGAGTCCCGTTTGGATAATGTGGTTTATCGCATGGGTTTTGGTTCAACCCGTGCCGAAGCACGTCAGTTGGTATCGCATGCAGCAATTACGGTAAATGGCCAAGTGGTCAATATTCCGTCAATGCAGGTTCGTCCTGGCGATGTCATTGCGATTCGTGAGAAGGCAAAGAAGCAAACCCGTATTCAAGAAGCACTAAATCTTGCTTCGCAAGTTGGTTCAATTAATTGGGTCAGCGTTGATGCAAGCAAGCTCGAGGGAACGTTTAAACAAGTACCAGATCGCGATGAAATCAGTGGTGATATCAACGAAAGTTTGATCGTCGAATTGTATTCACGCTAATACTGCACCTCTTAAGGAAAAGATATCTATGCAAACAAATTTGCTTAAACCAAAAATCATTTCTGTTGAAGCACTCGGTGCAAACCAGGCTAAGGTTGTGATGGAACCATTTGAGCGTGGCTATGGCCACACTCTTGGTAATGCATTACGTCGTGTTTTGTTGTCTTCCATGGTTGGCTTTGCTCCAACCGAAGTGGCCATTGCAGGCGTTGTTCACGAGTATTCCACCTTGGATGGTGTACAGGAAGACGTTGTTAACTTGCTGCTCAATTTAAAGGGAGTTGTCTTCAAGTTACAGTCCCGTGATGAAGTAACCATCAATTTGCGTAAAGAAGGTCCTGGCGTTGTTTATGCCAAGGACATTGATCTTCCACATGACGTTGAAATCATCAACCCTGAGCATGTTATTGCACATTTAGCAGCTGGCGGTAAGCTCGATATGCAGATCAAGGTTGAAAAGGGTCGTGGATACGTACCAGGCAATATGCGTCAGTATCAAGATGAAGCGACCAAGCTAATCGGCCGTATTGTGCTAGATGCATCATTTAGTCCAATTAATCGTGTTAGCTATGCGGTTGAATCTGCGCGTGTTGAGCAACGTACTGATTTAGATCGTTTAGTGATGACCATTGAAACCAATGGCGTGATCTCTCCTGAAGAGTCGATTCGTCAAGCGGCGAGTATTTTGGTTGACCAGTTGGTGGTATTTGCCGCCTTAGAGAGCAGTCAAGTGAGCGGTGAGTTGGCTCCAAGTCGCTCGACCATGGTTGATCCATTGTTGATGAGACCGGTTGATGATTTAGAGTTGACCGTTCGTTCTGCAAACTGCTTGAAGGCTGAAAATATTTATTACATCGGTGATTTGATTCAGCGTACTGAAAATGAATTACTCAAGACACCTAACCTAGGTCGTAAGTCTTTGAATGAAATTAAGGACGTTTTAGCAGCCCGTGGTTTAAGTCTTGGGATGAAGCTCGACAGCTGGCCTCCAGCAAGTCTCGGGCAATAATTAGAAAGGAAGCATCATGCGTCATGGTAATGGCTTACGCAAACTAAATCGCACCTCATCGCATCGTTTAGCGATGTTGCGCAATATGTCGAACTCGCTGATTGAGCACGAGGTCATCAAAACAACCCTGCCAAAGGCAAAAGAATTACGGATGGTGGTTGAGCCTTTGATTACCTTAGGTAAGAAAGACAATTTGGCTAATCGCCGTTTGGCATTCAATCGTCTGCGCGATCGTGAAATGGTGAGCAAACTGTTTACTGAGCTCGGCCCACGTTATGCAACTCGACCAGGTGGTTATCTCCGTATTCTGAAATTTGGTTTTCGGCACGGTGACAATGCACCCATGGCATTGGTTGAGTTAGTCGATCGCCCTGAGGTCGAAGAGGCGCCTCAACAAGAGCCTGCAGCAGCATAAATTAGCATCAGGTATAGTTAAAGCCAGGCTTCGGTCTGGCTTTTTCATTTAACCCACTGCTTGAACCATCCTTTTGTATGGATTCGATACTGATCGTGACCACGACTTTGCCAACGATGGAGGCGGCTAAATTATTGGCAAAGCAATTAATTGACGAGCGTCTCGCAGCCTGTGTACAGATTCAGGAGGGTGTGCAATCGATTTATCGATGGGATGGAAAGGTTTGCAATGACACCGAAGTTCTATTAAGTGCCAAAACAGCAACGACCCAATGGAAGGGCATTGAGGCGTTTATTAAGGCCCATCACCCTTATCAGTTACCAGAGATCATCGCCTTAAAACCAGCTGAATATTCCCAAGCATATGGTCGCTGGGTGAATGAGGAGACAAAGCCATGAGGCGAATTCAGTATGGCTTAGTTCAACTCTTATTGTTTCTCCTGTCCAGTGTCGCATTATCTAATTTAGTAAGCGCTAAAGAATTTCTACCTCCAGAAAAGGCATTTATTGTGGAGGCGACATGGCTTGCCAATACCAATGAAATTGCTATTGAGTACCGACCGGTTTCGGGTTACTACATTTACCAGGAGTCCTTGCAATATCGGCTGTTCATCAATGACAAGCCAAGTGCTCCCAAGAGTATTCAAATCCCCCGAGGCGTTGAAAAGTTTGATGAGACCTTTGGAAAAAAAATGGAGATTTTTCCAAAACCATTCGAAGTTCTTATTGGGTTGCCAGAATCTCCACAAAGTGGTATTCGCCTAGAGATTGATTTGCAAGGTTGTGCTGACGGCGGCATTTGCTATCCACCCATGACCTATCAATACTTTATTGCAGCTCCAGGCGTTCGAGTTGCGCCCATCCCCGAGGGTGATGCAGCACCAATACGGGCTGTGGATAGAAATTCAGAACCATTTAGCCTCACTGATTTATGGAGCGGGCGCGATGATGTCACATCGATTAAAAGCTATCTAGAGAATGCTAAGCCGTTTTATCTATTGATCGGATTTTTTATTCTTGGGATTGCCCTAGCATTTACGCCCTGCGTATTACCGATGCTCCCGATTTTGAGTAGCATTGTTTTAGGTCGCCAAGATGGTAGCCCAATTAGCAAGACCCGATCGGCTTATCTTGCTTTGGCCTACATTTTGGGCATGGCCTTGTTATATGCCTTAGCGGGGGTTTTAACAGCGGCATTAGGAAGCGGCGTACAGCGCGCCCTTCAAAGTCCCATTGCCCTCATTTTGTTTGCTCTCCTTTTATTATTTTTGGCTGGCAGCTTATTTGGTTTATACGAGCTAAAGATGCCCCAAGGATGGCAAACCAAAGTCGATCAATTGGCGGGACGACAAAAGGGCGGAAGTATTGTCGGGGCTTTTAGCCTTGGCGCAATTTCAACGCTGGTTGCAAGCCCTTGTATTACGGCACCCTTGGCGAGTGTTTTAGGCTTTGTGGCACAAACCGGATCGATGGCGCTTGGTGGGGGTCTACTATTTGTGATGGCCTTAGGGATGGGATTGCCCTTATTGCTCATCGCATTGGGTGCTAGAAGTTTCTTACCGCAAACGGGTGCCTGGATGATGTGGTTGCAGCGCGGACTTGGTTTGTTGTTGGTTGCTTTAGCCATTTGGATTGTGTGGCCAGCAATGTCGGTTGTAATTGGTAATCAAACTCAAACAAGTACTCGCACTGAAAAACGAATTCCACCGGATTTGGTATTTCAGGTTGTGCGTTCGAGTGAAGAGCTCGAGCGTATTATGCAAAAAGCTAAGGCTGACAATAAACCCGTCATGCTCGATTACTACGCTGATTGGTGTATCTCCTGCAAAGAGATGGAGGCCATTACCTTTACCAATCCTGAGGTTGGTAAGGAGATGAGCCGTTTTGTATTAGTACAAGCCGATGTCACCATCAACAATCCACAAACGCAAGCGCTTCTGAAACAATTTGGTTTGTACGGTCCGCCCGCAATTTTGTTCTTTAATGGTGCTGGTGAAGAACAAAATTCCTTACGGGTAGTGGGTTTTATGGCTCCCAGTCGTTTTTTAGAGCGTTTGCAAGAGTTAGGAGCCAAATAATCCTAACGCTTGAGTAAGCGAGCGGCCTCAAGCGCAAAATAGGTCAAGATACCATCTGCTCCGGCACGTTTAAATCCGAGTAGTGACTCCATCATTACCGCATCATGATCAAGCCAGCCATTTTGGGCGGCAGCCTTGATCATGGCGTATTCGCCGCTGACCTGATAGGCGTAGGTTGGGTAACCGAAGGCTTCTTTGATGCGATATACGATATCGAGATAAGGCATGCCGGGTTTTACCATCACCAAATCGGCTCCTTCACTAATATCTAAACCAACTTCACGGATGGCTTCATCCCCGTTAGCAGGATCCATTTGGTAGGTCTTTTTATCCGCTTTGCCCAGATTGCCCGCTGATCCAACTGCATCTCGGAAGGGACCATAAAACGACGAGGCGTACTTGGCGGCATAAGCCATGATGCGCGTATGAATCAATCCTTGATTTTCAAGGGCAGTACGAATCGCTCCAATTCGGCCATCCATCATGTCCGATGGGGCAACCATATCCACACCTGCTTGGGCATGGCAGAGCGCCTGCTTTATAAGGATCGCGACGGTTTCATCATTCAAAATCCGATGCTGTTCATCAAGTACGCCATCTTGACCATGGCTGGTATAGGGATCAAGCGCGATATCGGTCATGATGCCAAGGTCAGGAAAACGTTTTTTGAGTTCAATCACTGCGCTTGGAACAAGCCCCTTCGGATTAAACGCTTCGGCACCGTCATTGGTCTTTAGTGATGAATCGATTACAGGAAAGAGGGCCATTACTGGGATGCCTAGAGCCACGCATTCTTCAGCCACATGAAATAAACGATCTAGCGACATGCGTTCAATACCTGGCATCGAGTTGACCGCTTGAGTTTGATTGCTTCCCGGTAGTAAGAAAACGGGATAGATTAGATCGTCAACCCGTAGATGATTTTCTTGAATGAGGCGACGCGACCAATCATCACGACGCATGCGACGGGGGCGATAGGCGGGGTATTGAGACATGCAAATACTCTCTAATCAGGATAGGGTTAGGCGGTGCTGCGCTCTGGAAAAAGCCATTGTTGAATAAGTGTATCGCTTTCCAGAAGACCGACCCGTTTTGTGCTGGAGAACAGTTGAGCTGTAATCTGGGCAGGGGCAAATTGCTTAATTTGTTCTGAGATGGCTTGCAACAGGGCGCGGTTTTCGGAGAAGGTTTGTTTATCTGACTTGCTTAGCAAAATATGGATGGGTTTTTGGGTCACGCTAAACCAAGCAATCATCTGCTCATCAAGTTCTGTTAAACCCCGTCGTGCATCCACAATCAAGATCAATCCAACCAAATTTTTACGGGTTTGGAGGTAGCGGCTCAAGATCTCGTTCCAGTGGGAGCGGGTTGCCTCACCGACCGCGGCATAGCCATAGCCTGGCAGGTCGACCAAATAGGCTAGTAGCTCATCCTTGGAATAGATCCCAAAATAGTTAATGTGCTGGGTTCGGCCCGGAGTT
Source organism: Polynucleobacter acidiphobus (assembly GCF_003065385.1). Classification (NCBI taxonomy): domain Bacteria; kingdom Pseudomonadati; phylum Pseudomonadota; class Betaproteobacteria; order Burkholderiales; family Burkholderiaceae; genus Polynucleobacter; species Polynucleobacter acidiphobus. Next base: position 69,267 of record NZ_CP023277.1, read on the forward strand.
TTGCTCGCAAAAGCCAGGCGCTTTTGATTGCATAAGATATTGATTGCACTGGATTTTCCGGCATTAGAGCGACCCGCAAAGGCGATCTCAGGAAGATCGCCCTGGGGAAGCGTTTGAAGCTCATTGACCGTGGTAAAAAAGCGGGCTTGGTGCAGTTTAGACATGAATGGAAGCTATTGTAAAATCACATGAATTTCGTTTGAACATTTCAAAGTAGGCTAGGTACCCATAATGCGCTATAGCAGCAAATTCTCCAAATTAAATATCTCTGCCCTGATGGCTGTTTTAGTTGGTGGTTTTATATCCTTCGCTCACGCGGCTGAGCCTGCAAAAGCAGATGCTCCAGCAATGACCACTAGTGCTCCAACTCCCGCAGTGATCAAGGCGGATGCTGCAGCTGGCGATGCCCTCTATAACAACGGCGACCCTAAGCGTGGAATCGTTTCTTGTGTCGGTTGCCATGGTCCAAATGGAAATAGTGGAGTTGCATCATGGCCTAAGTTGGCTGCTCAGCACACGGCTTACACGGTTAAGCAACTCAAAAATTACAAAGATGGTACCCGTATGAATCCCGTCATGATGGGAATGGTAGCGACGCTAACTGATCAAGACATGCTCAACTTGGCTGCGTATCTCAATAAACAAGAGCTCAAGTTGGGTACGGCGCAGAACAAAGACACCATCGCATTGGGACAGCGCATTTATCGTGCAGGCATTGCTGAGAAAGGTATTCCAGCGTGCGCTGGATGCCATAGCCCCAATGGCGCTGGTATTCCGGCACAGTACCCCCGTTTAAGCGGTCAATGGGCCGATTACTCGACCTCGCAATTGATTGCGTTCAGAGAGGGTACACGCAAGAATAGTGTGCAAATGAGTACGATTGCTGCCAAGATGTCTGACGCTGAAATGAAAGCCGTGTCGGATTACATGGCTGGGTTGCGTTAATCGAAGTCATTCGATTGGTTAGTTCGTCCCAATCGTTCGCTCATTAGCGAAGAGGCTATTCACAGTCTCCCGCTCTCTCACCAGGTGAGCTTGATTGCCATCGACCATAACTTCAGCTGGTCGTCCTCGGGCGTTGTAGTTTGAGGCCATGACAAATCCATAAGCGCCTGCTGACAAAATAGCCAGCACATCGCCTTCTTCAACTGCCAGGGCGCGATCTTTACCGAGCCAATCACCTGATTCGCAAACAGGGCCAACGACATCATAGGAAATTGCTTTACCGGCAGATGCTTTGATTGGAACAATCGCATGATAGGCATCGTATAGGGCTGGTCGCATTAAATCATTCATGGCCGCGTTCACAATGCAGAAGTTTTTATCTGCACCAGTTTTGAGATACTCAACTTGGGTCAAGAGCACTCCTGCATTTCCGACTAAGGAGCGACCGGGCTCCAAAATGACATCCAAGTGTGCAAAGCCACGCTCATCCACGCGATTGAGTAGGGTGTTCGTGAACTCTGTGATATCGGGTGGTGCATCCGAGCCATAGTCAATTCCAAGACCGCCGCCTAGATCGAGATGGTGAATGACAATGCCTTCACGCTTGAGTTGTTCAATTAAATCAAGAACCTTGTCAAGAGCATCGAGGTAAGGCGAGGTATTCGTAATTTGGGAACCAATATGGCAATCGATGCCAACAATATCAATATGGGGCAGCAGCGCAGCCTCGCGATACGTCTTTAAGACCTCAAAATAGGCAATCCCAAATTTGTTATCTTTGAGACCCGTGGAAATATACGGATGGGTTTGCGCATCTACATCAGGGTTCACGCGCAATGAAACTGGGGCGCGAAGACCCAAACTCTTAGCAATGGAATTAATACGCTGCAGTTCAGGAATGGACTCGACGTTGATGCACTTGACGCCAACCGAGAGGGCAAATTTAATTTCATCGGCTGATTTGCCGACCCCAGCAAAAACCATGCTTTTGGGATCGGCTCCGATATGAAGAACGCGCGCGAGTTCGCCGCCACTGACTAAATCAAACCCAGCCCCTAATTGCTTCAACTCATCCAAAACGGCGAGATTACTATTGGCCTTAACCGCATAATGAATTCTGGCGCGCCGACTGCCGTTTGCACGGATACAGGCAACATCATAGGCACGGTATGCCGTACAAATTGCATGCTTACTGTAAACATATAGAGGGGTGCCATATTGATTCGCTAAGGCAGATAGCGAAACACCTTCAGCAAACCATTCTCCATGGTATTCAGTAAAACCAGTTAATGATGGAATGGAGTGCGTCATTACTTTGGCGAGCTCGTATTAGTGGGGGTGGACATGCCTGATTCTTTTGGTGGGTACAGAGTGCCTTTGGGCTCCGGTTGGGTGGGCGCTGGTGGAACGGGCGGTGGATTGGGTAAAAACAAAGGTCCTCTAACCCCACATCCAAGTAGGGACAGCAACGCAACGTAAACTGGAATCTTAACTACAATCAATATCATCTGTTTAATCACCGGAATTTGAATATAGCATGCAGAACACCCCTTCATCCCAGATTGACAAAATTGACGATAAGCAATTTCATCAACTGGCTAGCCATCTGTTGCAATCGATTGAACTATCGCTAGAAAATGCTGATGAGCGTTTAGATCTCGACCTTGATATTGCTCGTCAAGGGGGCAATGTGATTAATATTGTTTTTCGGGATCGCAGTGTAGTCGTGGTCAATACTCAGCCACCCCTGCATGAAATTTGGGTGGCCTGTAAAGCCGGAGGGTTTCATTACCGTTGGGCGGGAATGATGAGTCAACCACGTTGGCTTGATACAAAAACAGGTAACGAATTACTTGCCGACTTATCTCGCTTTGTGAGCGATCAGGCAGGGCAGGCGGTTCAGATTAGCTTGCTTGATTAGTCGTTAAGACCTGCTCAACAATCGCATCATCAACCGCTTCAATTTTTGCTTTGCCAATTCTCTCAAGGGTGATGTAGCGAATTTCCCCGCCCTCGGATTTTTTATCGATTCGCATGAGATCAAAGAAGCGGCTATTCCCAAGTTTGGGTGCGCAATCGGGCAGACCCATTGCCGCAATGAGTTTTTTGATGCGACTTACTTCCTCGGTTTTTAAATAACCCAGACGAGAAGATAAATCGGCTGCCATCACCATTCCGCAGCCTACCGCCTCACCATGCAGCCATTCCCCATAGCCTAAGCCGGATTCGATGGCATGGCCAAAAGTATGACCGAAATTTAAGATCGCACGAATCCCAGACTCCTTTTCGTCGGCAGCCACTACTGCTGATTTAATTTCGCAAGAACGCTCGACCGCATGACTCAATGCGCCACTGTCACAATTTAATAGTTCTTGACGATGAGCTTCAATCCAATTAAAAAATTCAGCATCTGCAATCGCACCGTGTTTAATGACCTCGGCCAAGCCGGCTGATAGCTCTCTTGGTGGAAGTGATTTGAGGGTATCGAGATCAGCAATGACGGCGACCGGCTGATGAAAAGCGCCAATCATATTTTTACCAAGCGGATGATTAATCCCGGTCTTGCCGCCTACCGAAGAGTCAACTTGAGCTAATAAAGTGGTGGGCACTTGAATAAATCGAATGCCGCGCATAAAGCTAGCCGCTGCAAAACCTACCATATCTCCAATCACACCACCACCGAGTGCAATCAACACCGATTTACGATCAGCCCCATAGGTTAATAAGGCATCAAAGATTTTCTGTAGGGTAGCCCAGTCTTTATAAGACTCCCCATCGGGCAGGATAATCTCATGAACCGACTTAGCATCGCCTGAAATGGTTTGGATTAACGTCTCGCTATAAAGGGGCCCTACGGTCGTGTTGGTCACCACGAATACCGATTTGCCGGCAATCCAAGGTTTGAAGAGTTCTGGCTTTTTGAGAAGCCCTGAGCCAATGTAAATAGGGTAGCTGCGCTCACCGAGGGATACATTCAGAGTTTTCATGGGGCTAATTCAAGTTGCATGAGTAAAGAGCTTACGAGTTGATTGACGCTTGGCTTACCAGTTTCAATAATAAAGTCTGCGATTTCGCGATAGAGTGGGTCGCGAATGGCGTATAAGTTTTCTAAGATCGCCTTGGAGTCACCATGTTGCAATAGAGGGCGACCCTCACCTCCCTTGGTGCGATGCCAAAGCTCAATCGGGTTGGCATGTAGGTAAATGACCGTGCCACGTTCAGCTAGCACTTTACGGTTCTCGGGGAGCAATATTGCACCACCACCGGTGGCGAGCACAATCGATTGCTCGCGGCTTAGCTCGTTAATGATTTGTGCCTCGCGTTTACGAAAACCCGCTTCACCTTCCATCTCAAAAATGGTCGGAATCTTGACCCCGCAGCGCTCTTCAAGTGCGTGGTCAGAGTCGATAAAGCGCCGCTCAAGCTTGCGGGCAATTAATTTTCCTACCGTTGATTTGCCAGCCCCCATTAGCCCAATGAGAAAGATATTGGAATTTTCAATGTCCATAACGTCATTCTATTCGGGTTTATCTAAGATGGTAGGCGTTAAAAAGACGAGAAGTTCGGTTTTGTCTCGTAAGGTTGATTGATGTTTAAACAGATGCCCAATCAAGGGAATATCACCCAAGAGCGGGATTTTGACAGTGTCATCGCGCTCCGTGGTTTGATAAATACCACCCAAGATCACCGTCCCGCCATTCTCAACACTGACTTCGGAGCTCAGATTCTTAGTATCGATGGCGTAACCTTGTTCGGTCTTCATGCCCACGCTATCTTTATTAATCGCAACCAATAAAGAGACTTTGCCGTCATGATGAATCTTAGGAATCACCTCGAGACGCAAGTTTGCTTTACGGAATTGAATTTTGTTACCTCCATTTGAAGAGGAGGTTTGGTACGGTAGTTCAGTGCCCTGTTCAATGGTTGCTTTCACCATATCGGCGGTCATGATGCGAGGATTGGACAATATCTTGCCCTGGCCATCGCTCTCTAGAGCACTTAATTCCACATCGAGAAGACGGGTGGCATTTTTACTAAGAAGGGTTGCTGCGGCAGTCACCGGCTCAAATCCGCTAAGGCCGCCAGCCCCAAGTGGTGATCCTAGTGCAAACGAACCCTGAGCCCGACCGTTTCCCCCAGGTGCGTTATCTGCTTGTGAGCGCAAGCCAAGCTTGGCGCCAAGATTGCGTGCAAAGCGATGGTCTGCTTCAACAATCCGGGCTTCAATCAAAATTTGTCGGGGTGTGCCATGATGCTCGCCACCAAAGGGGAGTGCTGAGTCGTCCCGACGTTGCTTTTGGAAGCCATTGATTTCTTGGTGCGGCGCAATCCAATAGACCCCCTGATTGCGCATGAAGCGCAAGCCTCGGCTTGCCAAGATCGTTGATAAGGCAGTTTGCCATGGAACATCGGCAAGCTGGACATTAATACTTCCTTGAATGCTAGGACTTAAAACAAAATGGGTATTACCAAGTTGCCCCAATGCATGGAGTAAATCCACCAGCGGCATCTCTTTTGCTGAAATACTAATTGGAGTATTCAGTGCGGCATTACCACTGGCCGCGTGGTATGCAAATGTGTTTTGTGGGCCAAGCAAAAGCCAAATCCAACAGCATCGAAATACCATATGCTTCATGGTGAAATCAGTACCACTTGCTTTCCTCCGGGACCTTGTAAGGTGGCCTGGGACTGGTCAAAGTGTGTGATCTGCCATGAAGGTTTAGCAAACGCATGTTTTAGAAAGAGTCGACTTTGTTGTCCATCGTGCAGCATGACGAAGGCGCCATCCTTGTTCTTACCGACACCTAAATGACGCCATTTTTTTAAATCGACCTCATCGGGATCGGGGATAACTGATCGCTTCGTTTCTTTGACAGAAATGTGTCGCTTTGCTTGGATCTCCTCCAGAAACTCCATTATCTGCTCTAGGTGTTCGTCAGCCTGGCCATGAAGATCATCAATTTGGCTTTGAATTGCCATTAGCTCTCGCTTCACCACTACTTGATTTGATCCGTCCTGATTGCGTTCTGCGAGCTCCTGAATTTGGATGGTCAAATAGACTAAAGTGAAAAGAATCGCCATGAAACCAATCCCAACGATGAGCATCCCAGGATGAAGGGATGCGAGAGAGGATTCTTTAAGGGCACTAAGGCCTGACCAGGCTTGGCCCATTTGATTGCGCCTTGGTGGCTGATGTTTACTTTGCAAATGATCAGCCTGGGTCTCATGCTCCAAAATGGCAGGATCGTTGCCTAGACTTTGCAAGGTTTCGTCAAAATCCTCTCGTTTGATATTGCGATAGACCATGCCCTATTGTGTTGGTGAGCGCTAGTGATTGAAATCAGCAAACCCGGATTGATTGATCGGTAATTCTTGCAAATGCTGTAGGACCATATAATTTGGGGATGGCTAATCCACCGAGCAAAAAACCGCCTTTTCAACGGGGCTCGGGAATGCGTTTTTCTCAAAAGTCGGGCGCCAGCCCTTTGATTAAAGCCTTATTGATTTTGATGGTCGTAGCTGGCTTGTTATTTACGATGTTGGTCGCCTACGCATTCATTATTGCGAAGCCAAATTTACCGAACATTTCAGCGCTAGTCGATTACAACCCCAAAGAGCCGTTACGGATCTATACCGCCGATAAGGTATTAATTGGTGAGTTTGGAGAGGAGCGACGAAGTGTTGTTCCCCTCAATGAAATCCCTGTCTATTTAAAGTATGCAGTGATTGCCATTGAGGATGATCGTTTTTATAGTCATGGTGGCGTTGATTACTGGGGTGTATTGCGAGCAACCTTAGCCAATTTACGAGGCCGTCTTTCCCAAGGGGCGTCGACCATCACTATGCAGGTGGCGCGTAATTTTTTCTTAAGCAATGAGAAGACCTTCAGTCGGAAGCTTTATGAGGTATTGCTTGCTTGGGAGATCGAGGCCCAATTAACCAAGGATAAGATTCTTGAGATTTACATGAATCAAATTTATTTGGGGCAACGCGCCTATGGATTTGCGAGCGCTTCCAAAATTTATTTTGGTAAAGAACTTAAAGACATTAGCATTGCAGAGGCGGCGATGCTAGCAGGTCTACCAAAGGCGCCTTCAGCCTATAACCCGGTCAGTAACTATAAGCGTGCCAAGATTCGTCAAGAATATATTTTGCAGCGCATGCGCGATCTCTCATACATTACGCCAGCCGATTATGAAAAGGCGATGGCTGAGACCATTAAGATTCGAGGCCTAGGAAAAGAATTTGATACTCGCGCTGATTTTGTTGCAGAGATGGCCAGACAACTCCTCTTTTCTCAGTACGGCGACATTATTTACTCCCAAGGTATCAATGTTTACACCACCGTCTTAAAGGCAGATCAAGATGCTGCCTATGCTGCAGTTCGCAAGGGTATCTTTGACTACGATCTGCGACATGCGTATCGCGGCCCAGAGGGGTTTATTGAGTTACCCGAAGACCCGGTCAAGCGCCAGCGCACGATTGACGATGCCTTACTTGATTATCCAGCGCTTGATGAATTGCAGTCCGGGGTAGTATTGGAGGCGAGCCCTAAAGAATTAAAAGTCATGATTGCGACTGGGGAGCAAATTACGATTAAAGGCGATGCATTAAGACTTGCAAGCGCCTCATTATCCGAATCCGCTCAACCCAAACGGCGCATTCGCCCGGGCGCAGTGGTTCGACTCCTTAACGATGATGGCGTTTGGAAGCTGGCTCAATTACCTCAGGTCGAAGCTGCCTTTGTGGCTCTTGATCCAAATGACGGGGCAATCTTGGCCCTAGTTGGTGGATTTGATTTTCGTCGCAATAAATTTAATCACGTGACCCAGGCGTTTCGTCAACCAGGTTCGGCATTTAAACCCTTTGTTTATGCGGCAGCTCTTGAAAAGGGTTTAAGTCCTTCAACCATGGTCAATGATGCGCCATTATCGATTGGGGCGTTGGAGACCGGTAGCCAGGTATGGCAACCTAAGAACTATGATGGCAAGTTCGATGGCATGATGCGGTTACGGGCCGCATTGGCGAAGTCTAAAAATTTAGTATCGGTTCGGGTAATTCGCAAAATAGGCCCCTCGTATACCCAAGAATTTATTCAGCGCTTTGGATTTGAGCCCGAGAAGCATCCGCCTTATCTTACGATGGCCCTTGGAGCAGGTTCGGTCACACCATTGCAAATGGCGAGTGCTTACAGCGTGTTTGCGAATGGTGGCTATTTCGTAAATCCTTATTTAATTGACAAGGTTACGGATGCAAAAGGTCAAACCTTGTTTGAGGCAAACCCTGTACGAGTAGGAAAAAATGCGCTTCGAGTCTTGGATGAGCGAACGACCTTTGTGATGGATAGCATGTTGCAAGAAATTACAAAGACCGGAACCGCAGCCCGCGCAAGGCCTGCCTTAGGCCGCAACGATATCGCTGGAAAAACGGGCACAACCAATGATTCACACGATGCATGGTTTGCTGGTTACAACCCTCGGGTTGCGGCAGTCGCTTGGATTGGTTTTGATAACCCCAGAAGCTTGGGTGACCGCGAGACAGGCGGCGGCTTGGCATTGCCAGTCTGGATTAACTTTATGTCGGTGGCTTTGCGAGGTGTACCCGAGATAAATCGTACGCCTCCACCGGGAGTTTCTGAGTACGATGGCGATTGGATTATTCCTGAGTTCGCTCCCTTGGGCGGCGTTCGCCAAATTAATTAAGTAAAGATGGCCCGCAAAGCACGCTTGGTCATTGCTGGACAAGCGATGCATCTTTTGGTTCGTGGTCACAATCGTCAAACCATATTCAGCAATGATGCGGATTGCCGAATTTATCTCGATTGGTTACGTGATGCTGCCAAAGAGTTTGGATGTGCGGTTCATGCTTATGCCTTGATGCCCAATCATGCACACGTATTAGTCACCCCTCGTTTTGAATATTCCTTATCCAAAACGATGCAATCCTTGGGACGCCGCTACGCGCAATACATCAATCGACAGCAAGGTACTTCGGGCACGATTTGGGAGGGTCGCTTTTGTTCTTCCCTGATTGATCCAATCTATGCCTTACGAGTACAACGCTACATTGAGCTTAACCCTGTACGCGCCGGACTGGAATCCCGTGCCGAAGATTGTAAGAACACCAGCTACCAAAGCCATATTGGGGGCAAGGGTGAGACTTGGCTAACCGATCACCCAAGCTTTTGGGGTTTAGGCAACACCCCTTTTGAGAGGCAGCTGGCCTGGGCGGCATTTGTGAGGGACGGCGCGCCGCATCACGAGGATCGAGCAATTACCGAGCATTTAATCCGCTCAAGGCCTTGGGTAAGTCCGGAATTTATCAAGCAAAATCCTAAATTGAGTCTCCATCAATGGCAGCTTAAGCCGCGTGGAAGGCCAAAAAAACTTTAAGTCTGTCCCTATTTAATTTAATTTCTATTCTTCCCCCATTATTTAAATGGGACAGAGTCATTAAATTTCTATTGCATCCCTTAGTGGATTCCCCTATATTTACCGTCCCGGCCTTTATTTGAAGCAATTCATGGGGATTGCCAGCCGCATGACCAATTTGGATTAAATATGAATCATCTCGAGTTACGTCCGTCCGCTCAAGGTCTTTACGACCCTCAAAATGAACACGATGCCTGTGGCGTCGGTTTTGTGGCGCATATCAAGGGCAAAAAATCCCATGACATCATCACTCAAGGATTAAAGATCCTGGAGAACCTCGATCATCGAGGCGCTGTGGGTGCTGACCCACTGATGGGTGACGGCGCCGGAATATTGATACAGATTCCTGACGAGCTGTATCGCAGCGAGATGAAAAAGCAGGGGGTCGAGTTGCCGCCTGTTGGTGAATACGGCGTTGGCATGATCTTTTTGCCTAAAGAGAATGCATCACGATTAGCGTGCGAGCAAGAGCTAGAGCGTACCGTACGTCAAGAGGGTCAAATTGTATTGGGCTGGCGCGATGTGCCGATCGATCGTGCGATGCCGATGTCGCCCACCGTGAAAAAAACCGAACCAATTATTCGTCAAATTTTTATCGGGCGCGGTCGTGACATCATGACCACCGACGCACTCGAGCGCAAGCTCTATGTAATTCGTAAAACGGCAAGTCATGCGATTCAAGATTTGCACCTCAAACACGGCAAAGAATACTTTGTGGCATCGATGTCTGCGCGGACTGTGGTGTACAAAGGTCTCTTATTGGCTAGTCAAGTGGGCGCCTATTATTGCGATCTAAAAGATCCTAAGGCGGTGTCAGCTCTGGCATTGGTGCATCAGCGCTTCTCAACCAACACCTTCCCAGCGTGGGAACTGGCTCACCCATACCGCTTGCTAGCACATAACGGTGAGATTAATACAGTAAAGGGGAACGTGAACTGGATTAATGCCCGCACGGGTGCGATTAGTTCACCTGTATTAGGTGATGATTTGCAAAAGTTATGGCCACTGATTTATCCAGGCCAATCGGATACTGCATCCTTTGACAACTGCCTTGAGCTCTTGGTGATGGCTGGTTACCCGCTTGCGCAAGCCATGATGATGATGATTCCTGAGGCGTGGGAACAGCATACCCTCATGGATGAGAATCGCCGTGCCTTTTATGAGTACCACGCTGCCATGATGGAGCCATGGGATGGCCCCGCTGCAATGGCCTTTACCGATGGGCGTCAGATTGGCGCCACCTTGGATCGTAATGGCTTACGACCTGCCCGCTATTACGTGACCGATGATGATTTGGTCATCATGGCTTCTGAAGCGGGTGTGTTGCCGATTCCAGAAAATAAGATTGTGCAAAAGTGGCGCTTACAGCCTGGCAAGATGTTCATGATCGACATGGATCAAGGCCGCATCATCGATGACGTGGAGTTAAAGAACTCGGTCTCCAAAGCCAAGCCATACAAGAGTTGGATTGATGCAGTGCGCGTGAAGCTTGATGAGTTGGATGTCAGCAAAAAAGACACCCAAGACGATGCGAAACATATTCGCCCCGCAGCAAAATTACTCGATCGTCAGCAAGCATTTGGATATAGCCAGGAAGATCTCAAATACCTGATGGCACCGATGGCACAAAATGCGGAAGAAGCAATTGGATCGATGGGTAACGACAGTCCACTTGCGGTTCTATCCGATCGCAGCAAGTCGCTCTACAACTACTTTAAGCAATTGTTTGCTCAGGTTACCAATCCTCCAATTGATCCGATTCGTGAGAACCTGGTGATGTCTTTGGTGTCCTTTGTTGGTCCAAAGCCCAATCTATTGGATACCAACAATATCAATCCCCCGATGCGTTTGGAGATCAGTCAGCCGGTCTTGGACTTGGATGACATGACCAAGGTGCGTCATATTGAACATTACACCGGTGGTAAGTTCCGTTCGTATGAATTGGATATTTGTTATCCAGTTGCTTGGGGCAAGGAGGGCATTGAGGCGCGCCTGGCCTCCTTGTGCGCTGAGGCAACCGATGCAGTGCGCAGTGGTTTCAATATTTTGATTGTGAGTGATCGCCAAGTGGATCGCGAGCATATGGCGATTCCTGCACTCTTAGCAACCTCGGCCATTCATCAGCATTTGGTGGAGCGCGGTTTACGAACCAGCACTGGCTTAGTGGTGGAGACTGGTAGTGCTCGCGAAGTTCATCACTTTGCCTTACTTGCAGGGTATGGCGCGGAAGCGATTCATCCCTATTTGGCGATGGAGACCTTAGCTGAAATGGCCAAAGGCCTCTCAGGCGACTTATCGCCTGAGAAAGCCATCAAGAATTTTGTCAAAGCGATTGGTAAGGGCTTGCAAAAGGTGATGTCGAAGATGGGTATTTCGACTTACATGTCTTATACCGGATCGCAAATCTTTGAGGCCATTGGTCTTAATCACGAGCTCATTGATAAGTACTTCAAAGGGACATCTTCGAACGTAGGCGGTATTGGCGTCTTTGAAGTTGCTGAAGAGGCCTTGCGGATGCACCATGCTGCGTTTGGTGACGATCCTGTATTAGCTGATATGTTGGATGCGGGTGGAGAGTATGCCTATCGGGTGCGTGGTGAAAAGCATATGTGGACACCCGATTCGATTGCAAAGTTACAGCATGCGACTCGCACCGGGCCAGAGAAAGGCTATCAAACCTATAAAGAGTATGCCAATCTGATTAATGATCAGAGTAAGCGTTTGATGACTTTACGAGGATTATTTGAGTTCAAGATTGATCCGAACAAAGCCATTCCCCTTGATGAGGTCGAGCCTGCCAAAGAGATTGTGAAGCGTTTTGCAACCGGTGCCATGTCCTTAGGTTCAATTTCGACCGAGGCCCATGCAACTTTAGCAATCGCGATGAATCGTATTGGCGGTAAATCCAATACGGGTGAGGGCGGCGAAGATCCAAATCGCTATGTCAATGAACTCAAAGGGATTCCGATTAAGAAGGGTGAGACCCTCGCCAGTATTTTGGGCAAGGATGTCGTCGAAGCTGACATTCCATTGCAAGACGGCGACTCATTGCGTTCGAAAATTAAGCAAGTTGCCTCTGGGCGTTTTGGTGTGACCACTGAGTATTTGCGTTCAGCAGATCAGATTCAAATTAAGATGGCCCAAGGCGCAAAGCCAGGCGAGGGCGGTCAATTACCAGGTGGTAAGGTCTCGGACTATATTGGACGTCTGCGATTCTCAGTACCAGGCGTAGGTCTCATTTCGCCACCACCGCATCACGATATTTATTCGATTGAGGATTTGGCGCAACTCATTCATGACTTAAAGAATGTCAATCCACAAGCCGATGTTTCAGTAAAACTTGTTTCAGAGGTGGGTGTTGGTACGGTGGCAGCAGGTGTGGCTAAAGCAAAGTCGGATCACGTCGTGATTGCTGGTCATGACGGTGGTACAGGTGCATCACCTTTGTCATCGATTAAGCATGCTGGTACACCATGGGAGCTAGGTCTTGCAGAGACCCAGCAAACATTGGTACTTAACCAGCTGCGAAGTCGCATTCGTGTGCAAGCCGATGGCCAGATGAAGACAGGCCGTGATGTGGTGATTGGTGCATTATTAGGTGCAGATGAGTTTGGTTTTGCTACAGCGCCTTTAGTGGTTGAGGGTTGCATCATGATGCGTAAATGCCATCTCAATACTTGTCCAGTGGGTGTTGCGACTCAAGATCCCGAGTTGCGTAAGAAGTTTTCAGGCAAACCTGAGCATGTCGTGAATTTCTTTTTCTTCATTGCTGAAGAAGTGCGCGAGATCATGGCACAGCTCGGAATCCGGACCTTTGATGAGCTGATTGGTCGTGTTGATCTATTGGATACGCGCAAGGGCGTTGATCATTGGAAGGCGCAGGGCTTGGATTTCAGTAAAGTCTTTGCTTTGCCCAATGTGTCGCATGACGAGCCTCGTCACCAAACACTGACCCAGGATCATGGTTTAGGTGCTGCGCTTGACCATACCTTGATTGAAAAGAGTGAGCCAGCCTTAGAGCGCGGCGAGAAGGTTTCCTTCATTGTGCCGATCCGCAACGTCAATCGTACGGTGGGTGCGATGCTCTCTGGTGAGTTGGCAAAACGTTATGGCCATTTGGGCTTACCTGATGACACGATCCATATTCAGTTAAACGGTACAGCCGGACAAAGTTTTGCAGCCTTTTTGGCGCGCGGTATCACCTTAGATCTCGTGGGCGATGCGAACGATTATGTCGGTAAGGGATTGTCGGGCGGGCGCGTTGTAGTGCGTGCCCCCCATGAGTTCCGGGGCGATGCTTCTCAAAACATTATTGTGGGTAACACGGTGTTGTATGGCGCGATTGAAGGTGAGGCATTTTTCAATGGCGTGGCTGGCGAGCGTTTTGCGGTGCGTAACTCCGGCTCGATTGCGGTTGTCGAGGGCACCGGTGACCATGGATGCGAGTATATGACTGGCGGCACTGTAGTAGTGCTTGGTAAAACTGGCCGTAATTTTGCTGCAGGCATGAGCGGTGGTGTTGCCTATGTCTTTGACGAAGACGGACTCTTTGAGAAGCGTTGCAATACCACGATGGCAAGCTTGGAGAAAGTTCTGCCATCGTCGGAGCAAATTGCGAATATGCCGAAATCCACATGGCATGCACCAGTCAATGTTAAAGAGGGTGGCGAGCGTCAAACCGATGAGCAAATCCTAAAGACACTGATTGAGCGCCATTTCCGGTATACCGGATCAGAGCGGGCCAAGGCATTACTGGCCGATTGGGACAAGTCGCGCGCGCGTTTTGTGAAGGTATTGCCTACCGAATATAAGCGGGCTCTCGGTGAATTGTGGGAGCGCGCTCAAGGGCAAGATCAAACCAAGCCTGTGATGGCTTGATCACGTGGATTAATTAATAAAGAATTTTTGGAGTAGGTATGGGTAAAGTTACTGGGTTTATGGAATTTGAGCGGGTCGAAGAGACCTATGAAGCACCGGTCAAACGAATTCATCATTACAAAGAATTTGTGGCAGCGCTATCGGATGCCGATGCGAAGGTGCAAGGTGCGCGTTGTATGGATTGTGGCATTCCGTTTTGCAACAACGGCTGCCCCGTGAATAACATCATTCCTGACTTTAATGATTTGGTTTATCACAACGATTGGAAAAATGCGATTGAGGTTTTGCATTCTACGAATAACTTTCCGGAGTTCACCGGCCGTATTTGCCCAGCACCATGTGAGGCAGCGTGTACTCTTGGGATCAACAAGCTACCAGTGGGTATCAAGTCGATTGAGCATGCCATTATTGATAAGGCCTGGGCTAACGATTGGGTAAAACCACAGCCACCTAAAACCAAGACTGGTAAGAAAGTTGCCGTGGTTGGCTCTGGTCCCGCAGGAATGGCAGCGGCTCAACAGTTAGCACGAGTTGGTCATGATGTGACCGTTTATGAAAAGAATGATCGGGTCGGTGGTTTGCTGCGTTATGGCATTCCCGACTTCAAGATGGAGAAGTGGTTGATTGACCGACGGGTCGAGCAAATGCAAGCCGAAGGCGTTACTTTTGCAACCGGCGTTTTTGTTGGTAAAGAAACACTTGGCAAGGAAGTGAAGAACTATGCTCAAAAAACGGTAAGCCCGGATGAATTACTCAAGAGCTTTGATGCGGTCATTATCAGTGGTGGTGCTGAGCAACCCCGCGATTTGCCAGTCCCCGGTCGTGAGTTAAGTGGAATTCATTTTGCTCTGGAGTTTTTAATTCCACAAAACAAAGAAGTGGCTGGCGATCTCAAAAATGAGATTCGGGCAACCGATAAGCATGTGGTTGTGATTGGTGGTGGTGATACGGGTTCTGATTGTGTTGGTACATCCAATCGGCATGGCGCAAAGCATGTCACACAGTTTGAGTTATTGCCTCAGCCACCCGAAGAAGAAAATAAACCTTTAGTTTGGCCCTACTGGCCCACTAAACTTCGCACCTCGTCTTCGCATGAAGAAGGTTGCGAGCGCGACTGGTCGGTTGCCACCAAGCGGTTTGAAGGCAAAAACGGCAAAGTAGAAAAACTCATTGGTGTACGTTTGGAGTGGAAAGACGGCAAGATGAGTGAGGTCCCCAATTCAGAGTTTGAAATCAAGGCCGATTTAGTTTTACTAGCAATGGGCTTCGTTTCTCCAGCACAGCAAATCTTGAATGCTTTTGGGGTCGAGAAAGATCCGCGCGGCAATGCAAAGGCTTCAACGGATGGTCATCATGCCTATCACACCAATGTACCCAAGGTGTTTGCGGCAGGCGATATGCGGCGTGGCCAATCTTTGGTGGTTTGGGCGATTCGAGAGGGTCGTCAATGCGCACGCTCGGTCGATGAGTATTTGATGGGATCGTCGGTTTTACCCCGATAATCAAGTAATGCCGTCTACTCTCACCTCAGGCGCGATCGATTCGCCCGTTGTTTCCATTCGGGGGGTGGATTTTTCGTATGCCCCGGGTGAGCGCCAAATTCTCGGTGGGCTTCATATGGAATTTCGCCGCGGCCAAGTGGTTGCGGTGATGGGTGGTTCGGGTTGCGGTAAGACCACGGTCTTGCGATTGATTGGTGGACAGGTGACCGCTCAAACGGGCTCAGTGGAGTTTGAGGGCCGTGAGATTTCCGCGATGACTAGCGATCAACTCATGCAAGCAAGACGACGTATGGGCATGCTATTTCAGTTCGGTGCCTTATTTACTGATTTGAGCGTGTTTGAGAACGTCGCTTTTCCATTGCGTGAGCACACGAACCTAAGTGAAGAGCTGATTCGTGATTTGGTGCTGATGAAATTAAATGCGGTTGGTTTACGCGGCGCTCGTGATTTAATGCCCTCACAGATTTCAGGGGGGATGGCAAGGCGAGTTGCCTTGGCACGCGCGATTGTTTTAGACCCACCGCTTATTATGTATGACGAGCCATTTGCAGGACTTGATCCAATTGGTTTGGGGATTACAGCGCGATTAATCCGCAATCTCAATGACGCTTTGGGCGCAACCAGCATTTTGGTGACACACGACGTCGAAGAGACCTTCGAGATCGCAGACTACGTGTACTTTATTGCTAATGGCAAGATTGGAGCGCAAGGCACGCCCGATGAACTCAATCGCTCAGCAGATCCATTTGTGCGCCAATTTTTAGATGCCTCGCCTGAGGGCCCGGTACCTTTTAATTACCCAGGCCCGGATTTAGCAAGTGACTTCGGATTACACCGTTAATGAATCTCGAACCAAGCTCCAAATCAAATCTAATCACGAACGCATTGGGTGATCTCGGATTTTTTATTCGTAAAAATATTACGGGCCTTGGCTACGCTGCCCGCATGTTTTTCTTGGTGTTGATGCGTTCTAGCGGGTTGCTCAAACGACCGCGCCTGGTATCGGATCAAATTTTGTTCGTCGGTAACTATTCCTTTGTGATCATTACCGTATCGGGCTTATTTGTTGGTTTTGTATTGGGTTTACAAGGCTATTACACCTTAACGCGTTATGGTTCGGAACAGGCTCTTGGTTTATTGGTCGCATTGTCCTTAACGCGTGAACTAGGCCCAGTCATTACCGCTTTGTTGTTTGCGGGCCGTGCCGGCACCTCGCTAACAGCCGAGATTGGTCTCATGAAAGCGGGAGAGCAGTTATCTGCCATGGAGATGATGGCGGTTGACCCTTTGCGCCGAGTAATCGCACCGCGTTTATGGGCCGGGATTATTGCGATGCCAATCTTGGCCACCATCTTTACTGCTGTCGGTGTTTTGGGTGGGTATCTAGTGGGTGTCCCGCTAATTGGGGTCGATAGCGGTGCATTCTGGTCTCAAATGCAGGGTGGGGTTGACCTATTTGATGATATTGCCAATGGCTTTATTAAAAGCATTGTCTTCGGTGTAGCCGTGACATTTATTGCCCTCTATCAGGGCTATGAGTCAAAGCCGACCCCTGAGGGCGTCTCGCAAGCGACTACGAGGACCGTAGTGCTCTCATCCTTAGCAGTGTTAGCTTTAGATTTTTTATTAACTGCCATGATGTTCTCCAACTAAAGCGTAGGCCAAGACCGGAATAAACTAGGATTCTTATGAAAAAAAGTGCGATTGATATTTGGGTTGGATTATTCGTAACGATCGGCATGTTAGCCATGCTTTTTCTGGCGCTTAAGGTCGGCAATATGAGTGCTGTGTCATTTGCCCCAACGTACACGGTCTCGGCCCGCTTTGACAATATTGGCGGCTTAAAGCCGCGCGCACCGGTAAAAAGTGCGGGCGTTGTGGTCGGCCGTATTTCAACGATTCAGTTTGATGACACGACCTATCAGGCCACAGTGACGATGACGATTGAAAAGGCCTATCAGTTTCCCAAAGATTCCTCGGCAAAGATCTTAACGTCAGGATTGTTAGGCGAGCAATACATTGGTCTTGAAGCGGGTGGTGATGAGCAAATGCTCGCCGATGGTGGCAAGATTACTCAAACCCAATCAGCCATTGTTCTAGAAAATCTCATTAGCCAATTTCTATACAACAAGGCAGCGGATACTGGCCAGGACAAAGGCGATACCAAGTCGGGCACCAAATAATCTCATTATTTAAGAACTAAAATTATTGTGATTTTTCTAAAGCGCCTGTGCGTTACTCTTCTGAGCCTTTGCATCATCGGATGTGCGAGTATCCCGGCAGGCAGCGAGCCATCGCCGCAGGATCCTTGGGAGTCCTTTAATCGCTCAGTTTTCTCTTTCAATGAAGGATTGGATGAGTATTTGTTAAAGCCAATCACCAAAGGCTATCGATTTATTCTGCCAAAGCCAGCGCAGCAAGGCATTGATAACTTTTTTGGTAACTACCGCGACATCTACACTTCCGTAAATAATTTATTGCAAGGCAATGTCAGCATGGCCTTTAGTGATTTAATGCGGGTGGTCGTCAATACTATTTTTGGATTGGGTGGGTTTATTGATATGGCCACACCGGGTGGCTTAGAAAAACACAAAGCGGATTTTGGGCAGACCTTTGGTGTTTGGGGTGTTCCGCCAGGACCCTATGTGGTCTTGCCGTTTTTTGGGCCAAGCAATGTACGCGATACCTTTGGTACTGCAGTCGATTTAGAAACCGATTATCTTTTCCGTCTCTTGCCGGACGTAGCCTTGCGTAATAGTTTGACGGGATTGCGGATTGTTAATGCCCGTAATAACTACTATGAGGCAGGCGATCTTTTGGAGGGTGCAGCGATTGATAAGTACACCTTTACACGTGATGCCTATATTCAGAGGCGTCAGTATCAAATTGATCAGGCCAAAGAGGGTAAGGAGCCTCCTGCCCCAGTCTATGAGAACCCCTACGAGTAAATGGTTCAAAGAGACTAAAATTAATTCTTTATTTTCTTGATCGGTTTATCGTGAAAACAGCCTTACTATCATTTTTTGCCTTTTTGCTTTCCGGCGCGCTTGGGATTGCCAGCGCCCAAAATGCACCAGACCCTAATACACCCGATGGTCTTATCAAAATGATTGTGGCTGATGTGATGGCCTCTGTGAAAGCCGACCCTGAGATTCAGAAAGGCAATATTCCCCGCGTGGTGGATTTAGTCGAAAAGAAAATTGTTCCCTACACGGATATGCGCAGAACCACGCAATTGGCCATGGGAAGAAATTGGAGTAAGGCAACCCCAGAGCAGCAAAATCAATTGATTGCCGAGTTCAAATCCTTATTGATTCGGACTTATTCAGGAGCCTTAAGCCAGCTGCGTGATCAAACGGTTCAATACAAACCCTTTCGTGCCAATCCGAGTGATACCGATGTGATTGTGCGCACCGTGGTGATTGGTAAATCAGATCCCATTCCCCTAGACTATCGCCTCGAGAAAACCAATGATGGCTGGAAAGTCTATGACATCAACATCATGGGCGCTTGGTTAATTGAGGCTTACCGCAATCAATTTACCAATCAAATTAGCCAAAACGGTGTCGAAGGCTTGATCAAGTTTTTGCAAGAGCGCAATGCGATGTTGGCAGGTAAGAAGTAAATATGAGTTTTGCTTTACCTAACCAAGTTAACCAGACGAATGCCGAGAAGATTACAAAGCGGGGTAGTGAGGCATTAACTAAGGATTATCAAGTTGATTGTTCTGCCCTATCTGACTTTGATTCAAGTGTGCTGGCGGTTTTGCTCGCATGGCGCCGCCAGTTGCAAGAGCGTAATCAATCCTTGGTGGTATTAAATCCTCCTGCGAAGTTAAAAGTGCTCGCTGGTGTATACGGAGTGACTGATCTTTTGGGCCTTCAATAATTTATGCAGTCCGCAGTTTTAGTCGAGCATTTAAGTAAATCCTACGGTTCATTGCAAGCTCTCAAGGATGTTTCCTTAGATATCAAAGAGGGCGAGTTTTTTGGATTGCTCGGCCCTAATGGTGCTGGTAAGACCACTCTCATTTCTATTTTGGCTGGCTTGTGCCGACCTGATTCTGGTCGCGCATTCATTATGGGCACGAATGTGCAAACCAACTTCATTGAAGCGCGCCGTTTACTTGGCGTGGTTCCTCAAGAGCTGGTGTTTGATCCTTTTTTTACGGTGCGCGAGACCTTGCGGTTTCAGTCGGGCTACTTTGGGATTCGGAACAATGACGATTGGATCGATGAAATCATGACGCACCTCGATTTAACCAGTAAAGCCAACAGTAATATGCGCTCGCTTTCTGGGGGCATGAAGCGCCGTGTTTTGGTAGCGCAAGCCCTAGTTCACCGCCCTCCAGTGATTGTGTTAGATGAGCCAACCGCCGGGGTGGATGTCGAGCTACGTCAGTCCCTCTGGAAATTTATTAGTCGGCTTAATCAAGATGGCCATACCATTTTGCTGACCACGCACTATTTAGAAGAGGCTGAATCTTTGTGTGGTCGTATCGCGATGCTCAAGTCTGGTCAAGTCGTGGCACTGGATACTACTCAAAATCTTCTCGCACGCTATGGATCTCACAAAGCGCAAGCGGGTCAAGAGGTTGATCTTGAGGATGTATTTATTCAGATCATGGCGGGAGAGTAGTGATAATGCCAATTCCATTTGAATACGGTAGTGGTTTTCCAACCCTGCTACGTAAAGAGATTAAGCGTTTTTATAAGGTTGCCTTTCAAACGGTTGCGGCACCTGTCTTGACTGCTGTGCTGTACCTCATGATTTTTGGGCATGTTTTAGAAGGTCGCTTGGTGGTGTATGACAAGTTGACCTACACGGCATTTTTAATTCCGGGTTTGGTCATGATGAGCGTGTTACAAAACGCATTTGCCAATACCTCTTCCTCATTAATTCAATCCAAAATTACCGGTAATTTAGTGTTTGTTTTGTTGGCGCCACTCACGCACCTTGAGTTTTATTCAGCCTATGTGCTGGCTGCGGTATTTCGGGGAGTCGTGGTGGGTCTGGGCGTTTTAATCATTACCCTCTTATTTGATGTGCCTACCATGCAAAGCCCCGTTTGGATTATCTTGTTTGCATTCATGGGGGCCGCGATCTTGGGCGGCTTGGGATTGATTGCGGGTATTTGGGCCGATAAGTTTGATCAATTAGCTGCCTTTCAGAACTTTTTGATCATGCCTGCCACCATGCTCTCCGGAGTGTTTTATTCCATTCACTCTTTGCCAGAAACTTGGCAGTTTATTTCGCATCTCAATCCATTCTTTTACATGATTGATGGCTTTCGCTATGGATTTTTTGGGGTCTCCGATGTTTCGCCCTGGCTAAGCCTAGTAATTGTGACCACGTTTTTCTTAGTTGTTTCGGGCTTGGCCCTGCGTTTACTACAATCGGGTTATAAATTACGCCACTAATGAAGGATTGCGATGTTTCCAACCCCTGAGCAAGTAAAAAGCTATATCAGCGAGAAGCTCCCCTGTACGCATTTAGAGGTCGAGGGTGATGGGCAACATTTTTATGCCACCATCGTAAGCCCCGAGTTTGCTGGGAAGCGTTTGGTGCAACGCCATCAGTTGGTCTACGCAGCCTTGGGTGATCGAATGAAGGCGGAGATCCATGCGCTCTCGATTAAAGCCTTTACACCCGACGAGTTTGCGGCTCAATAAATTAATTCAGATCAGCGTATGGATAAATTAGTGATGACAGGGGGAGCCCCCCTCAAGGGCGAGATCAATATTGCGGGTGCTAAGAATGCCGCTTTACCTATTTTGTGTGCAAGCTTATTAACAGCTGATCCAGTTGAGCTCTTTAATGTGCCTGATTTGCAAGATGTGCGCACGATGTTAAAGCTCTTGCAACAAATGGGCGTCACTCTAGAGTTTCCGAATCCGAACGATCGCAGCCATTTGATTTTGCAAGCCGGAACGATTTCAAGTCCTGAGGCGCCCTATGAGTTAGTAAAAACCATGCGGGCATCGATTTTGGTATTGGGCCCGCTTTTGGCAAGGATGGGACGAGCCACGGTATCGCTACCTGGGGGCTGTGCGATTGGAGCGCGCCCTGTGGATCAGCACATCAAAGGTTTGAAGGCGATGGGGGCGAGTATTCAGATTCGTAAAGGTTTTATCGTTGCGAAGATTGCAGAACCAAATACTCGCTTACAGGGTAATGCGATCCTGACCGACATGATTACCGTGACCGGTACAGAAAATCTTTTAATGGCAGCCTGCCTTGCAGAGGGAACAACGATTTTAGAAAATGCAGCGCGCGAACCCGAGGTCGGTGATTTGGCTGAGCTTTTAGTCAAAATGGGTGCGAAGATCAGTGGCATTGGTAGTGATCGCCTCGTGATCGAGGGAGTCCCCACCTTGCACGGGGCAAGCCATCATGTGATTGCGGATCGTATTGAGACCGGTACCTTCTTATGTGCGGTAGCAGCCACCGGTGGAGAGATTGTTCTCAAGAACTGCCGACCCGACACCTTAGATGCTGTTCTAGTCAAGCTCAAAGAGGCGGGTCTCAAAATGAAAAAAGGTGCGGATTGGATTTCTGCATCGATGAGTGGTCGTCCAAAACCGGTGAGCTTTCGTACCTCCGAGTACCCAGCCTTTCCAACCGATATGCAAGCGCAGTTTATGGCACTTAATGCAATTGCTGGGGGTAGCTCACGCATCACGGAGACCATTTTTGAGAACCGTTTTATGCATGTGCAAGAGCTCAATCGCTTAGGGGCCGATATCTCGATTGAGGGTAATACGGCGATTGTGGAGGGCGTTGATAAGCTCTCGGGTGCAACGGTGATGGCGACCGATTTGCGCGCCTCCGCAAGTCTCGTGATTGCTGGTTTAGCGGCTCAAGGTGAGACCCAGGTAGATCGGATCTATCACCTTGATCGTGGTTACGATCGTATGGAGCAGAAATTGACCCAACTTGGCGCAAACATCCGCCGCATGAAATAATGGGTCATTATGTTGACTTTAGCCTTGTCCAAAGGACGTATCTTTGAAGAAACCGCCCCTGTTTTAGCAAAGGCGGGTATTCGTCCGCTTGAAGACCCCGAGCAATCCCGTAAGTTAATTATTCCGACCTCCAATCCGGAGGTGCAAATCATCATTGTGCGTGCATCGGATGTACCCACCTATGTGCAATTTGGTGCCGCTGATTTTGGTGTAGCAGGTCAAGACGTTCTTTTAGAAAAAGGCAGCGATGGTTTATACATTCCAATTGATTTAGGAATCGCGCGCTGTCGAATGGCAGTGGCTGTCAAAAATGGATTTGATTACGCAGCAGCGGTGCGCCAGGGCTCGCGTTTGCGAGTGGCCACTAAGTATGTCAACTGCGCGCGTGAGCACTTTGCCAACAAGGGTGTGCACATTGATACGATTCATTTATATGGATCGATGGAATTAGCTCCCTTGGTGGGCTTGGCCGATGCGATTGTGGATTTGGTATCGACAGGCAACACCTTGCGCGCCAATAACTTAGTCGAGGTCGAGTCGATTACTGATATCAGTGCACGTTTAATTGTGAACCAAGCATCGTTTAAGCGTAAGCGCGCTCAATTACAAAAGATCCTGAGTGTTTGGCAGCCATGAGTGTCAAGATTCGACGCCTTACGAGCCGAGACCCTGGCTTTGAAAAGACCTTGCTATCGAGTTTATCGATTCCATCGGCCGACGATCAAGCCATTGATCAGATTGTGCTTGGGATTTTAGAGCGCATTGAGCGCGAGGGCGATGCGGCACTGTTGCAATACACCCAGCAATTTGATCGCTTAGCAGTCAATCAGGTTGGCGATCTTGAGATCACCTCTGCTGATCTTGCCACGGCTTATCAATCTCTAGTGCAAGAGCAAGCAAGCGCCTTGCGCGCTGCGGCCGAGCGAGTGCGGGCCTATCACGAGCGCCAGAAGATAGAAACTGGTTGCCATTCGTGGGAGTACACCGAGAGCAATGGCACACGCTTAGGTCAAAAGATCACGCCCTTGGATCGCGTTGGTATTTATGTGCCTGGTGGTAAGGCGGCATATCCATCCTCTGTTCTCATGAATGCCATTCCTGCGAAGGTTGCCGGGGTTGGCGAGATTGTGATGGTGGTGCCCACACCCGATGGTGCGCGTAATCCCTTGGTATTGGCAGCCGCTCATCTAGCAGGAGTGGATCGGGTCTTTACGATTGGCGGGGCACAGGCGGTTGGCGCATTGGCGTATGGAACCCAAACGGTGCCGGCAGTCGACAAGATCGTAGGCCCTGGTAATGCGTATGTAGCAGCAGCCAAGCGCAGAGTATTTGGTCGAGTGGGGATCGATATGATTGCAGGTCCCTCAGAGATCTTGGTATTGTGCGATGGTTCTACCGATCCAGACTGGATTGCAATGGATTTGTTTTCGCAGGCCGAGCACGATGAGCTCGCCCAATCGATTTTGCTCTGTCCTGATAAAGAGTTCATTGATCGAGTGGATGCGAGTATTCAGAAGCTATTGCCGCAAATGCCTAGAGAGAAAGTAATCCGCGCATCTCTACAAAATCGGGCGCTGTTGATTGAGGTGGACGATATGGCGCAGGCTTGCCAAATTGCCAATTTGATCGCGGCTGAGCATCTCGAGATTTGTGCAAACAATCCCGATCAATGGGCCGCGCAGATTCGGCATGCGGGCGCTATTTTTATGGGCTCTTACACCAGTGAGTCATTAGGTGATTATTGCGCTGGGCCCAATCACGTTTTACCCACGGCACGGACGGCGCGGTTTTCTTCACCCTTAGGTGTTTATGACTTTATTAAGCGCTCGAGCCTTATTGAGGTGAGTGAAGCGGGTGCGCAAAGTTTGGGCCCGATTGCTAGCACCTTGGCGCATGGCGAGGGCTTGCAGGCGCACGCGCGTGCAGCCGAGATGCGGCTCACGAAAAAATAATTAACTCAGCCCCACTACAAAAAATTACGAGACGATGTCGCGCAAGGCATCGATGAGGATGTTCATTTGCTCATTCGTGCCAATCGTAATGCGAAGATAGTTCTTAATCCGGGGTGTTTTGAAGTGGCGCACGATGATCCCGCGCTCACGTAAGGCTAAATACAATTTCTCGCCATCGTGCTTTGGATGTTGGGTAAAGACAAAGTTAGCGCTCGAGGGTAAGGTCTCAAAGCCTAGGCTTTTTAGTTGCTCGTCGCTGGCCATGCGGGTCTTGATCACTTCTTGAGTGATTGCATCAAGATGCGCCTGATCTTCAATCGCTGCAATCGCACCAGCTTGTGCTAATTGGCCTAAGGGGTAGGAGTTAAAACTATTCTTCACGCGCTCGAGTCCCGTGATGAGCTCAGCGTGACCTAAAGCGTAACCAACCCGCAATCCTGCCAAAGCCCTGGATTTCGAGAGCGTGTGGGTGATCAGAAGATTGGAATAGCCTTTGTGTAAGAGTGGCACACACGATTCGGTACCGTAATCTACGTAGGCCTCATCAACCACCACCACGCTTTGGGTATTGGTTTTTAGGAACTCTTCGATTGTTGTGCGCGGCAGAGCGCGGCCTGTGGGCGCATTGGGGTTCGGAAAAATAACTCCACTGTTTCCGCCTAATTCGTTGGTCTTTTGAACGTAATCAGCTAGATGAATGGCAAATTGACTATCGAGCGCAATTGTCTGGTGGTCAATCCCAAACAGTTGGCAATAGACTGGGTAGAAGCTGTAGGTGATATCGGGAAAGAGGAGGGACTTGGGGTGTTTGAGAAGCCCCAAGAACACATGAGCGAGTACTTCATCCGAGCCATTGCCCACAAATACCTGGTCGGGTTTTAGGCCATAGTGCTTGGCGATCGCTTCCTTGAGAGCCTTGGCATCCGGATCGGGATATAGCCGCAAGCCCTCGTGATTACCTGCAGCAATCGCTGCTAAGGCTTTGGGTGAGGGCCCATAGGGGCTCTCATTGGTATTGAGTTTGACAAGTTTCTCGTGTTTGGGCTGCTCCCCGGGAACATACGGGCTTAAGTTCTGCAGATCGGGGTTCCAAAAGAGGCTCATCGCAATGGGGTCCAAAGAGTAACAATGAAAAAACAGGTGAAGTGATTGATTTTGAATGACAAATGATATTATGAACGCTTAAGACTTATTATTTTTACTCATACACCATGCGCCAAGCAGATGTCAGTCGTAATACCTCAGAGACCAAGATCCAAATTACCTTGAACTTGGATGGTACCGGCAAAGCGGATTTGAACTCCGGAGTACCGTTTTTGGATCACATGCTCGATCAAATCGCCCGTCACGGCATGATCGATCTCAAGGTGCATGCCCAGGGCGACACTCATATTGATGATCACCATACTGTGGAGGATGTCGGTATTACTTTGGGCCAAGCGATTGCGAAAGCGGTTGGTGATAAAGCGGGTATTACGCGTTATGGCCATTCCTATGTGCCACTCGATGAGACCTTGTCGCGCGTTGTGATTGATTTCTCTGGCCGTCCAGGCCTGGAATTCAATGTCCCCTTTACCCGTGCACGGGTGGGTGACTTTGATGTGGATTTAAGCATCGAGTTCTTCCGTGGTTTTGTAAACCACGCCGGCGTGACCTTGCACATCGATAACATTCGGGGTGTGAATGCGCATCACCAGATTGAGACCGTATTTAAGGCCTTTGGGCGAGCACTGCGCATGGCCTTAAGTATCGATCCACGTTCACCCCATGCGGTGCCATCCACCAAGGGAAGTTTGTAAGACATACTTCTTCTGCCAACGAGATTATTGAGATCGCGATGCACATCGCTATTGTTGATTATGGAATGGGTAATTTGCGCTCGGTCTCGCAGGCCCTACAGCACGTGGCGCCAGAGTGCAACATTACAATCGCGAGCGATCCTGCCGAGATCTTGCGCTCAGACCGTGTGGTGTTGCCTGGGCAGGGTGCAATGCCCGATTGCATGAAGCAGTTACGTTCCTCGGGCCTCATGGATGCAGTGATGCAGTCGGTGCGTGAGAAGCCGTTGTTTGGGATTTGTGTGGGTGAGCAAATGCTTTTTGAAGAGAGCGAAGAGCGCAAACCCGGAGTAACGACCAATACGGCGTGCCTTGCCTTAATGCCAGGGAAGGTGAAACGCTTTCATTTGTCGGGTACTCAAGAGGATGGGTCGGAGTTTAAGATCCCGCACATGGGATGGAATCAGGTTCGCCAAGACCGTGATCACCCGATGTGGCATGGTATCCCCGACATGACGAGTTTTTACTTCGTGCACAGTTATTATGTGGAGGTGGCTAACCCAGAAGATACTGTAGGATCAACGAATTACGGCGGGTGGTTTACATCGGCCGTGGCTCGCGATACTATTTTTGCTACGCAGTTCCATCCCGAGAAAAGTGCTCAATACGGACTTAAGCTCTATCAAAACTTTGTCGCCTGGCGACCCTGATTGATTTCAACAAGATGATCTTATGTTGTTAATACCTGCCATTGATATTAAAGACGGACATTGTGTACGTCTTGAGCAAGGTGATATGAACCGTAGCACCGTGTTCTCCGAAGATCCAGCCGCAATGGCTAAGCACTGGCTGAGTAAAGGTGCACGTCGTTTGCATTTGGTTGATCTTAATGGCGCCTTTGCTGGCAAGCCCAAGAATGAGGCTGCGATTAAAGCCATTCTCCAAGCGGTGGGTGATGATATTCCTGTGCAATTGGGCGGTGGTATCCGCGATTTAGAAACCATCGAGCGCTTACTTGATGATGGCATTAGCACCATCATCATTGGCACCGCTGCGGTGAAGAACCCTGGTTTTTTACAAGATGCGTGTACCGCATTTGCGGGGCACATCATGGTGGGCTTGGATGCTAAAGATGGTAAGGTCGCCACCGACGGTTGGAGTAAGTTAACGGGCCATGAGGTGATTGATCTTGCGAAGAAGTTTGAGGACTATGGCGCTGAGGCCATCATCTACACCGATATTGGGCGCGATGGCATGCTCAAGGGTATTAATTTAGAGGCAACCGTCAAACTTGCACAGTCGGTTCGCATCCCGGTGATCGCCAGCGGTGGTCTCTCGAGCAAGAAAGATATTGAAGCTTTATGTGCAGTCGAGGACGAAGGCGTGATGGGTGTGATCGCAGGGCGGTCCATTTATACCGGTGATATAGACCTAACTGAGGCACAACAGTACGCTGATCAACTCAGCAAAGCCAAGTAGGCAAACGATGCTTACGAAACGCATTATTCCTTGCCTCGATGTCACTGCAGGCAGGGTCGTTAAAGGAATTAATTTTGTTGGCTTGCAAGACGCGGGCGATCCAGTTGAGGTTGCGCAGCGGTATAACGAGCAAGGCGCTGATGAACTTACCTTTCTGGACATCACCGCAACATCGGATGGCCGTGATCTGATTTTGCCCATCATTGAAGCGGTGGCATCGAAGGTATTTATTCCCTTGACGGTCGGCGGTGGAGTGCGTGCTACTCAGGATGTGCGGCGCCTACTCAATGCTGGGGCTGATAAGGTGAGCATGAACTCCTCAGCGGTCGCCAATCCGGATTTGGTCTCGGATGCGTCCGCGCATTATGGCTCGCAATGCATTGTGGTCGCAATTGATGCCAAGCAAACCGCCCCCAAGCGTTGGGAGGTGTTCACACACGGCGGTCGTAAAGGGACTGGCATCGATGCGATTGAGTGGGCTATGGAGGTCGCTAAGCGTGGTGCTGGCGAGATTTTGCTCACCAGCATGGATCGCGATGGCACCAAGGATGGTTTTGATCTGGAACTGACTGCTGCAGTAAGCAGGGCGGTTTCAGTACCCGTGATTGCTTCTGGTGGTGTGGGTGGCTTGCAGGATCTTGTGGACGGAATTCAGATTGGGAGAGCCGATGCGGTGCTTGCTGCAAGTATCTTTCATTACGGACAGCACAGTGTGCAAGAGGCTAAGCAATATATGGCAAAGCAGGGCGTCGCGGTAAGGATTTAATCAATCATAGCGAAGACTTTATTTATAATGATACATTAATGTTACAATAAGTCGTTTAAAGTAATATTAATGTATCATTATGAAAGAAAATCAACATCATCTACCCCCTCGTATTAAGCTTTCGCTAGAAAAACTGGGTGAGGACATTGAGATGGCCCGAAAAAAAAGGCGCCTCACGACTGCCGCATTATGCGAGCGAGCTGGTATTTCAAGGCCTCTGTATTTACGAATGATTCAGGGTGCGCCCGGAACATCGATTGGTGCTTATGCCATGGTCTTTTGGGGTCTTGGTATGGGGACAATTTTTGAAGAATTGTGTGACAGCGCTCATGACACTACGGGCATACTTTTGGAAGAAGGGCGCTTACCTAAACGTATTCGTCCATCGAAGACAAAGACGGGTGCATTATGAGAAAAGAGTGCACTATCTTCGTTGGCGAGAATCCCATTGAAGTTGGCAAGTTAAGCTATGAAAAGAAAGGCCAAAAAAGTACCAGCGCCTTTCTGTATTCCGATTCGTGGTTGCGCAATCCAGATCAGTTTGCACTCTCACCCGATTTGCCCTTAATAAGTGGTTATCAATTTCATACGGCTCGCACATCAGACGAATCCAGCTTTTTTGCTTGCTTTTCAGATATCGAGCCAGATGGATGGGGCAAGATGGTCATTCAACGGGATTTTGCAAAGCAACGAAAGGATGGTGCTAGTAATCAGCGAGCAACTGCGCTCCTTGATGATTTTGATTATTTGATGTGGATTGGTGACTTTAGTCGGATCGGTGCCATTCGATTAAAAGATTCGGAAGGCATTTTTCAGCGCCGAGTAGATCACAAACGACAAATTCCACCCCTTCTTGAATTACCTCAACTATTACGCGCAAGCAAAGCAATCGAAGAAAATCAGGAAACATTAAAAGATTTGGAATATCTTCGCGGTGTTGGAACATCGCTGGGTGGACTTCGACCAAAATGTAGCATCATCGATGCCGAGGGAAATTTATCCATAGGAAAGTTCCCAAGCGTAGGGGATACGCGATCGATCGTACACGGTGAGGTTCTTGCCCTGCATTTGGCAAAGCGCTGCGGTATCGATAGTGCCGGATCACAAGTCGTTGACTCCGATGGTATTCCCGTTGCATTGATAAAACGGTTTGACCGTGATGGCCCAAAACGATTGATGTACTTATCTGCTAATTCATTGCTTCAAGCCAAATCAAATCAACAATACACATACGAGGACATTGCAAGCCTGATTCGGACCATCAGCCCTAGAGCTAAATATGATCTTGGTCAGTTATGGAGACGTATGATATTTAATATATTGATTAACAATGTCGATGATCATTTAAAAAATCATGGCTTCTTGCACACCACAGGTGATCAGTGGGTACTGGCACCAGCATTTGATTTAAATCCTTTTCCAGACAAAATGAGAGCATTAAAAACATGGATTTCGCAGGAAAGCGGAGAGTTTGCATCATTAGATGCGGGTTTGGCTATTTCAAAATCATTTGAGTTACCAAATGCGGAAGCAAAAGCTATCCTATCTGAAATGAGATTAGTTATCTCCAAATGGAAGTCTCTTGCTCAAAATTTGGGAATGAATGCTCAGGATATCGATCAATATGCTCCTGCATTTGAATATCAGGAACCATAGGCATTTTCGTTTGGATCTGTCAGAATAGAAAAATATCCTATGCAATAAAACGAGCCACCGGATAATTCTTTGAACAATAAATTGTTAAACCCTCTATTAAAACCAGGCCCATGGCTTGATCGCATTGTTTGGAATGAGCAAGGCTTAGTGCCGGTGATTGCTCAGGAGGCCTCATCGGGAGATGTGTTGATGATGGCTTGGATGAATCAAGCCTCTCTACTGCAAACCTTACAAAAGGGTGAGGCGGTGTATTGGTCGCGCTCACGCAACAAGTTGTGGCATAAGGGCGAAGAGTCGGGTCATACACAAACTGTGCGAGAGATTCGGTTGGATTGCGATGGCGACACGCTTTTACTGATCGTGGATCAAAAAGACGGAATTGCTTGCCATACTGGTAGACACAGTTGCTTTTTTAATGAGTGGGACTCTGTGGCGAGCAATTGGGTCGATACAATGAAGCCATGAGTAGCCCGAATCAATTCAACCAAAACCCCAACCTCGATTCCATCTTGGCGCATCTAGCCGATGTGGTCGATAGCCGTCGTGCTGATGTAGTGAGTGGCAAGATCGATGCTGGAAGTTCATATATTGCCCAGCTGTTTATCAAGGGCGATGATGCGATTCTGAAGAAGATTGGGGAGGAGGCCACAGAAACAGTAATGGCGGCCAAGGACTCGCGCCAGAATCAGCTTGACCCTAAATACCAACAGTTATTAGTTGGTGAGATGGCTGATTTGTGGTTTCATTGCCTAGTAGCGCTCTCCCGATTCAATTTACGTCCCGAAGATGTACTGGCCGAACTTAAGCGTCGCGAGGGTACTTCGGGCATTACCGAGAAGGCCAGTCGCAAAACGTAGTGCTTACCCCAGATTTGCCCGTTTTTGGGCTTAATTCAGGTAAGATGCCAGCCTATGAAACACCCAAGTTACGACCCAAACTGCATTTTTTGCAAGATTGTTGCAGGGGAAATTCCTTGCCAAAAGGTCTATGAGGATGATGAAATTCTGGCGTTTAAGGACATTAATCCGGCCGCCCCAGTGCATTTATTGCTGATTCCTAAGAAACACCTACCGATGTTGGAGTCAGCGACTGCCCACGACGCGCCATTGCTGGGTAGAATGTTGGAATTAGCCCCGCGTTTAGCTTCCCAAGAAGGATGTCGCCCTGGTAAAGAGGGGGGATTTCGGGTGATGGTGAACAATGGCGCGGATGGGGGTCAGGAGGTTTATCACTTGCATCTGCATGTGATGGGCGGGCCGCGCCCCTGGAAAAAATAATCCGAGGAGAAATTGAGATGGGCTCATTTAGTATTTGGCACTGGTTAATCGTACTGGTCATTATTTTGTTGGTCTTTGGTACCAAGAAGCTCCGTAATATTGGTTCCGATCTAGGCGGTGCCGTAAAAGGCTTCAAAGATGGCATGAAAAATGGTGATGAAGCCAAGACCGAACAGATTCAGTCGCAGACCCCTGCAGCAGCAGAAAAGACTGTTGATGTGCAAGCCAAGGACGTGAACAAGTCGTAAGACCTGATCGAACCAAACACACAAACTAAATACCAGCGATGCATCGATGATTGATCTTGGTGTATCAAAGCTCGCCCTGATTGCAGTGGTGGCTTTGATTGTGGTGGGCCCCGAACGTTTACCCAAAGTTGCTCGCATGGCGGGCAATTTGTTTGGGCGTGCGCAGCGTTATATGGCGGAGGTTCGTACCGAGGTCAATCGCCAAATTGAGCTCGATGAGTTCAAGAAGCTGCGTGAGGCAAGTGCTGACGCCATGCGGGAGATGGAAAGCACCCTTAATGCCACCGTGCAAGAGGCGAATGTAAACCTGAGCGATCAGGCCGAGCCCACGACCGATGAGTTCTCTAGTTCAATCTTAGATTCGGCACCAGATGTGACTAAGGTGTATCGAGATGCGCTTCGTCAAGGGCGAGATAGTTGGGGTGTCAAGCGCACCGCTAGACCCCTTTGGTATAAACACTCAGCGGGTGTGCGCACTCGAGTGCAATCGGGTGCAGCAAGAGTCAAACGATTCAAGCGTCCAGTATTAAGTAAGTAAAAAATCAAGAACTAAGAACAAAGAAGATGTCCGATACCAAACCAGGTCAGAGCGAAGAGACTGCAAAAGAGGGCGAGGGTTTTCAAGAAACCTTCATGTCGCATCTCTTTGAGTTGCGCGATCGGGTGATCAAAGCCGCGATCGCGGTGATTATTGTTTTTCTGTCGCTGGTTTATTGGGCGCCCGATATCTTTCATTTGTTTGCCAAGCCACTTCTAGATGCCCTTCCAGCCGGGGGTAAGATGATCGTGACCGATGTAACCGGATCCTTTTTTGTGCCGATGAAGGTCACGATGCTGGTCGCCTTCTTAATTGCGCTACCGATTGTTCTCTATCAAATGTGGGCCTTTATTGCCCCAGGCCTCTACACCCATGAGAGAAAACTAATCCTCCCATTAGTAGTAAGTAGTTACTCACTATTTTTAGTTGGGATGTCATTTGCCTACTTCCTGGTGTTCCCAACGGTTTTCCAGTTCATGGCCAGTTACAACGCCCCCTTGGGTGCCGATATGTCGACTGACATTGATAAATACCTAAGCTTTGCCATGTCTACCTTTCTGGCCTTTGGCATCACCTTTGAGGTACCGGTGGTGGTTGTGGTTTTGGTCAAAATGGGGATTGTGAGTCTGGCAAAACTGAAGGAGATTAGGCCCTATGTGATTGTTGGGGCATTTGTGATTGCGGCCATTGTGACCCCACCAGACGTCCTATCCCAGCTCTTTTTAGCTATTCCCATGTGCCTTCTCTATGAGCTTGGCTTATTTATTGCTCGTTTTTACCTACCCAAAACTGAATCCCAAGAAGAAAAATCAGAATAGTTCTGTAAAGCATTGATTTATATAAAATAAATTAATAAGAAATCCCTGTTGCACCAATACAACGAATAGCCATAAAAAAGCCTCAAAAGGCTGTATTTACATACAAAAACGGGATAATTCAATGGTCTCGAAGGAATTCGGGCATTTCTTAATTTATGGAGATTTAAACAATGAAAAAATCACTATTAGCACTCGCCGCAATGGGCGCGTTTGCTGGTGCCGCACAAGCCCAGTCCAGCGTGACCGTATACGGTATTTTGGATGTGGGATATGTGGGTGGTAATGAGCGCGTTGCTTCTAACAACGCTGTTGCTAAACAAACTTTTAGCACGTTTAACCAAGGCGCCCAGTCAACCAGTCGTTTGGGTTTCCGTGGTAACGAGGACATCGGTGGCGGCACTCGCGCTTTTTTCACAATTGAGACTCAATTACAACCCCAATCAACCACTTTTTCTAGTTTGCAAACTCGTCAAGCTTTCGTTGGTTTGGGTCAAAAGGGTATTGGATCGTTTCAAATTGGTACTCAGAACACCCCAATTTTTAACGCAGTATGTGCAACCGACCCTGGCGCATGTAACAACATTGTCGGTAACGTAATTTACCCTTCTTACACTGGTGTTAGCACCAACGGTGGAAACGTTAACGGCAATACAAATGGCTTCACACTAAGAACTGGTAATACCCTCAGACTTCAGACCGAAAATATCAGCGGTTTAGTTGCCAACGCTATTTTTGTTATGAATAACGAGAACGATACTCAGGGCGCAACTGCATCTGCAACGCCTAACGGGTATACAGGTGGTATCAACAATCAAAATGGTTGGGGCCTTGGCTTGAATTATTCAATCCAAAAATTGTTGATCACCGCAAACTATCAATCATTCACTTCTAAGAATCCATACGCTGCTACCAATACTCAAGCTGCTAATGGCACAGCCACAACTGGAGCTCCTGCTGCTTGGACCACTGGTGCGGGTGGCACAAACGTTACTGATAACCAGACTTACATTGGTGCGATGTATGACTTTGGTATTTTGAAAGCCTATGCTGGTTGGATTAATCGTAAAGTTACTTCACAGATTAATTCAAATAACTATCTCCAACGTTCAGCACAGCAAATTGGTGTTCGTGCTAACCTGACCAAACAAGTTGAGGGTTGGGCGAGCGTTGGTAATGGCCGTTACCAAGCATTTGGTGTAGGCGAACCCACCGCTAACATCGTAGGATGGCAAGTTGGTTCCAACTACAACTTGAGCAAGCGTACAAACCTGTATGCAATTTATGGTCAAGCTGGAACCTCTAGTGCCAATTCTAGTAGCTTAGGCGTAACCAGCTTTAATGCCAGCAACTACGCTGTTGGCGTACGTCACACTTTCTAATCTGACGCTAGCTTAGGCTAGCTAAGATTAGTTGTAGCAAATGAACCCACTGTGTTCGCACAGTGGGTTTTTTATTTATTTAGTTTGATGTAGATTGGTATTCCCTAGATTTGATAGATAGTTAGTTTTGTAAACAAAAAATGGAA
The DNA here is from genome assembly GCF_003065385.1 of Polynucleobacter acidiphobus. Classification (NCBI taxonomy): domain Bacteria; kingdom Pseudomonadati; phylum Pseudomonadota; class Betaproteobacteria; order Burkholderiales; family Burkholderiaceae; genus Polynucleobacter; species Polynucleobacter acidiphobus. The sequence continues at coordinate 104,026 of NZ_CP023277.1, forward strand.
ATAGAGGCTCAAACGAACCAACCTTTGCTACTTCTTTAAATAATCCCTAATTTCTCTTAGCAACACAATGTCTTCTGGTGTTGGGGGTGCCTCTTTTGGTTCTTCTGCTCTGATTTTGTTGATAATCTTGACCATTTGGAAGATCACAAATGCGAGCAGGATGAAATTAATCAGGATGGTGATGAAGTTGCCGTAAGCAAAAATGGGGATACCAGCCTTTTTGAGGGCATCAAAGGTACGGGGTATGTTCTCAGGAACTGTACCCAACACGATAAAGAGGTTGGTGAAGTCGATTCTGCCCCCCAGAAGGGTAGAAATGAGGGGCATGACAATGTCATTGACCAGGGAATCGACGATCTTTCCAAAGGCTCCGCCAATGATGATACCCACTGCCAGGTCAACAACGTTGCCACGGACCGCAAAAGCTCGAAATTCCTTCATCATCTTGGATGGCACTATTCTCTCCGTAAAAATCATGGGTTTGCTGGAAATTGACCCAAATTAAGCGGTCATTTGGCTTTTTACCTTAAAATTAGAGGTTTATGCAATTCACCCTTTAGAACCCCTTATTTGACTTAGGCACAAGGATAGATCGTACATGAGTGATACCCCAAAAATGGATAAAGACCGCCGTACTTGGCTGATTGCTACGACTGCTGTTGGTGGTTGCGGAGCCGCTGCTGTTGCATACCCATTTCTAGATAGTTTCCAACCATCCGAGCGTGCTAAGGCTGCTGGTGCCCCGGTTGAGGTCGATATCTCCGGCATGAAGCCCGATGAGATTCGGACGGTTGAGTGGCGCGGAAAGCCAGTTTGGGTCTTGCGCCGCACCCCAGAGCAAGTGGCTGAACTTCCTAAATTAGATGGCGAGCTGGCCGATCCCAAATCCTTGCGTGATCCCGCAGCTTTAACACCTACTTATGCTCGCAATGACCACCGCTCGATTAAGCCTGAGTATTTTGTGGCAGTTGGTATTTGTTCACATTTAGGTTGCTCACCAACTGCAAAGTTACAAGCAGGCCCACAACCATCCTTGCCAAACGATTGGCCAGGCGGTTTCTTGTGCCCTTGCCATGGCTCTACCTTTGATTTGGCTGGCCGCGTCTATAAGAACAAGCCGGCTCCGGACAACTTAGAAGTGCCTCCCCACATGTATTTGAGCGACACCAAGATTTTGATTGGTGAGGACAAGAAGTCGTAATTTGTTTATTTAATTATTAGTTACTGATTTAGGAAACTAACTATGGCATTCCAAGAAATTAAAGTCCCAGAAAACGCCTCTGTTGCTCAAAAAGGCTTGGCATGGGTGGATTCGCGCTTCCCATTGACTAAGCTCTTTAAAGAGCATATGAGCGAGTACTATGCTCCAAAGAACTTTAACTTCTGGTACTTCTTTGGCTCCTTAGCCATTGTGGTGTTGGTGATTCAGATTGTGACCGGTATTTTCCTCGTCATGAACTACAAACCCGATGCCATGAAAGCATTTGATTCGGTTGAGTACATCATGCGCGAGGTTCCCTGGGGTTGGCTGATTCGTTACATGCACTCGACTGGCGCTTCGATGTTCTTCGTAGTGGTCTACCTGCATATGTTCCGTGGCTTGATCTATGGTTCTTATCAAAAACCGCGTGAACTCATTTGGATCTTTGGTTGCACCATTTTCTTATTGCTCATGGCTGAGGCTTTCTTGGGATATCTCTTACCCTGGGGCCAAATGTCCTACTGGGGCGCTCAGGTGATTATTAATCTCTTTGCTGCTATTCCCTTAATTGGTCCAGACTTGGCTTTGTGGCTACGCGGTGATTATGTGGTGGGCGACGCAACTTTGAATCGCTTCTTCTCTTTGCACGTGATCGCTTTGCCATTAGTTCTAGTTGGCTTAGTTGCAGCTCATATCATTGCGCTACATGAAGTGGGCTCTAACAACCCTGACGGCATTGATATTAAGAACAACTTAGATGCCTCTGGTAAGCCAGTGGACGGTATTCCATTTCATCCTTACTACTCAGTGCATGACATTATGGGTCTCGGTGTGTTCCTCATGATCTTCGCCGCCATTGTGTTCTTTGCACCTGAGATGGGTGGTTACTTCTTAGAGGCGAACAATTTCATTCCGGCTGATCCTTTGCAAACGCCTTCGCACATTGCCCCGGTCTGGTATTTCACGCCGTTCTATTCAATGCTGCGTGCCACCACCACACCATTCCTAATTCCTCTGTGGATTCTGTGTGCAGTGATTTTGGGGATGGTCATTAAGAACAACAAAGACATCCGGGTGAAAGCCTTTTGCGTTGGCATTTTGGCTGCTCTTGCGCTTGGTTTTTATGTGTTTGATGCGAAGTTCTGGGGCGTGGTCATCATGGGCGGTACGGTCGTGATCCTGTTCTTCTTGCCTTGGCTTGATAAATCCCCAGTGCGCTCGATTCGTTATCGCCCAGATTTTCATAAATACATTTACGGCATTTTCATTGTGAGTTTTGTGATCTTGGGTTATCTCGGCATCAAGCCGCCTTCACCACTTTTTGAGAAGATCTCGCAGATTTGCACGATCTACTATCTGGCATTCTTCTTTGCCATGCCTTGGTGGAGCAAGATGGGTAAATTTAAGCCCGTGCCCGATCGCGTGACCTTTGAGGCGCACTAATCCATAAGAACAATAGAAGATATTAGGAATCCAGATGAACCATTTTCTTTATATGATCGGTGCGCTTAAGAAGTTTGTTGTAGTGGGCTTAGGTAGCTTCATAGTGAGCACCGCATTTGCAGCTGGCAGCGACTTTCCTCTTGATAGCGCTCCTAACCGTGTAAATAACAATGCCTCTTTGCAAAATGGTGCTAAGATTTTTGTGAACTACTGCTTGGGTTGCCATTCTGCAGTGAACTTACGTTACAACCGTTTGCGTGATATTGGTCTGAGTGATCAGCAGATTAAAGACAACTTGATCTTGGGCGATCAAAAGGTAGGTGATCTGATGACTATCTCGATGACCCCTAAGGATGCCAAGGCATGGTTTGGTAAGGTACCACCTGATCTATCGGTTGAAGCTCGTGCCCGCGGTACCGATTGGCTCTATACCTACTTCCGTACTTATTACAAGGATGAGGAGAGCCCAACGGGCTGGAATAACATGGTCTATCCCAATGTCGGCATGCCCCATGTGCTGTGGGAGCTCCAAGGCGAGCGTATTGCTAAGTTTGAGGATGTAAAAGATCCCAAGAATCCTGGTAAGACTACTAAAGTCTTCAAGGGGTTTGAGCAAACTACTCCAGGATTAATGAAGCCCCAAGAATATGATGATAATATTGCGGACCTCGTTTCATTTATGTCTTGGATGGCTGAGCCTACTCAGTTACAACGTAAGCGGATCGGTGTCGTCGTCCTTCTATTCCTTGCAATCTTTACCTTGCTTGCATGGCGTCTGAACAAGGCGTACTGGAAAGACATTCGCTAAGGATTAACTTAGCGTACTTTGATTATTTGATTTGAAGGATATTTGCTTATGATGGTGTTGTACTCGGGTACGAATTGCCCATTCTCACAACGCTGCCGCCTAGTTCTCTTTGAGAAGGGTATGGATTTTGAGATTCGTGATGTCGATCTCTTCAATAAACCAGAAGATATCTCGGTCATGAATCCCTATGGCCAAGTTCCTATTTTGGTCGAACGTGATCTGATTCTGTATGAGTCCAACATCATTAATGAGTACATTGATGAGCGTTTTCCTCATCCACAGTTAATGCCGCCCGATCCAGTAGCTCGTGCCCGTGCCCGCTTATTTCTGTTTAATTTTGAGAAAGAGCTCTTTGTGCATGTGAGTGCGCTTGAAAACGAAAAGGGCAAGAGTGCTGAGAAGTTGCATGAGAAGGCCCGTATAGCAATTCGGGATCGGTTGACTCAATTGGCACCCGTATTTGTAAAGAACAAGTATATGTTGGGCGATGAGTTCTCGATGTTGGATGTGGCAATTGCTCCTCTGCTGTGGCGCCTAGAGCACTATGGCATTGACCTTTCCAGAAACGCTGCTCCACTCCTGAAATATGCCGAGCGCATTTTCAGTCGTCCTGCTTACATTGAGGCCTTGACCCCTTCGGAAAAGGTCATGCGTCGTTAATCGAAGCATCCCTGTCGCTGGCTTAAAATAGCAATATGGCTAGCGAAACCCCAAGTACCAAACCCTATCTCATCCGTGCACTGCATCAATGGTGTACGGATTTTGGTTTTACACCGTTCTTGGCCGTTTTTGTTGATGAACGAGTCGAAGTGCCCATGGAGTTCGTGAAGAACAACGAGATTGTTCTAAATATCTCTTCAGAGGCTTGCCATCAATTGCATATTGAGAACGATTGGATCAGTTTTCAGGCAAGGTTTGGTGGTGTGCCAAAGAAGGTGTTGGTACCAGTTACACATGTATTAGCAATCTACGCTCGAGAGAATGGGCAGGGCATGTCATTCCCCTTTGATCCAGAAACCAAAGGCCCGGTAGATAAGGGCCTTGGTAACCAAGAAGCCACCAAGACCAAGAGCGAACGCCCAGCTTTGAAGATTGTGAAGTAAGTTAAAATCCAGTTTTAGAAGGTCAATGCCCCATTAGCTCATCTGGTAGAGCAACTGATTTGTAATCAGTAGGTGGTCTGTTCGAGTCGGACATATTTACTAGCCTCCGCATTTGTAATCAATCGATGTAAGCACTGTGTAAGCAAAATAGCTTGCTATTTGCATAATTTATTTTCGAATTAATGCCTAGTCAAGTCTTTATCCAAAAATTATCTTGTCCTCTGACGCTTTGATTTGTTATACACAATAGCTCTTTAACTAGGAGCATTGTTTAATGACAAGCCATATTCGATTTAACCAAATAGCAGCAAATGATTCATGGATTAGGGACGACTCACAATCTATTTTTAATTTTTCTCAAATCAGTCCTGCCACCCAATATCAATTTATAGACCTCATACCAATAATTTTGGCAAAAGAGGAGCAAAAATACCGATTGGGTGAAATCACTTCGCAAACCCTGCGAATGCTTCATAGCAGATTAAACGCCAATCTGGGGCCCTATTTTGGGGATATGAATCTAGGACAAATAAGCAGCAAGGATATCTTGGGCTTTATTGAGCATTTAGATAAACAGTCGATTAAACCCATCACAATCAGACAGTATCTGGGCCTCCTTAAGCGAATTCTGACCTTGGGGGTCCTAGAAGGCTGGATGGAAAATTTGCCCGTATTTCCAAAAGTCAGGGGTAAAAGTATTCCTAGAGCGAGCCTATCCGTTGACCAATATCTGTTGGTGCTACGAACAGCCAAGGCACTCAGTCATCTTAATCTTGCAAATAATCAAATTACTCATCGCAATACTGCTAATAATGTTTATGTTCAAAATGGCCCCATTCCGCAGGAAATGATTAGGCTAATTCGATTTATGACTAATACTTTTTTGCGACCAGTAGATATCAAACTGTTACAACATAAACATATCCAAATAGTTGAAGGAAAGCAGTGCTATTTAAGAATTAACTTGCCTGAGACTAAAAGACATTCGGGGCAAGTAGTTTCATTAAGGGCTGCAGTTAGGCTTTATAAAACAATAAGAGGTGAACAACTAAAAATTGGCCATGGAAATCCAAATGATTTCGTATTCTTTCCAAATGTAGAAAATCGCTCAAAAGCAATTCAAATCATTTCCTATTTGTTTAGCCGTATCGTTAAAGCTGCTCATTTAGAAATTAGCAGTGATGGTCAAAAAAGAACTTTATATTCATTACGTCATACTGCAATCACATTTAGGCTAATTTATGGACATGGGATTGATTTATTGACTTTGGCCAGAAATGCCCGAACTTCCGTAGAGATGATTGAAAAGTTCTACTCTTCAAATCTAAAAGCGGAAATGAATGTTAATTTGCTACAAAGTAAGCGAACCCGTCGCGCTTGAGGTTGCTGTCGTGTTTAACACGACAGTAGCACCATTATAAATGGTCGGTTTGACATTGTTCCAATTTGTAGCTACAATTGCGACACACGATTAAAGGAAAAAGCGATGCTCACCACAGATGTTCGTTGCCGTATTGACGCTAAAGTTAAAGCAGAAGCGACAGAGGTCATTGAAGCTATGGGGCTCAATGTCTCTGACGCTATTCGCCTATTCTTAAAACGAGTGGCAACAGAGGGCACTATTCCATTTGATTTGCGGATACCTAATGCCAAGACCATAGCTGCAATGGAAGAAATAGAAAACCCCAAAAAGCGTGCCAAACTTAAACGTTATAAGTCCGTAGCTGAGATGAATAAGGCCCTAGCCCGTAGCTAAAGGCCGTCTCTTAATGCTTATCCCAATTACTAGTTCGCAGTATGCGAAGGACTTTAAGCGCATTGTTCAAAGTCCGAAATTTAACCATTCCGAATACTTGGTGGTATTGAGTTTGCTCATTGCAGGTAAACCATTGCCAGCCAAATATAGCAATCATCCGCTAAGCGGGCCATACAAAAACTTTTGGGACTGTCATATTACGAACGACTGCGTTCTTATCTACCGCATCATTGACGGGGAGCTTTATTTGGTAAGGATTGGCACGCATTCTGAGGTATTCAAAAAATAACTGTCGTGTTAAAAACGACAGTAGCACCCCTCAAAAACCGTCTACAGTGCATTTTTTGGACTTTCCTATGCGTGAGTACCAAAATTGTATTTAAAGCGTGCTGCGCGCGGATTTAAAGCAATACTCCGTTTTTTTGTCGTCTATCTGCCACAAGGCCTGCTAAATAGTGCTGTAAGAGCTCCAAATCACCAAAGAAAAGTGCGTTTTTATTTGGGGTTTTATAAGTCATTGATTCTTGGAAGGTCTTTATTGGGTTAATTGAGGTCGTCCTTTTGCGAAAAAGAAAACATACTGTAAGCGTATTTTTATTTAGCAAAGGACAAATAATGGCACAAGCAAAAACCCTCACCCAGTCTGAATTAGACCAAGTATTACGCTATATCAGCAATCGCAAGTACGCAGAGCGCAATCGCGCCATGCTCTTAATGGGCTTTTGGGCAGGACTGCGGGTCAAAGAAATTGCCCAACTCAAAATGGGCGATGTATTAAATGACGATGGCACGATTCGTAGCGAAATTCGCCTAAGCGCTCGTCAAACCAAAGGCAATGAAGGTCGCACCATCTTTTTACCAAAGAAACTGCGTGAAGAGCTAGCGGTTTATTTGGCTACCCGTCATGCGACCAGCAAAGAGATACCGCTTTTTCATACATCCTGTCGCTTGGGTTGGACACCCAATGTCTTAACCCAGCACTTTTATTGGCTTTATAAGCGAGCGGGTATCGCAAATGCTTCTAGTCACAGCGGGCGACGAAGCTTTATTACAACGCTTGCGAATAAAGGCATTGGAGTGCGGGTACTAGCGAGCCTTGCAGGCCACAAAAGCATTGCCGTTACCCAACGTTATATTGATGTCAACGACGAGACTAAACGGAACGCAGTGGAACTTATCTAGCGAGCGTTTAGCTCTTATTAGCCATACCAGCTGTACACCACGCGTTTGGCATCTATGACTTTGGTGCCACTCAAGCTTGAGGATAAATCCAAGTCCCACCATTGATTTTCTAGCTCACGGTGGGACTCCATTTGTTTAGTCGTAAACACTTTTTTGGGAGACACTTTTTTAAAGACTGGAAATTGGCCCAGTTCCACGTTATCAATGAGTAAATTAGCACGACTGAGATAGCGGCTCACTGTGGCACGCATGATATTGGTACGGCGATGATTTAATTTAACGTCTTCTGCAATTAATTCATTACTTGGACTAAGGCGCAGTACTTTACCAATACGAAATAAATCGCCTTTGGTGGAATACCTATCTTTAGCCTGACCCAATGCCACAGGTTTGGCAATTAGCTCCCTATGTAAACACCAGACTTCATGCATTTTTTGTAAGGTATGCAAGCGATAGCGAACAGGATTGATGGGGAATTGGGATTTACTAGTCTGCAATTTATTGGTGGGGCGCTCGTCCATATGCTTTTTGAGAATGCGATTTATTTGGCGATTAATGGTTGCTTGACTTAACGACAGCGGAATATCTACTAGTAGGAGCCCGTCGCGCGACTCTCTTAGGTTACTAAAGTCCTCCTCTATTTCAGTGACTTCTGGCAACGCTTCTTGTTCCGCAAAGATTCGGCTGCCCGTATTGGTGTACCACGTATCAAAATCTGAACTAAAGACATCCCCAAATTTGCGGTAAATCCAGCGCATTTTTTCATCCATGACACGGGGATTGTTACGGCTGGTAGAGGTTTGGCATATCAGCCAGTACGTCTTACTTAGACGCAAATACTCCCACCACCACCGTCGCACGCTGACCCTGGCTTTTGCCAGCTCTTCCTCAATGCTGCGAAACCGTAGCTGGCCAATGCCCTTTTGTATGGGGCGATAAGTCTTCATAAGTGTTTGTTTTTCATTGATTAACAGTATATGTATAGATTCTACATTAAGCAGTTAATCAGGATAGTAAGGGGTGTGGAAGCGAAACAACTCACCGCAACCGCATTTTGATAAACCGTCATTTACGAAAGGTAAAAAAATGGCAAACGCAAACGCAAACGTAGTAGTAAACACCCTTAACCCTTCTATTAACTTGGCTGCACTTAATGTGCCTGCCGCTGTGGTCGTGCCAAACACGACAGTAGCAGTATCCACAGCATCTGTAGAAGTCCTCAAGTCACTAGAAACTGCTCGTGTCAGTTGGGAGACATACGAGTTAGCAGCATCCAACAAACGCCTGTATTCCATCTTGCAGGACTCTTATCAGTATTACTTGGTCATGAAGCGAGACGCTGACGAAGTTGTACGCAAAGAGAAGTTGGACGCGATGGAATCTTTCATTGCTGAACGTGGCTATACATTTACACCTAGCACTCATGACATGACCCGTGTCATCAAGTGTGTATTTGGAGTAGACCGTCGTCGCGTATCAGCGTATTCCATTGCTTTACGTGAGGCCTTGCGTCAAGACGTAGCCCCTGCAGACTTGATGGAGTTTTTGGAGCAAAACGGGGGTGTAGAGCAAATTCGTCTAGGTGGCACAAAGCCCTTGTCCGTGACTAAGCGAGCAGAGCTTGGCAAAGCTTCGGTTGGTAGTGCTTCACTTGGGACTATTCAGTTTGACTCTGCTGTCTTTAAAGCAGAAGAGGATTGGGTAGACAAGCAAGTTGTGCTGGTAGCAACGTGTCTCACTAATGGTCAATTGGAAGTGAAAGCCGTTATTCGTCACGATGGAGCAGTTAATGCGGCTTTGGCAGCGCATTATTCATTGACTCAAGCCAAAGTGCGTCAGGCTGAGAGTGCCATCAAAAAGTCAATTGCTAATGCTGAAGCAGAAGCAAAACGCAAAGCACGTGCAGATAGCGCACAAGCCAAAGAATTGATTAAGGCTCTCAAAGTGCCTAAGAAAAAGCTCACGAAGGAAGAGCGTGAAGCCTTGGCCTTGCAACTGCAAAAAGACATTGAGGAGCGACAAGCTACTATTGACCGTCTTTTTGAATACGCTTAAGTAAAAGCACTTTAGTATCACCTACCACTGTCGTGTCAGACACGACAGTGGTTTTTTTCACCAAGTAGCAAGCTCACTATTAGTGGCCAGCAATTCAGCAATATTTTTTCCACTAACAGCCCTGCAAGGCTTGGCAGTTAATCGCCAGCTCTCTTCTATGCCAAATTCGCTGTCTACAACGCACAAAATCAAATGATTGGTACCAAGCTGCAAGGCACTAAACCCATACACAGGGGTCTTGGTTTTGGTCGCTGGGTCATAGCGTAAAACCCAGCTGACTAGCGAGTCTTCATCAACCAATTCACGAACTTGATGAACAATTTCTAGTTGATGGCTTTTGGCTAAAAATTCCCAATGCTCAAAGCTATAAAAGTCCAATAGGTATTTGACCTTTGGCTCACGAATATCGGCAGCCGCATTAAATAGGGCTTGGTGACGCACCCCTTTGCCATAGGTGGTGCCGTATTTGGCGTTTTGATAAAGCCGCACTGCTATTTCTTTTTCCATGATTTACCTTTCCTCAATGATTGGAGTGGCTGTAGTTGCGTGAAGTTGCAGATGCCAAAAGAGGTTTCGGGTTTCTAGTTGCGTGTTTCGCAGTCAGAGTTACTCATTTGCCTTAACTAGCTACTCCTTCGTAACTTCTTTATCAACGACTCATTAGCTACTCAATCGCAACTCACTTCGCCACTCGCAGTTATTTATGACTGGCAAAGGAAAACTAATGAAAAATACGGTGTTATTTGGCGATTTCGGCGAAATTGACTCAAATGGCAAAAAGAGGTCGTCCTAAGCGCAATCTCCCCACAAACTACATGTGCCCATTAACCCAATAGGAGAAAGAAGATGAGCACATTAAGTAACTTGAAGTTAGTCGCCGTAAAAAAACCACGCAACATGCCTGCCATTGTGATTCGTAGAAACAAGCTGGCCACAAAGCTATGGGAGCAAATCAATCTGGCGCAAAGTCAGCTAGATGGCAAACCCTTCGTGGTCATGAAATACCGCTCAATCAAAGACAGCGAGACGGGATTGCGCAAGCAAGTAGAAGTGCCCAAGCGCATCAAGCCTTGGTGGTTTCAAAGTGAGGGTGGCAAAGTCTGTGTAGCGGTCAAATACGGCAGCTGGACCATTGAGCTAGCCAAAGGCAAACCCAGCGTGGAAGTGGCCACGGGTGAAGAGCTGGTCAAAGCCTTAACTGCTATCAAAGCTGCCGTAGAAGCAGGCGAGCTAGATGCTCAAATAGAAACTGCCAGTGCCAGTTTGCGCAGCGGATTTCGTAAATGAAGTCTGGGTGTCGTGACCAACACGACACCATAAGTAACTATATGCAAATTTCAGAAGTGACCAAACCCCGCACACCCCAACAACAGCGTGTGGACCAACTAAAGACTCAACTAGATGCTGCACGGCGTGCAGCAAAGACGGCGCGGCTCAATCAACAGCAGGTTAAGTTGAATCAACAACGGCAGAAATTACTTCAAACGTGACAAAGAAAAAACCCACTGTGTTGCCACAGCGGGTTGATTTACTGCAACTAATCGTTAACTAGCTTGCGCTAGTGTCAAATTAGAAAGTGTGACGTACACCAACAGCATAGTTATTGATGTTGTAGCTAGTATTTCTTGCTGTTGCTGGGTTAATGGTACTATTTAAAGCGTTGGACTGTGATGCATTACCGAAAATTGCATACAGGTTTGTACGCTTACTCAACATATAGTTTGAGCCCAACTGATAGCCATTGATTTTGGCAGATGGCAAATCATAACCAGTTTGCTCCCACGAGCCATTACCAACTGATGCAAACACATTAACCGTAGGCGTTAGGTTGCTACGAACACCAATTTGTTGTGCCGTGTAACGGTTGAAATACAAGTTGTTGTTTTCAGCATTAACCTTACGGTTGATGTAGCCAACAAATGCTTGCAAGATACCAAAGTCATACGAACCTGCAACATACACAGTGTTGTCGTTAACGTTAGTACCACGTGTTGCAGCTTGACCTGGGCTGAATTGAGTAAATGTACTTGGCGCTGTAGTTGGTGAAGTACCTGGGGTAACCGTATTTAGAGCGTTTGTAAATGATTGGTAGTTGGCTGTTAAAAACAATTTTTTCCAAGTGTAATTTACACCTAGGCCATAGCCAGAAGTGTTACTTTCTCCACCAGCATTAGCACCAGTTTGAGTAGAGTTATTGTTACTCAGTACTAGCATAGCGTTACCTTGAAAGCCAGCAAAGGTGTCGGATGCAAATGTAATTGCATTGTTTACACGAACCGCATAGCTTTGACCGTTAACCATTCCATAAGAGCCAGCTAATGCAGCCAGGCCGCCACCGGTGCCGCCGCCGATGGAGTAAATCACATCGCCAACCAAGTTGTTTTGCTGACCAGCTGTGGTGCGACCTACAACGTTATGAATAATCGTTTGTTGTGTACCAAGCGCCACTTGACCAATGCCTTTTTGGGCAATACCAACAAATGCCTGACGGTTATTGAAGGAGGACAATTGATCACCTTCTGCAGCTGTCGCTGTTGTGTTATTGGGACGAAGTGTGGTTTCGAATGTGAAGAAAGCTCTCATGCCACCGCCCAAGTCTTCCGTACCGCGGAATCCCAAACGACTGGTTGATTGTGCAGACTGCTGAACGCCTAAGGCAGTTTGCTTAGTAACATCTGTTCCGTTTGCAGTGCGGCTGTTACCACCTGCCATACCCATATCGATGATACCGTATACGGTCACGCTGGACTGGGCTTGAGCAGCACCAGCAAACGCGCCCATTGCGGCGAGTGCTAATAGTGATTTTTTCATTGTTTAAATCTCCATAAACTACAAATGAGGATGATTTTTAAAATGAGAAAAACACCTGTGTCGTGTTAAACACGACACTTGCACTCAGCCCAATTTATTGAATTAGATGGCCTAAATTTGCCTTTCTTAGAATGAATGATTCAATTTCGACGTGCCATTTACGGAGTAAATCAATAGACCTTTGTCGATAATGCTTTTCGGCTAATGCGCTTGGAGCATGCCCCATAATTTGGGCGCTAATACCAACTGGGCAATCAGTCCATTCAGCAAGGGTCCCAAATGACCGTCTGAGACCATGAATAGTCAGATGAGGAAGATTTAATTTTTGAATTGCTAAGTTGTGAGCAATTCTTGGCTCTTTAATGAAACCAGAAGATGATTGTTGGCTACTGAAGACAAATTCATTGAATTTTGGTAAATCGAGAATCAGAGACTCCACATATGGAGTAAGTGGAATAACCCGCAACCCTTTAATTTTGTCTTTTATAAAGATTGTCTTCCAACGAGTATCAATTTCGTCCCATTGCAATCCAGCCAGTTCTCCTCTGCGAGCACCCGTGATGAGTAATACTTGAAGATAGGCACTTATTACTTTGTTATTGATACCCATGACGGCAGTAAACCAAGATTCAAGCTGTTCAACTTGTAGGCAATCAATTTTTATCTTTTGCGGTCTTTTTCCAAAAATTGATTTGTAATTTATTTTTTCAACAATATCGATTTCATACTTTGAATTTGCATTTATCCAATTGACGAATGCCTTGAACATAGATAAAGCTAGTCGAGTTTTCGTTGGACGTTTTGATGCATGTTCTTTAGCCCAGTCATGTATTACTTCGGAATTAAGTTGATCTAGATTTAAATTTAGTAGTGGTCTCAAAAAACCAGCCTCTTTGAATGCTGGCATATTCGGTTTACGACCTTTGGAGATAATTTCACCGCCATTACGAGAGAGGTCCAGATGCTCTTGATAGTAGCGCGGACTCCAACCACTTTTCTTAATATCAATATAGTCAGTCCAAATATCCAATAAGCGAATATTGGCATTTGAATTTTCTAGCCTGGGCTCTCGTGGTAACTGTCCGTTATTACGAGGGTCAATCCCTCGGTCTATTAATACGAGCATTCGTCGAGCTTCTTTTCTGGCCTCTTGCAAAGTCCATCTATTGGCTGAACCAATAGTTAAGCGTAGTGTTTTTCCAAATAATCTTGATTGAATTACAAAGGCTTTTACCCCGTTTTTTGTTACTCGTACGCCGAGATTTGAAACCTTGTGGTCCCAGTAGATTTTTTGTCCATTTGACGGAGCGCTCAATTTGGTGATTTTGAGCAAAGAAAGACCTAATTTCTCAGAACTTTTAGTCCTAATCTGTGTAAGCACTATGTAAGCAAATTGCTCAAAAAAAGTCGGGCAACCAAGAAGCCACCAAGACCAAGAGCGAACGCCCAGCTTTGAAGATTGTGAAGTAAGTTAAAATCCAGTTTTAGAAGGTCAATGCCCCATTAGCTCATCTGGTAGAGCAACTGATTTGTAATCAGTAGGTGGTCTGTTCGAGTCGGACATGGGGCACCAATCACCCTCTTGATCCTATCTTCATTGATTCAGATCCACTTTCCTTGTCTCTGGCAGATACAGTATTGCCAAAGTTGCTGCAATCGCTAGGAAAAGAGTTGGATACCAAAGCCCTGCAAGTTGACTCGCAAACTCTTTATTGAGCCAGGTCACAATCAACGGGAGCAATCCCCCGATCCAGCCGGCTGCTAGGTTGTGTGGCAAAGTTGCTGCGCTATTGCGTGTTCTCGCTGGAAACAGCTCCGCTAGAAGAGCTGTTTGAGGCCCCACAACTAATGAAAGCGGTATTGCCAGTGCAATTAAGGTTGCGCTCATTAGAAAATAATCAGGGGCACTTTGCATTGATAGGCTTTGCAGAAATTGATAGGCAGGCTGAATCAGGATTGTTCCAAGTAATAAGCCGCTAATCACGACTGGACGTCGACCAATTTTGTCGGAGAGCGCTCCCGCAATAATCACCATCGGAAAGAGAACGAGCGTTGCGGTGATAGTGAGGGTATCCACAATTTGCGAACTCATTTGCAAGGCGGATTTCATGAAGATACCGGTATAGACCTGCACACAGAAAAAGAGGACAGATCCGCCCGCTGAGATACAGAAAAACAATAGAAACATTTGTTTACGTGTTTCTTTATCTTTAAAGTTATCGCGCAGTGGCGATTTAGCAAGTTCGCCTTTAGCTAGCATCGCTTTAAAAATCGGCGTTTCTTCAAGGGTCATCCGAACCTTTAGGGCAACCAGAAGAAGAACAATGGAGAACCAGAAGGGCACACGCCAGCCCCATTCTTTGAAACTCTCTGGATCCAAATAGTGATTGAGTAACACCAATTGTAGGATCGAGGCCAGCATACCAAGTGGCCCCATCAGCTGTAAGACACTTGTTTTCAGCCCCCGGTTGGTGCTGCCCGCATGCTCAGTTAAGTAGACGGCACTGCCGCCAATTTCTCCGCCTGCAGATAGGCCTTGAAGAAGTCGCAGAGTTACTAGACAGATGGGTGCCCAAATTCCAATTTGCTCATAGGTGGGTAAAAATCCCACGGCAAAGGTGGCGCCACCCATTAATGTGATTGTGATCAGAAAGACCGGCCGACGCCCAATGCGATCACCGAGAGAGCCAAAGAATGCTGCTCCTAGGGGTCTAACCACCATCCCCGCCCCGAAGGTTGCAAGACTGGCTAAAAGACCCGTGATGGGGTCAGAGCTTGGAAAAAAGAGTGGGGCAAAGGCAACCGCCAAGGTCGCAAAGGTGAGGAAGTCGTACCACTCTAGAAAGGTGCCAAAACAGGCAGCAGTAGCGATTTTGGGGTAAGAATGCTTGGTTTGTGGGGGATTTGGCACAGGAGATTTATTATAAATATTTGATTTAATTGAGTATTTTATTCAATACCTGAGTATTTTGTTGCATTGCACACATATTTATTGCATAGCAGCAAATAATTGGGTATAGTTTCATGGTGCAGTGCAATATTGAACAAATTAACTAATTGGAGAGTACACCATGAATCAAGATCAAGTCGCAGCAAAATTGTCGCAAATCCAGAGTAAAAACCTCGAGACCGTATTTTCATTGAGCGAAGCTGCTCTTGAGAATGCTCAGAAACTCGTTGAACTGAACTACGACGCTTCTAAAGCTGCGTTGTCAAATGCTCAAGAGAACATTCAGCAAGTATTAAGTGCAAAAGATCCCAAGCAAGTGACCGAACTTTTGCAAGCCGATACTTTGCAAGACGTTGGTAACCAAGCTATTGCTCATCAGCGCAAAGTAACTAAAGTATTGCGTGAGAGCGGTAAAGAGTTTGCTGATGTCGTGGAAGCTAGCATTGAGCAAGCTCAAGCTGGTATGCAAGACTGGGTAAACACCTTGGCTGCAAATGCACCTGCTGGTTCGGATGTGTTTGTATCTGCATTCAAAACCTCGATGAACTCAGTGATGCAAGGTATTGAGCAGTTCCGTGAAGCTAGCAAAGATGCATTGTCAACCGTTGAGAAATCGGCTGATCAAGCATTTGAAGCATTCCAAGGCCAATTGGCCCAAGTGAAAAAAGCCGCTGCTCCTGCAAAGGCTCGTAAAGCTGCTTAATTAGCAATTCGTTGTTCATGAAGACCCGCTCCGAGGAGCGGGTTTTTATTTATGCAGACTCATCGTCTTGTGTGAGTAAATTACTTGCAATCACTTTATTGGGTTTCACACCCAATTCTTTGACTTTCTCAGCAGCTTTAATTAGATTGCCTTTACCCGTCTTGAGTTTATTGAAGGCATCGTGATAGCTCGATTGCGCTTGGTCTAGGCGCTTGCCGATTTGTTCAAGATCTTCTACAAAGCCCACGAACTTGTCATAGAGGTTGGCGCATTGACGAGCGATCTCCATGGCATTTTTATTCTGTTGATCCTGCCTCCACAAGTGGGCGACAGTCCGTAAAGTGGCCATTAGGGTGCTGGGGCATACCAAGACAATGTTTTTACTGAGTGCCTCTTGATAAAGATTGGGGGCAGACTTGAGGGCACTTAAGAAGGCTGGCTCAATGGGAATAAACATCAATACAAAATCCACACTGGCGATATCCGCAATCCCGGCATAGTTTTTACCAGATAGACCTTGAATGTGTTGCCGAATCGATTGAATGTGGGCGAGAAGTTCTTTATCGGCTTCATCGGTACTGGCTGCCTCAGTATGTCTGGCATAGGCTGTGATGGATACTTTGCTATCGATTACGAGGTGGCGACCTTCAGGTAACTTAATAATGACATCGGGTTGTAAGCGACTACCATCCGCCTGAGTATGGCTATCTTGAACCAGATACTCCTCGCCCTTACGTAAGCCCGAGGACTCCAGGATGGATTCTAGAACCAGTTCCCCCCAGTTTCCTTGGATTTTGGAGTCGCCCTTTAGCGCATTGGTAAGCGATCGTGCTTCATCCGACATCTTGAGATTGAGATTGGCTAGACGTTCAATCTCGTGCTTAAGTGCAAAGCGTTCCCTGGATTCTTTTTCGTAGGAGTTGCTCACTTGTTCCTTGAACTCAGTGAGCTTGGTTTGCAAGGGCTTTAGCAAAGTATCGAGCTGCTGGGCATTTTGCTCTGCGAACTTCTTGGTTTTATCTTCCAAAATCTCATTGGCGAGATTCTTAAACTGGTTGGTGAGCGCCTCCTTGGCCTCGTTTAATGAATCAATCCGATGTTGAACTTGCTTACGCTCTGAATCCAACTCAGCCTCTAGGCGAATGGCGCGTTGCAGCGCTTGATCACGCTCAACCCTAATTTGCTCTAACTGGGTGGTTAACTCAGCAATAGCGCCTTGTTGTTGATTCTGATTGGATCGAAGAACGGCAACATACATTCCAAGCCCGATGGCAATGCCAAGGGCAACAATGGTAATCAGGGCAGGAAGGTCTGTCATGGGCTTAGTCTACTGCAGACCAAGCCCACCGAGTGAGCTTTTGAGGAGGGGGCTTGCGATCAAAGACCGAGGAGTTTTTTGAGTTCGCCGCTTTGGTACATCTCGGTCATGATGTCTGAGCCACCAATGAACTCGCCATTGACATAAAGCTGCGGGATAGTTGGCCAGTTTGCATACTCTTTAATACCTTGGCGAATGGCTTCATCATCAAAGACATTGACGGTATGTAAGGTCTCTAGGCCACAGGCACGTAAGATATTTACGGCATTACCCGAGAAGCCGCATTGTGGGAACTGTGCGGTACCCTTCATAAACAGGACCACGGGATGGCTGGTCACAATTTCTTTGATCTTGGCTTGGGTATCACTCATGGTGATGAAATCCTTTCATAAACGAACTGGGTTTTGCTTTGATTCTTACTTGATCACTATTTTATGACCGATTAAAAAGTAGGGTCTTATTTTCTGGCCCGCGTGACTCGTAAATGCCCGGCTAGATCAGCAATGGCGCCAATGTCATGAAAGCTATGGTTTTCTAGGAGCGTAGCAACTTCAGCTGCCTGATCATAGCTATGCTCGATGGCAATCAGGCCACCAGGTTTTAAGTAATGATGGGCGTGATTAACAATCTCCCGAATGCACGACAGGCCATCGCCATCATCGGTGAGGGCTGCTTTGGGCTCAAAGCGTAGATCGCCCTCTTGCAAATGGGGGTCGTCCTTTTGAATGTAGGGAGGATTGCTGACGATCACATCAAATGCGGTTTGGTATCGATCAGGTATTGCGTCATACCAATTGCTTAGTAAAAACTCGACTAAATGATTAAGTCCCAAAGCTTTGGCATTCTCGCAAGCAAGTTCAATCGCATCACTCGCTTGATCAACCCCTAGAATACCTAAATTAATCGGCGCTTTACTGATGGAGCATTCATGGGCAACCGCTAGGGCAATCGCTCCAGAGCCCGTCCCCAAATCCAGAATCTGAATCGTTTGATTGGGATAGTCCGAATGAATACGCTGTATTTCTTCTAGTGCAAGATCCACCAAGAGCTCGGTCTCTGGGCGGGGGATTAATACCGTTTCGTTGACCTTGAGTTCAATTCCATGAAAAGCTTTCACTCCTGTGAGGTAAGCCACGGGCACCCCAGATATACGCTGGGCTTCTAGGGATTTCCAGGCGATGAGAAGTTCATCAGGGAGCGGTTCTTGATCTCTAGAAATCAGAGCCGAGCGGGGCCACCCTAGATGTTTGTTAAGCAAATGCGCCAGTAGCACCTTGGCATCGGTTTTATTGAGTCTTGTGCCCTCAAGGAGAGCGGCAATCGTGTTGGCCATGATGCGGATTACGCATCGCCCATGGCGGCTAAGAGTTCAGCTTGATGTTCTGCTGCCAGAGCATTTAATAAATCGCCAATATCGCCGTCCATCATGGCATCAATTTTGTAGAGGGTGAGATTAATGCGATGATCGGTAATTCGGCCTTGGGGGAAGTTATAAGTGCGGATACGGTCACTGCGATCGCCGCTACCCACTAAGGATTTACGGGTTTGGGCTTGTTCTTGCTGCTGAGCGTGTCGCTGGGCATCCATGATGCGTGAGACCAGGACTTTCATGGCTTGATCTTTATTGCGATGTTGGCTGCGATCGTCTTGGCACTCCACCACTATTCCGGTAGGAAGATGAGTGATCCGTACTGCGGAATCTGTTTTATTGATATGTTGTCCACCAGCGCCCGATGCCCGAAAGGTGTCGATGCGGATCTCGGCTGGATTAATTTTGACGCTCTCAATTTCATCTACCTCGGGCATTACCGCAACCGTACAGGCCGACGTATGAATCCGTCCCTGAGTCTCGGTTTGTGGGACGCGCTGTACCCGATGGCCACCAGACTCAAACTTCATCTTCGCGTATACGTCATTGCCAGCTAACCGAACAATGACCTCTTTATAGCCCCCAAGATCCGATTCGGCTTGACTGACTATCTCAGTTTTCCAGCCCTGACGCTCGGCAAAACGGGAATACATGCGCAGTAAATCAGCTGCAAATAAGGCACTTTCGTCGCCACCAGTGCCCGCTCGGATCTCTAAGAAGATATTGCGCCCATCGTCTTCATCCTTGGGCAGCAAAAGGGTTTGCAAGCTTTTCTCAAGCTCGGCCATGCGTGCTTGTGCATCTTTTTCCTCTTCGTCGGCAAAGTCCTTCATTTCAGGGTCAAGGCGCATTTCGCTGGCAGCTTTTGCATCCGCCTCAGCTTTTTTGTAAAGCCCAAACTGTTCCACCACCGTTGAAATATCAGCATGCTCACGCGTGAGTTTGCGATAGACATCCATATCCTTTGCGGAGTCTTCTTGCATCAAAATGGTATTGAGTTCAGCCAAACGGGCATCCAGATGCTCCAGCTTGGTACGCATGCTGGATTTCATCTAATGGCTATCGGTCGGATTATTTTTATCGCTGGAGTGGGTGGCAAATAACTTGGGAAGTAATTTCAGTAGAGCGTCACGCTCCGAACCGCTGGCGTGCTGCAAGGCATGTAATGAGCCATGTAAGAACTTATTAGTAAGACCCTGGGCCATGGCATTGAGTACATCTTGTGGGTCCTCACCGCGAACTAAGCGTTTCAGTGCGCGTTCTAGCTCAATTTGTCGCAGGCGATCACCTTGCAATTGGAGATCTTGGATTAAAGGTACGGCATTACGACCTTGTAACCAGTGCATGAAATTACTCACACGCTCTTCAATGATGATCTCGGCTTGGCTTACTGCGGCTTGACGTAAATTGGCACCGGCTTGGGCCATGGTGCCTAGGTCATCCACCGTGTAGAGATACACATCGTTTAAGCGAGCAATCTCGGGTTCAAAGTCACGCGGCACTGCCAGATCAATCATCACCATGGGCTTGCGACGCCTGAGCTTTAGGGCACTTTCCACCATCCCCAAGCCAATAATGGGTAGCGGGCTAGCGGTAGACGAGACAATAATGTCAAACTCATGTAGGCGTGTTGGCAGGTCATTGAGACGAAAGGACTCCGCTTCGATGTTTTGGGCTGAGATCGAGTCCGCCAGTTCTTGTCCACGCTCTACGGTACGATTTGCAATCGCTGCACCGCGGGGTTTGCGAGCGACGAAGTGGGTGGCGCAGAGGGTGATCATTTCACCGGCACCGATAAACAGAATTTTCTGTTCGCCAATCGATGCAAAGATGCGCTCGGCTAAGCGAACCGATGCGGCAGCCATTGAAATGGAATGTGCGCCAATTTCGGTTGAACCACGTACCTCTTTAGCAACCGAGAAGGTTTTCTGAAAGAGTTGATTGAGATAGGTTCCTAGTGCGCCAGCCTCATTAGCAGTGCGAACCGCATCCTTCATTTGGCCTAGGATTTGGGTCTCACCAATCACCATCGAATCTAAGCCACAAGCCACTCGAAACGCATGACGTACTGCGTCTGATTGGGGTAGTGTGTAGATATGAGGTTGTAAAACGCTGGGGGCCAAATTTTGGCTTTTGGCTAACCAATCAAACGTTGCCTCATGAAACTCACCCTCGGAGGCAGGATCATTAGCGGCGCAGTAGAGTTCGGTGCGATTGCAGGTCGAAAGAATGGTTGCCTCAGGCATGCCGCCACGATTAACGCCACCCAAATGGGAGCGTAGGTCGGATAATGCGTCAAGCAGACCCTCGGGATCAAAAGCCACTTTTTCCCGAACGGCAACTGGCGCTGTGTGATGGTTAATGCCCAAAGTCAACAGCTTCATATTGATAATTATAGGTTTCTTGGGGCTAATAGGGGCGTTTTGAATGGGGTTTTTGGCTTATTTACTACTCGGAAGCCTGATGGGCTGGGCTGCTGCCCATTATTTTCCTGGGTTTTCCCCTAGAAATAAGGGCGCTAAACGAGCCAAGCGAACCAAGGCTACTTACCTCTGGAGTATGGCGTTTGGGATTCTTGGGACTGCTTTTGCAAGCTACGGAGGTCAGGCTGCGGGACTATTCACGGCTGGGCAAATGCTTGAGTGGGGTAGTGCGATTGTGGGGGGATTTTTGTTCAGTTTAATGTATTTATTATTCAAAAAATGATAAAAATTTCATATAGAATAAAGGGTATTTAAGACTTTTATTGACAAAACTTGCCAAAAATTTAAAATGAAGACAATGACAACAATGAATATTTCCCTACCTAACTCAATGAAAATATTTGTTGATCAGCAGGTTAGTAGTCGAGGGTATGGAACAAGTAGTGAGTACTTGAGAGAACTTATTCGCAAGGAGCAAGAAAGAAACGTCTTAAGAGAATTGCTGCTTGCAGGGGCCTCATCGAAACCGGTTCAAGAGATTAATTCTGGATATTTTGATGGGTTAAGAAAAAAAGCAAAGAAATTAGCTTCTAGTTGATCTCAAAAAAATTAATACTTCTAGATTTTGCGAATAGAGATGCTGACAAGATTATCAAAGACACTGTCTGCGATTATGGCCTGGCTGCCTCATTGAAATTAATTGATGAACTTGAAAAATCTTTAAGACGAATAGGCCGTTATCCAAAATTAGGCTCCTTAAGAATTGGTCAGGAAATTAGTTTTGATAACTTAAGGTCGTATGCACTCAAAAAAGCGCCATATATTATTTTTTATTTAGAACATGAAGAATACATTGGTGTGATACGAATACTTCACCAAAAACAAGATATTCCCTTTTGGCTTGAGAATTTGGGCTGAGCGGTAAAGCTAAACCCAATCGATCGTCTCCATATTTATAGAAGTTAAATACGCATTAGCCTTCGTAAAGTGCCCACAACTTTTTTGGTCACCTGGGTAGATAAATGGTTGTTGTGTTTTGTAGACTCCAAGGCCTGAGGGGTGGGAAGATTTCAGGATGAGGTGTTGATCGGGATTATGAATATATTCTTCCATGGATTGCGCATGGCCACCCCAAAGCATCCAAACAAGATTGGGTTGTTGAGAGAGTTTTTGAATGATCTCAATCACAAGAGATTTCCATCCCAATTGCGCATGCGAGTTCGCTTCACCTAGTCGAACGGAGAGGGCAGTGTTTAATAACAATACCCCTTGATTAGCCCAGTGAGTTAAATCGCCACTCTTGAGGGATCCAAACCGTTCAAGGGCTAATGCTTTATTGATATTGCGTAATGAGCTCGGAAACTGTTTGGACTGCAGTGGAATATCCTTGGGGACTGAAAATGCTAAGCCTTGCGCCAGCCCTGGAGAGTGATAGGGATCTTGTCCCAAAATGACAACCTTTACTTGATTGACCGGTGTGAGATGCAAAGCATTGAAGATCCGCTCTCGATCCGGTCGAATCGCATCGCCGTGTTGTTGATACTCTTTAGCAAACGTTTCAGATAGGGATTGCCAATCACTTGATTGCAGATAGTTATTGAGTAGGAATTGCCAATCATCAGGTATGAACTGCCTTAGATCCATGCTAATGGAGCAAGACTATTTCTTAGATTGTTTGAGCTCATATTGAGCTGGACAGTCGAGCTTTAAGGTAGTGCTAGCTTGATGCTCTTTATCTTGTCGGAAGTAATGGAAGGTGATTTTCTTGCTGTTCACAAGACTCCCAAGTACCTGATCCATTCTCGTGCTGGTGATTCGTTGCTGATTGATGCTGCCAATCAGATCGTTTGGGGCTAGCCCTGCTTGTTGGGCAATGCCACCATCAAGCACATGCGTTACCTTGATCCAGCCGCTACTATCGGTATAGCGCATCCCAAGCGCTAGTTTGATGGATTCAGTAAAGTTCGCTTGTTTTTGAGCGACCTCGACATTAGCAATCTGGGGTAACCAAATCTGCAAAGGAAGATCCTGTGTGCCATCAATGTAATCGCGCTTAAAGCGCTGCCAGATTTTGCTAAACCCAATCCCAATCGTTGAACTGATGGCTAGGTCTAGCGCATATTGATTGATCCCGATTGCAGTTTTGCCATGCTCTTTCCATAAAAAGCGCATGACATCATCTAGCGATTGCCGATTGTTTGAGTATTGCCGAATTTGTAGGTCGAGACCTAAAGCAATGAGCGACCCCTTGGCGTAGTAACTCACCACCGCATTGGGGGTGTTCTCATCCATCTGGTAGTACTTGGTCCAAGCATCAAAGGAGCTATCCGCTACGCTTTGCTTGGTTCTGCCAGGATTGCGCAGCACCCCATTCCAATTGTTGGCCACTAGCTCCAAGTAGCGCTCCATGGTGATGCACCCACTACGTACTAGTTGGAGATCGTCGTAGTAACTGGTAAATCCTTCAAAGAGCCACAACAGTCGGGTGTGATTGCGTTCATTTAAGCGATAGGGTTGAAAGGCCTTCGCCTGAATTCGTTTGACGAGCCAGGCATGGAAATACTCATGACTACAAAGTCCTAAAAACTCTTCATACGATTTTTTTGGTCTTTCAGTACTGTGATCACCGTAGGGTAGTTGATCGCGTTTACACAGGAGCGCTGTGCTATCGCGATGCTCGAGTCCACCATAGCCATCGAGAGCTGCATTGACGATAAATAGATATTGCTTAAATGGGGCTTTGGGTTTGCGTGGCTCAAATAAGCGAATCGTGGCATCACAGATTCGTTGGAGATCATTAGCAAGCTGTTTTTTATCGAGCAGTTGCGATTGCTCACTCGTTAGTCCTTGAATGACCATGCGGTGAGGGGTGCCAAAGGATTGCCACTCAATCGTCTCGAACTGTCCGAGTGCGACCGGATGATCAATCAAATCCGCATAATCTTTGGCCATATAAAAGCCAAAACCGCTGGCATCGGTTTTGACCTGACGTAATGTGGTTTGTACTTGCCATGGCTTAGCCTGATCGTGTGGTGGGGCAATAGCCAGTGAAGAGGGTAAATGGGCCTGACCTTCGATGGCAAGACAGAGACTGGTGGGATTAAAGAAGCCACGTTCTTGATCCAAATAAGCCGTACGTACCGATTGATCAAAGGCATATACCGTAGTGACAATCTCGCAAGACCCAGTTCCTTTGGGAATACGCCAGCGATCATTATCGAGACGCTCCAAGGTAATTTTTTTCTTTGCTTCGGTCTGATTTCTGGGAAGAGTAAACGCGGCGATGGACTCAATATGCTTACTAAAGTCTCGAATTAAATAACTACCCGGAATCCATGCGGGCATATGCACAACTTGCCCTTGCGGATTTGGATGGTGAATCACGAGCGAAACAGTAAAGCGATGACCATGTAGATCATCAGGCCATACGGTGTACTGAACTGCAAGTGTGGAATCCAAAGCCATCATGAATTATTTCAAAGAAGCGAGCTTTTTCTCGATATCGGAGAGCTGCACGGCTCCTGGGAAGCGACTGCCATCGGTAAAGAAAATGGTGGGTGTGCCATTGATTCCATAGGTCTTGGCAATCGCCATATTCTTATCAATTGGATTGGCGCAATCCGATTTGCCGCTGGGGGTGATGTTGCTCAGCATCCAATCGTTCCAGGCTTTTTGTTGATCGGAAGCGCACCAAATTTGTTTTGATTTGAGCGCCGAGTCCGCTGAGAGAATTGGAATTAGGTAGTTGTAGATGGTCACGTTATCCAGTTGTTGCAGAGTTCGCTCTAGCCGTTTGCAGTAACCACAGTTAGGATCCGAGAACACGGCAATTTGACGGCTACCATTACCGCGTACGATTTTGATTGCGTTAGCCTGGGGAAGCTCTGACCATTTGATTCGGTTGACATCCTCTTGACGCTTGGCGGTTAAGTTGGTGCCCGATGCGAGCTCAATCATCTCCCCCTGAATCAAATACTTGGCATTACTATCGGTATAGAAAATCTCTTGATTGATCTGAACCTCAAATAAGCCTGGAATGGGCGATGGCGTAATGTTACGAACGTTCGCTGAGGTACCTAAGCGTTTTTGTAACTCGGCACGAACTTGTTTTTCTGACATGGCATCGACCGAACCCAAAAAGCCGACCAAGACGATCGCCAGACCTAAATGCTGAATCAATTTACCCATGCAACTGTTCTCCTAGTGCGCGCTCAATCAGTTGGCGCTTCATGATGTGACTTCGATTAACTATTCCTAAACCCCAATTGCGCAATCCCTTTTCGATGGGGCTTTGTGCTGCAAACAGTTTCTTTAAGCGATCAGTTAGCCATAAAAGTGAAGTGGTGTCTCCTTCACGCTCGCGCTCATAGCGACGCAGCAATATGCGATCATCCACTTCGCGATAAGACTCTTTGTGCCTCATGATATGAAGCAGGCTTGCCACATCCCGTAAGCCCACATTGAGCCCCTGACCAGCTAATGGGTGCATGACGTGTGCCGAATCACCAACCAAGATTAATTTAGGATCGTAGTCTGGGCCAATCAGGCGATGCGCCTTGATGCGTCGCAGAGGAAAGCTTGCTGGCGTAGATTGCAGTTGCAGCTCACCAAGTTGATCATGAACTTCTTGACCAAATTGGTTTGACCATGCCTGGCTATCAAGTTGCAGTAAATGCTTGGCATGCTCATTTTGTGTTGACCACACCATCGAAACCTGTTGCTGAGGTAATGGCAGCATGGCTAAGATGTCGCCATTGGGCAAGAACCATTGATAGGCGGTCTCACGATGGGCAATCGAGCAGGCGAAATTGGCAACTACTGCATGCTGATCATAGGAGTGTTGATCGATTTCAATTCCAACCGACTGGCGTAGAGGGGAGTTCGCACCATCGGCTGCGATCACCAGTTTGGCTTGGATGGTTTGACCATTGCTCAATGAAAGTATGGGTGATGTATTGGGCTCAAACCGAACCTCGTCAACACTGGCCTCGATGCTTTGTAGATTCTTACTGAACCGCATTGCTTGGGTTAGCGTGGCTTCAATCAAATCAGATTCGGCAATCCAGGCAAGTTCCGGTCGACCAGCCTCAAAGGCCGAGAAATGCAGTTGATCATGCTTTTGTCCACGATCGCCATAGATTCGCATATCGCGCACCGCTTGAATGCGAGTCTGGTCTAAGCCATCCCAAACGTTTAGTTCGGATAAAAGATGTTTGGTGCTGGGTGAGAGCGCATAGATTCGTTGCCCGAAAGAAGGCTCAAGAGCAATCGCCTGACGCAAATCGGGAGCAATTTGAATCACCGAGTAGCCTAGTTGCGCCATGGCAAGTGCGCTTGCCTTACCCACAATGCCGCCCCCAACGACCGCAAAGTCGTATTGGGTATTGGTGTGCTGGGCAGAATTGGAGGTGCTTTGGGAACGCATACCAAGATGATAGCGAATCAAGCGCATTTACAATGGGAGCATGTCACTCAAATGCGGAATCGTTGGCCTACCGAATGTAGGCAAATCCACCCTGTTTAATGCCCTCACTAAGGCAGGTATTGCAGCCGAAAATTATCCGTTTTGCACGATTGAGCCTAATGTGGGCATGGTCGAGGTCCCGGATCCCCGTTTAGCTGCCTTAGCGCAGATTGTGAGCCCTGAGCGGGTTGTGCCCGCCACGGTTGAGTTTGTGGATATTGCTGGACTGGTGGCCGGTGCGTCCAAAGGCGAGGGTCTCGGTAATCAATTTTTGGCCAATATTCGGGAGACCGACGCGATTACCCACGTCGTGCGTTGCTTTGAAGATGCCAATGTGGTCCATGTCAGCGGCAAGGTCGACCCGATTGCGGATATTGGGGTGATTGATACTGAACTCGCTTTAGCCGATTTAGGTACGGTTGAGAAAGCCCTGCAGCGTTACTCGAAGGCTGCTAAATCGGGTAACGATAAAGAGGCGGCAGCCTTGGTTGCGGTACTCACCAAGGTTCAAGCACAGTTAGATCAAGCCTTGCCGGTGCGGGCTATGAGTCTCAGTAAGGAAGAGTTAGTTCTTCTTAAGCCGTTTTGCTTAATTACAGCAAAGCCGGCGATGTATGTGGCGAACGTAAAAGAAGATGGGTTTGAGAACAACCCCCATCTTGAGGCGGTCAAGCAGCATGCAGCCAAAGAGAATGCCCCAGTCGTTGCGGTATGCGCAGCCATTGAAGCGGAGATTGCCGATTTAGAGGATGCCGATAAGGTCGAGTTCTTAGCAGATCTGGGGATGAGTGAACCGGGGCTTAATCGCGTGATTCGGGCGGGCTATAGCTTATTGGGCTTGCAAACCTACTTCACCGCAGGGGTGAAAGAGGTGCGTGCTTGGACAATACATATTGGCGATACGGCGCCCCAGGCTGCTGGTGTGATTCATACGGATTTCGAGCGCGGCTTTATTCGAGCACAAACGATTGCATACGATGATTACATTCAATACAAAGGTGAGCAGGGTGCGAAGGAAGCAGGCAAGATGCGTGCCGAAGGTAAGGAATACATCGTCAAGGATGGCGATGTCTTGAACTTCTTATTTAACGTTTAATACTCAAGCAAATAATGCTGCGAGTGCCTTGCCAGGGTGCTCAGCGCGCATAAAGGCTTCACCAATTAAAAATGCATTGACCCCAGCTGCTTGCATCCGCTTGACATCGTTAGCATTGAGAATCCCCGACTCCGTAATGACGAGTTTGTCTTTGGGAATGGCTGGTAATAGATCGAGGGTGGTTTGTAAGCTCACCTCAAAGGTTTTGAGATTACGGTTATTGATGCCCAGCAGAGGTGTTTGAAGTTCAAGGGCGGCCTCTAATTCCATTCCATCATGAACTTCCACCAATACATCGAGTTGGTTCTCGATCGCACATGCTTCGAGCTCTTGCATTTGCGATAACTCAAGTGCCGCGACAATTAACAGGATTGCATCAGCACCCATAGCACGCGCTTCATAGACCTGATAGGGGTCAATGATGAAGTCCTTGCGAATCACTGGTAAGGAGCATGCAGCCCGGGCTTCTTTGAGATACTGGGGCGAGCCCATGAAGTAATCCCGATCGGTGAGAACCGATAAGCAGGTCGCGCCATGCGCGGCATAACTTTGGACAATGTCATGTGGCACAAAGTGCTCACGAAGCACCCCTTTACTGGGGCTCGCTTTCTTGATTTCAGCAATGATGCCCGGTTTGTGATTGCTGACAGAGCTTATCAGTGCTTGGGCAAAGCCACGCACCTTCCTATTTGGATCGGAATTGGCACTCAAGGCCTCTTTTAAGATTTCTTCGCTAGAGATCAAGCGTTGTGCTGCCACAATCTCATGTCGCTTAGTCTCCAGAATACGACTCAGAATATCGCTCATGAGGCAAGACTTTGCGTTAATGCAACAAATGCTTCGAGTTTCTGTTTGGCCTTGCCTGAAGCAATTGTGCTATTTGCCAGCACGATGCCCTCGGCAATTGATGGAGAGACATTAGAAGCGTAAAGCGTTGCACCGGCATTGAGGCACACAATATCACGCGCAGGCCCCGATTGATTGTTCATGATGTTCAAAATGATGGCTTTGGATTCTTGCGCATCGGCGACCTTCAGAGTTTCCATTGAAGCAATGGCGATCCCAAAGTCACTGGGCTTAATTTCATACTCATTGATTTGCCCCTTGCGCAGTTCAGCGACCATGGTGGGGCCCGAGAGCGTGATTTCATCTAAACCATCGTTGCCATGGACTACTAAGGCATGCTCGGCCCCCATTAGTTGCAAGACTTTTGCTTGGGTGGCTACTAGCTCCCGATGAAATACGCCCATCAGAATATTGGGTGCTTTAGCAGGGTTAGTGAGTGGCCCCAAAATATTGAAGATAGTACGCACCCCTAGGTCCTTGCGCACCGGAACTACGTTTTTCATGGCGGGGTGATGGTTGGGGGCAAACATAAAGCCGATCCCAAGTTGCTCAATGCATTGACTTACCGCAGCAGCACTCAGATTTAGTTTGACTCCGAGCGCTTCCAAAACATCGGCGCTGCCTGATTTACTACTAACGCTGCGGTTGCCGTGCTTCGCAATCTTGGCACCTGCTGCGGACGCAACAAACATGGATGCCGTCGAGATATTAAAGGTATGGGCACCATCACCACCGGTACCGACCACATCAACCAGATGGGTCTTATCTTTGACATCCACTGCAGTAGCAAAGTCCCGCATCACGGTAGCCGCTGCAGCAATTTCTGTGGGGGATTCTTTTTTACTACGAAGGGCAACCAAGAGAGCAGCCACCATCGGGCTTGGCAGTTCACCGCCCATAATGGCGCGCATGATCTGCACCATTTCCGCTTCGGGTAACTCCTTACCGTCAATCAAATGTTGCAGTGTTTGGGATGGGGTCATGGCCATTTCTTACTTCATTGCTAAAAAGTTTTTCAGGAGGGCGTGACCGTGCTCAGAGAGAATTGACTCTGGATGAAATTGAACACCCTCTACGCATAATTCCTTATGACGCACGCCCATAATTTCGCCATCGGCGGTTTGCGCGGTGATCGTTAAGCAATTAGGTAGATTCTCACGATTAATGGCGAGCGAGTGATAGCGCGTAACTCGAAATGATTTCGGGAGATGTTTAAAGACGCCTTCGTCGTTATGGGTGATCTCATCGGTTTTACCGTGCATCACTTTCTTTGCACGGATTACCTCACCTCCAAAAGCTTCACCAATTGCTTGATGCCCAAGGCATACGCCCAGAATCGGAATCTTGCCCGCATAGGTCTTGATGGTGTCGACCGAGATCCCTGCCTCCTTTGGACTGCATGGTCCTGGGGAAATGCAAATCCGATCTGGACTGATTTTGGCAATATCTGCAACACTGATTTCATCATTGCGAACAACTTTCACATCTTCACCAAGCTCGGCAAAGTATTGCACCAAGTTATAGGTAAAGGAGTCGTAGTTATCGATCATTAAGAGCATCGTTATGCTCCTTTTGGAGATTCGGTTAATTCAGCGGCTGCTAATACTGCTTTCGCTTTTGCTTCGGTTTCTTTCCGTTCAGAGCTGGGATCCGAATCGGCGACGACGCCTGCCCCCGCTTGGGAGTGCAACATGCCGTCCTTGATCACGCCGGTGCGGATCACGATCGCCACATCCATATCGCCTGAGAAGGAGAGATAACCCGCGGCACCGCCATAGATACCGCGTTTGGTAATTTCCATTTCATCAATAATTTCCATCGCGCGAATTTTAGGGGCGCCCGATAGAGTGCCGGCTGGGAAGGTGGCTCGCAAGACATCCATATTGCTCATATTGTCCTTGAGTTCCCCTTCAACAGAGCTAACGATATGTTGCACGTGGGAATACTTTTCAATCACCATCGAATCGGTGACCTTGACACTTCCGGTCTTGGCAATACGCCCGACATCATTGCGGGCGAGATCAATCAGCATTACATGCTCAGCAATTTCTTTGGGATCAGCCAGTAACTCTTTAGCAAGTTGTGCATCCTCTTCAGGGGTCGCACCGCGGCGACGAGTTCCGGCTAAGGGCCGAATCGTGACCATTTTGCGTCCCTCACGTTTTTCTTGGCGTACCAAGATCTCGGGGGATGAGCCCACAATTTGCAAATCCCCAAAGTCATAGAAATACATATAAGGCGAGGGATTGAGTGAGCGCAATGCGCGGTAGAGTTGCAGTGGCGGCTCGGTGAAGCTTCGGCTAATGCGTTGGCCAATCACGACCTGCATGCAATCACCCGCGAGGATGTAGTCCTTGGTACGACGCACCGCATCTTCAAAATCGCTCGTCTTGAATTTACGAATAAGTTCAGGGTGTGGCTTGGGCGCTTGTTCCTCGCGCATCTGGATCGAGACTGTAAGCATGGCTTGCAAGCTTTCTAGCCGTTTCGTACCAGTCTCATAAGCGCTAGGATCATTGGGATCCACATACACAATGAAATAGATCTTCCCAGCCACATTATCAACAACAGCCAACTCCTCGGTGAGCATCAGCTGAATGTCAGGTACACCGATTTCATCGGGTAAGGAGTGAACCGCAAGTCGCTTTTCAATATAACGAACCGTGTCGTAGGCGAAGTAACCGGCCAAGCCACCACAAAAGCGCGGCAGATTCGCTTGAGGAGCGACCTTAAAGCGTTTGAGATAGCTATCAATGAAGTCAAGTGGGTTGTCGTGATTGCGCTCAATGACCGTACCATCGTGCACGATCTCATTGGTTGGGTTGCTTGGGGTACCAACGGTTCTAAAGATAGTGCGCGCCGGTAGGCCGATAATGGAATAGCGGCCAAAGCGCTCGCCGCCATAAACAGACTCCAACAAAAAGGTATTTTTTTGGCCTGACTTCTGGGTCAGTTTCAAATAGAGCGATAGGGGGGTCTCGAGATCGGCAAGCGACTGCGCAACCAGCGCCACACGGTTATATCCCTGTTTAGCAAGTTCGTGTAAGTCAGTCGTGTTTTTCATGCCGAGTCTTCTTGAATGATTTAAGACCCAATCGCGTTACGCATGGCATGAATGACCTCACCGTAATTTGGCTTACCAAAAATCGCCGAGCCCGCCACAAAGGTATCGCCTCCAGCTTTGGCAATGCTAGCAATATTGTCAATCTTGATCCCACCATCTACCTCAAGACGAATGGCTCGACCGCTGGTGTCTTGATAGCGATCGAGCATCTTACGTACCTGTTCGATCTTAGTAAGAGTGCTGGGAATAAAAGATTGACCTCCAAAGCCTGGATTGACTGACATCAGGAGCACCAAATCAATTTGATCTAGGGCGTGGTCTAGGTGATGGATCGGGGTAGCTGGATTGAGGACGAGTCCAGCCTGGCAGCCATGATCTTTAATGAGGGAGAGGGTGCGATGTACATGCGCACTGGCCTCGGGGTGAAAGCTAATGAGATTTGCTCCTGCCTTGGCAAAATCAGGGACGATCCGATCAACTGGCTCAATCATGAGGTGGACATCGATCATGGCCGGTTGACCGTTTTTGATGGCATGGGGGCGAATTGCCTCACAAACCAAGGGCCCAACCGTTAAATTGGGCACATAGTGGTTATCCATCACATCAAAGTGAATCCAGTCGGCTCCGGCATCCAAGACAGCCTTCACCTCCTCACCCAATTTGGCAAAGTCGGCTGACAGAATCGAAGGGGCAATGATGGCGGAATTAGGGCTCATTTGAGTGCTTTTTGTCATATATACCTAGATTCTATCTTGCGAACGGGGTTGGGATAGCGCAGAATGCTGGTCATGAATCCACCCGAAATTACCGTAAACGTCCGCCCCCAGTACCTT
This sequence comes from Polynucleobacter acidiphobus, assembly GCF_003065385.1. NCBI lineage: Bacteria > Pseudomonadati > Pseudomonadota > Betaproteobacteria > Burkholderiales > Burkholderiaceae > Polynucleobacter > Polynucleobacter acidiphobus. Next base: position 136,451 of record NZ_CP023277.1, read on the forward strand.
CCCGAGCAATCGGATCCCGATAATCAGCAGTACGCGTTTGCTTATACCGTGACCATTCGTAATACTGGAACGGCCAGTGTTCAGCTAATTGCTCGCCATTGGTTGATTACCGACGGGGAAGGGGAAGTTCAGGAAGTGAAAGGTTTGGGGGTGGTTGGTCAACAGCCACTTTTACGCTCCGGCGAGCATTTTGAGTACACCAGTTGGGCTACTTTACCCACACCAGCTGGCACCATGCGCGGGGAATATTTTTGCGTCACAGAGGATGCCCAGTTTTTTCAGGCGACGATTCCAGAGTTTGCCCTGGTGATGCCAAGAACCTTGCACTGAATAGGGCTATTTGGGAGTTTTGGCTAGGATTCTCGTTAAGATGGAAATGCATTTACTAAACCAAACCTATTGATCAAAGGATTCAATATGAAGCAACTTTCGTGGTCCAGCGCATTAGGCAGCATAACTTTGCTTGCCAGTAGTTTATTGCTTTCGCCAGTAGCAATCGCTCAGCAAAGCACCCTCGATAAGATGAAGTCTACCGGTGTGGTGACTATGGGTGTGCGTGAGTCATCTGGCGCCCTCTCCTATACCTTGGGTGATGGTAAATATGCCGGCTTTCATGTGGAAATCTGCAATACCGTATTGCGTGATATTCAAAAGCAACTGAATTTAAAGACGCTGGATATCAAATACACCCCAGTGACTTCACAGAATCGCATTCCGTTGTTACAGAATGGAACCGTTGATATTGAGTGTGGCTCAACGACCAATAATGCAACCCGGCAAAAGGATGTGGCTTTTGCTGTAACAACATACGTTGAAGAAATTCGGATTGCGGTGAAGGCCAATTCCGGAATTACCTCACTAAATCAGCTCAATGGTAAGAAGGTGGCCACCACTACAGGCACTACCTCAGTGCAGCTCTTGCGTAAGCATGAGAAGGCTACCGGAGTGAACTTTGAAGAAGTATTTGGTAAAGACCATGCCGATAGCTTCCTCTTGTTGGAATCGGGACGCGCCGATGCATTTGTGATGGATGGCTCCATTTTGGCCGGTAATATCGCGAATGCAAAAAATCCTGGTGATTACCGCATTGTTGGTGAAGTAATTGCAGTTGAGCCCATTGCGATCATGATGCGTAAAGATGATCCTGGATTTAAGAAAGCAGTGGACGATAACCTCAAGCGCATGATGAAAGATGGCACCCTCACCAAGCTTTGGGACAAGTGGTTCTTGCAACCCATTCCGCCCAAGAATGCACGTGTTGGTTTAGCCTTATCTGAAAGTACCAAACAAGCATGGGCCAATCCAAACGATAAGCCTGCAGAGGATTATCAGAAGAAGTAATTTAGGCTCGTTAAGTTTGATATGAACTTAGATTGGAGTGTCTTTTGTAAAGACACTTTGACTGGAGAAGTAGCCCCACGCTGCTTCTCCTTTTTATTTGGGATGGATCCTAACGCTGATCCTACCTATTTGGATTGGTTAATCTCTGCATGGGGCTGGACGATTGCTGTCGCTGGGCTTAGTCTGGTGTTGGCAATGGTGATGGGCGTTGTCATTGGTACGATGCGCACCTTACCGTCAAAGCATCTTGTCAATCGACTATGCACCGCAGGGGCAACGACGTGGGTTGAACTCTTTCGAAATATTCCATTACTCGTTCAAGTCTTTCTTTGGTATCACGTAGTACCTGCATTTTTCCCCATCATGAAAGACTTCCCATCCTATTTACTGGTGAGTATTGCATTGGGTTTGTTTACATCGGCGCGGATTGCGGAGCAGGTCCGTGCGGGAATTCAATCGCTGCCAACGGGACAGCGTAATGCGGCCATTGCCTTGGGTATGACCACCTCACAAAGTTATCGCTATGTGCTCTTACCAATGGGAATGCGTATCATCATTCCGCCACTTACATCGGAGTGCATGAATATTGTGAAGAACTCATCCGTTGCGTTTGCGGTATCCGTACCGGAGCTCACCTTATTTGCTTTACAGGCTCAGGAGGAAACCTCGCGCGGTATCGAAATTTATTTAGCCGTTACGGGGCTTTATATGGTGAGTGCATTCTCGGTCAATCGAATCATGGTCTGGATTGAGAAAAAAACACGTGTTCCCGGTTTTATTGCTGCCAATTCACCCTCTTCGCATTAAGGTAGGCGAGAGACCATGAACCTAGATCTGAGCTTTTACAACTGGGAACTATTTACTAGTTATATCCAAAAGGGTTTGATCTTTAGTGTTCAGTTAACCATCATTGCGACGATTGGTGGGATTCTGCTGGGGACGGTGTTGGCCTTAATGCGCCTTTCCGGAAAACCGTGGCTTGCCTTGCCTGCAACTGCATATGTCAATACGATGCGCTCCATCCCCCTGGTCATGGTCATTCTGTGGTTTTTCTTATTAATTCCGCTGCTCATTGGCAAACCAATTGGCGTTAATTTATCGGCCATCATCACTTTTATTGCATTTGAGGCAGCTTATTTTTCGGAGATTGTGCGAGCGGGTATTCAGTCGATTCCGAAGGGGCAGGTTTATGCGGCTCAAGCCTTAGGAATGACCTACTCCCAAAATATGCGTTTGGTGGTTTTACCGCAAGCCTTTCGAAATATGATCCCTGTTTTTATGACCCAAACTATTATCTTGTTCCAGGATACCTCTTTGGTCTATGCGATTGGTGCTTATGATCTTTTAAAGGGATTTGAGATTGCCGGTAAAAATTTTGGACGACCAATTGAGACCTATTTGTTAGCAGCCCTGACGTATTTTTTAATCTGTTTTACCTTATCCCGAATTGTTAAGCGCATTCAGGAAAAGGTTGCAATTGTTCGTTAAGAAATGAGATTGCCATGATTGAGCTTCGACATATTTCAAAATGGTACGGCCAGTTTCAAGTGCTCACCAATTGCTCGACGGTGATTCACAAGGGTGAGGTGGTGGTCATTTGTGGGCCATCGGGGTCGGGAAAGTCGACTTTGATTAAGACGATCAATGCGCTAGAGCCATTTCAAGAAGGTGAGTTGATGGTCGATGGCATTGACTTGCATGATCCCAATACAAATTTGCCACATCTGCGTGCACGCGTTGGTATGGTGTTTCAGCACTTTGAGCTATTTCCCCATTTATCGGTCATGGAAAACTTAACGATTGCTCAGGTGAAAGTACTTAATCGCAGTCCAGAGGAGGCTAAACAGCAGGGCCTTAAATATTTAGAGCGCGTGGGTTTATTGGAGCAACAAGATAAGTTTCCGGGCCAGCTCTCAGGCGGTCAGCAGCAGCGCGTAGCCATTGCCCGTGCCTTGTGCATGGACCCAATCGTGATGTTATTTGATGAGCCTACCTCCGCTCTTGACCCTGAAATGGTGGGAGAGGTTTTGGAAGTGATGGTCAAGTTGGCGCAGGAAGGCATGACCATGTGTGTGGTTACCCATGAAATGGGTTTTGCCAAGAAAGTGAGCGATCGTGTGATCTTTATGGATCACGGCAGAATTGTGGAGGACTGCACACGAGATGAGTTTTTTGCTAATCCCGATGCGCGCTCACCTCGGGCTAAGGAATTTCTTTCCAAAATATTGGCTGACTAATTTTGCTAGTCTCTACGGCCTTTGCCGGTCCAAAACACAATTGCTAATAGAATAGCCAGAGCTAGGAATGCTTCTAGCACAAATAAGAGCATGGGATATTCATCAAATAACTGAGCGAGCATGATGATCTTCTGGAATTCGAGTTACCCCATTGTAGTTTGTAAGTCCTCATTCTGCGTCGTGATGGCCAGCCTCTTTCTTGCATCTTGCGCTGTGCCACCAACTAAGCCAGTTTCTCAAACACCCAAGGCGAGTAGCCCGAGCAATTTACCGCGTACTCCGAAGGTGACCGAAACCGTTATCACTGATGACAGTAGTTCATCGGCTGCATTAACTCCCGTGGCATTCTCAGAGATACCCGGCTGGGATGAGGATAATTTGAGTGAAGCGTGGCAAGCGTGGTTACAAAGTTGCAATACCTTACGAAAGCGCAAACCGGGTCCTGTCAATTGGGCTGCAGTCTGCGATCGGGCTAATGCCCAAAAACCAAGAGATGCGAAGGCGTTTTTTGAGAACAACTTTAGAGCCTATGCAGTTCGCAATCAAATTACGGGGAAGTCGGAAGGTTTGGTCACCGGCTACTACGAACCCATTATTGCCGGTTCGCGGGTTCGTACCGATCGGTATACCGTTCCCCTTTATGCTTATCCCAAAGCATGGGTTCGTGCGAAACCATCGCCTGCGCCAACACGAGCTGAGCTGATGAACTCAAACCTGCTTAAGGGTTCAGAAATTGCCTGGGTTGAAGATCCGGTAGCGGCTGCGTCGATGCAGATTCAGGGGTCTGGAAAAATCCGCTTGGACAATGGCCAAATCATGCGATTGGGGTTTGCAGGATCAAATGATTTACCGTTTAAATCGAGTGCCCAGTGGTTATTGGATCGTAAAGAAATTACCCGTGCACAGGCAACCATGCAGGGGATTTCGGAGTGGGCCAAGCGCAACCCCGGCAAAGTACAAGAGATGCTCAACGCCAATCCACGCTTTGTGTTCTTTCGAGAACTGCCTACTTCAGCGAACCAGGATCTTGGGCCGATTGGCGCTCTCGGGGTCCCGCTGACGCCTGAGCGCAGTATTGCGATTGATCCGCGGGCGATCCCGCTTGGCGCACCCGTGTTTTTAGAAACCACCCGTCCTCTGAGTAATCAGCCAATCCGACGCTTGGTGATGGCCCAAGATACAGGTAAGGCGATTGTGGGCCCGGTCCGAGTTGATTATTTTTGGGGCACTGGGGACGAAGCTGGAGAATTGGCCGGCAGAATGAAGCAAAATGGCCGTGTTTGGTTAATGCTACCGAAGAGGGACTGAAATGCCATACAACACCATATTGACCCAGACCGAGGGAAAAGTTGCCCTCATTACCTTAAATCGTCCACAAGTACTCAACGCTTTAAATGACGAGCTGATGGATGAGTTGGGGGATGCATTGTTGCGCTTCGATGCTAATGATGCAATTGCGTGCATTGTGATTACTGGAAGTGAAAAAGCGTTTGCTGCGGGTGCGGATATTAGCAAGATGGCGCAGTATGATTTTCAGGATACGTATCGCAATAATTTCATTACCCGCAATTGGGAAACGATTTGCAAGGTTCGTAAACCTGTGATTGCTGCGGTATCGGGCTTTGCTTTGGGCGGCGGCTGTGAGCTCGCGATGATGTGTGACATGATCATTGCGGCCGATAACGCCAAATTTGCGCAACCCGAAATCAAGTTGGGAATTATTCCAGGCTCAGGCGGTACGCAGCGGCTAACGCGTGCAGTGTCAAAGTCAAAAGCGATGGATTTGTGCTTGACCGGCCGCATGATGGACGCCGCAGAAGCCGAACGAAGTGGTTTGGTTACCCGGGTTTATCCCGTTGCGCAATTAATGAGCGAAACAATGGCAATCGCGCAGACGATTGCCGCTATGCCACTCCTTACTCTTATGATGGTGAAGGAAAGCGTGAATGCTGCTTATGAAACCACGCTCACTGAAGGAATTCGTTTTGAGCGCCGTTTGTTTCATGCCTGCTTTGGCACTGAGGATCAAAAAGAGGGGATGGCTGCTTTTTTAGAAAAGCGACCTGCACAGTTTAAGAACCGTTAACGCAAGAAAGTTTGGGCTAAACGGACCCAGTAGTTCACTCCAACCGGAATGATTTGATCATTGAAATCATAGGAGGGGTTGTGCAAATGGCAAGGTCCCATGCCATGACCTGTAGAGCGGTGATCGCCATCCCCGTTGCCCAAAAATACATAGCAGCCCGGTTTTTTTAAGAGCATGAAGGCAAAGTCCTCGGCACCCATGGTTGGATCGATTCGGGTGTTTACCCGTTCCTTGCCCACGAGTTCTTTCATGACCTGAGCGGCAAACTCGGTTTGCTGTTCATCATTAATCAAGGGTGGGTAATTGCGTTTGAAGGTCAGATTGGCTTTGCAATCAAAGGCGCTGGCCACTTGATTGGCAATCTCCTGCATTCGTGTTTCGATGAGATCCAAGACCTCTAAAGTAAAAGTGCGTACGGTACCGCCGAGCATGGCGGTATCAGGAATGACGTTACTGGTTTCTCCCGCATGAAATTGGGTAATCGAGATCACCGCGGCATCAACCGGGCGCTTATTGCGAGTAATGATGGTTTGGAGAGCTTGCGCAATCTGAACACCTGCCATGATGGGATCCGCACTGTTGTGTGGCAGAGCCGCATGCCCGCCTTTGCCCTGAATGTCGATCACGAACTCATTACTCGATGCCATCATGGGGCCGCTCACAACCCCAAAATGACCCTCTTCTAAACCTGGCCAATTGTGCATCCCGAATACTGCATCGCAAGGGAATTGTTCAAACAGACCATCTTCAATCATTTCTTGGGCGCCAGCACCACCTTCCTCAGCAGGTTGGAAGATAAAAATCACACTTCCTTTGAAATCGCGATGATTAGCCAGATATTGCGCCGCACCCAAGAGCATTGCTGTGTGACCATCATGACCGCAAGCGTGCATCTTGCCTGGATTTTGCGAGGCGTGAGCAAAAGTATTTTTTTCTTGTAGGGGCAGGGCGTCCATATCGGCGCGCAAGCCAATCATCTTTCCTGGGCCCAGTTCACCGTCTAAACGACCCACTACCCCTGTTTTACCAAGGCCTTGATAGACCGCAATACCCCAACTGGATAGTGCTTGGGCAACCAGTTCAGCGGTACGCTTTTCTTCAAAGCGTAGCTCCGGGTGCGCATGAATATTGCGCCGGATTTCAGCGATGCTAGGAGTTGCTTCGAGGATCTCAGGGAGTATTCGCATAGGTCAATATTAGCCCAAAGCGATACACTTGGCGTGGCGATAGTGTGTCAATTAAAAAAGTGTAATAAATACCAATGATTACAAATAAACCTTGGTTTTCATCCTACCCGAGGGGCGTTCCCCACCATCTGAGTTATGACCGGTATGGCTCACTCTTGGATTTACTCGATGAGTCATTTGAAACGCATCGGGAGCGACCCGCGTATTGGTGTATGGGCAAGCACTTTTCCTATGAAGCCATTGATATGGCTTCTATGCAATTAGCCAGTTATTTGCAAAGCCTTGGTCTTTCGAAGGGCGCTCGGGTTGCAATCATGCTGCCCAATATTCCGCAATATCCGATGGCTTTGTATGGCGTACTGCGAGCAGGTTTTATTGTGGTGAGTATCAATCCCTTGTACACCCCGCGTGAGTTAGCAGCCCAACTAAGCGATTGCGGGGCGGAGGCTATTTTGCTTTTGGAGCATTTTGGAAAAACCCTTGAAGATGCCTTTGCAATTGAGGGTCAAGCAATAGCAATAAAACACGCAGTGATCACGAGTATTGCGCAGATGCTGGGTTGGAAGGGCCCCTGGTTAGATCGTTTTATACGAACCTTTAAGCGCAAAGTCATTCCTTATTCCTTGCCTACGCAAGTTGGCACGATTCAATTTACCGCTGCCTTAGAGCAGGGCGCACAACAAGCTTATGAGCGTCCACATTGTTCTCAGGATGATATTGCCCTATTGCAATACACCGGCGGAACTACCGGGATTTCAAAGGGTGCCATATTGACCCATCGCAATTTAATTGCCAATGTATTGCAAATTGAGGCCTGGTTAAAACCGATTGAACAACGCAAAACCATTACCGCTTGGCATTTTTTGTGCGCACTTCCCATGTATCACATCTTTGCACTCACGGGTTGTGGATTATTGGGCATGCGCCTGGGCGCCCGAATTCTGTTGGTTCCAAATGCGCGGGATTTACAAAACTTAATTGGGATTTTGAAAGAGTTTCCGGAGATCAACATGTTTCCGGGAGTCAATACTTTATTTGCTGCTCTTTTGAACAATCCCAAATTTGCTCAATTGGATTTTTCTCAGTGGGCACTAACGATTGGTGGTGGCATGGCAGTGCAACGCTCTGTTGCACAACGTTGGCAAGAATTAACTGGTACGGTCATTACCGAGGGCTACGGCCTTTCTGAAACCTCTCCAGTTGCATCATGCAATACCCCCTTGGCAACGGAGTTCACCGGCTCAATCGGCCTACCCTTGCCCGATACTGAGATGTGTATTCGGGATGAAGAGGGTAAGGATTTGGCGGTTGGCGAGATTGGCGAGATTTATATTCGGGGTCCGCAGGTCATGCGCGGTTATTGGCAACAAGAATCTGAAACCCAGAACGTGTTGGGCGCCGATGGATTCTTTCGAACGGGCGATATCGGCGTGATGGATGAGGCTGGTTATTTCCGAATTGTGGATCGTAAGAAAGACATGATTTTGGTGGCTGGCTTTAATGTCTTTCCAAATGAGGTCGAGGATGTAGTTGCCTTAGTTCCTGGGGTTCTTGAATGTGCAGTGGTTGGCATTCGTCAAGGTGCGATGTGTGAGGCGGTCAAGTTATTCGTAGTGCGAGAAGACCCTTCGATTACCGAAGAACAAATTATGGAAGTTTGCAATCGCGAATTAACGCACTACAAACGCCCAACACAAATTGAGTTTCGAGAGAGCTTGCCTAAGAATAATGTGGGTAAGATTCTGCGTCGAGTCTTGCGTGACGAAAGTCAATCAGGGTAGTGTGATTGCAGCGGCAGCAAATTGAATGGCTTCAATTGAATAGGGTGTATTTGTTTTTTTCTGTAGGCTTGGCGGTAAATGCGCAATGCTTCCCAATAGGGGCGCCTTGATTCGATTCTGAAGCGTCGTAATGTTTTCGTTTAAGTAGAGCATCTTAGGATCGATGCAATTTGCGACCCAACCGACCAGCTTGAGGCCGCGTTGCTCAATGGCTTCTACCGTCAGTAATGTGTGATTGATGCAACCCAAACGCATCCCTACGGTCAGAATTACTGGTGCTTGAATACGTACAGCAAATGTAGATAAGTCATGATGATCGTCGATCGGTGTTAGAAATCCACCAGCACCTTCGGCAATGACATGGGCGATTTGTGTTTGTAGTGTTTGATAAGCTTGCACCATGCGATCGAGTTCTAAGTGCTTGCTATGTTCGGCAGCCACCAGATGAGGTGCAGCTGGAGTATCCAATAAATAAGGGCAAATCATACTTTGAGGAATTGCCGGATCTTGGACTAGCGCATAGGTCTCTAAATCCTCATTACTGGATATGCCCGCATGATTGCGATAAGTTCCGGCAACCACTGGCTTATAGGCGCACGCTGAACCTGGATTGTGTACATTTAATTTATAGACCAATGCAGCGGTGACTAAGGTTTTGCCAATCTCAGTATCCGTGCCGGTGACAAAGTAGGAGTGGCTCATGATTTTGGCAAAGAGGTTTCGAGATCAGACAGCACCTTGCAGAGCCCCAGAATCTGTTCTTTAGTATGTGCGGCCGATAAGGTCATCCGTAAGCGTGCCATGCCTTTAGGAACAGTGGGCGGACGAATTGCGGGTATCCAATATCCCAATTGATCTAGGGCTCGTGCAAGTTGTAAGGCAGTCTCATTACTGCCAACCACAATGGGCTGAATCGCGGTACCTGATTTCAATCGGTTCCAACGCTTAAAAGTAGAACCTTCTTTCCAAAGCGCGATATTGCCATGTAAACGAGCTCGTAATTCTTGCCCGAGCTCTCCTTCGATTAGAGAAACACTGCGTAGCACGGCAAAAGCCAATGCAGGTGAGCTGGCTGTACTGTAGATATAGGGCCTTGCTTTCTGAATGAGCCATGCGATGATTTTTTCATGGGCGCAAACAAAGGCACCATTGAGACCAGCGGCTTTGCCCAGCGTACCAATATAGATAATTCGATCTGAGCAAATTGTTTGATCTTCCAAAATTCCATACCCATGCTTGCCGAGCACACCAAATCCATGCGCATCATCAATCATGAGGAGCGCATCGTATTGATTGGCTAGGCGTAAGAGCTCTTGAGCTGGCGCGAGATCGCCATCCATACTGAAGACCCCATCGGTCACGATGAGTTTGTTTGGGGCGGTGTCATGACTTAAGACCTCTTCAAGCTCTGTAAGGTGATGGTGATCAAAGACATGCACTTCGATTGATGCCTGTGCTTTTGCTAAGCGAATGCCATCAATTAGAGATGCGTGATTAAGGGCAGCAGAATAAATACTTGTTTTTCCCCCGATCAAGCTCAGGGCAGTAATGGCGCTGATGTTAGCCAGGTAGCCGGTGGAGAAAAATAAAGCACGCGCATTTGGAATGGCACCGGCTTGAGTCGATGCTAATTTTGCTTCGAGCTCATCATGAATCGCATGATGACCACTAATTAAATGCGAGGCTCCACTGCCCGTACCAAAACGACTAGCTCCTTCGGAGAGGGCTGTAATCAATTCAGGATGATTGGCAAGCCCTAGGTAATCATTGCTACAAAATGCCAGCAATGGTTTTCCTCCAATTTGGATCTCAGTACCACATGGGGTATCGACTGAGCGAATCGAGCGACGCAGTAATTCACGATCGAGTGTTACTAGTTCCGTATCAATTTGATTAAGAGCAAAGGACATACGTAATATGGAATCAGGACTTTTGCAAAACAGTATGCAAGGTTCGTTCAATCGCACGACCCATCTGTTGGATTTCATCGGCAGAGAGAATATAAGGCGGCATGACATAGACTGTGCGACCAATAGGTCGAATCAACACGCCCTCTTGTAAGCCCTGCTGAAACATTTCTTTGGAGAATGAGCCTGGATTTGAAATCGCAGATGCGTTGACATCAAACGCAAAGATCATTCCTTGTTGACGAACATGTTCAATCGATGCGAGATCACGGGTCCATGCGAATGCTTCTTGGATCGATTGACTGCGGACTTTATTTTTCTTTAGTACGTCATCCTCTTGAAAAATATCTAATCCTGCGAGTGCAGCGCGACACGCTAATGGGTTGCCAGTGTATGAGTGCGAATGCAAAAAAGTGGCTGACATGCGGTCACTGTAAAAGGCGGAGTAAATCGTATCGGTGCTCAAACAAATGGATAGCGGTAAATAACCGGCACTGATTCCTTTGGATAGGGTCATAAGATCCGGCCAAATACCGGCTTGCTCACAGGCAAAGAATGTGCCTGTCCGACCACAGCCAACTGCGATTTCATCGGCAATTAGATGAACGTCATATTGCTCGCATAGTTGCTTCGCTCTTTTCACATACCGTGGCGCATGCATTGCCATTTGGCCTGCGCATTGCACTAGGGGCTCAATGATCAAGGCCGCTATCGTTTGATGGTGCTGGGCTAAACACTCCTCAAGATTTTGGAGCGCTAAATCAATGATTTCCTCGCTGGAGACCTGGTTGGTTGCGGCCCGAGAATCGGGTGACATTACGATATGAACCGGATTGAGAAGTGATCCATAGGCATCACGAAATACCGATACATCCGTTACGCTGAGTGCGCCTAGGGTTTCTCCATGGTAGCTATTCGCTAAGCAAATAAACTCTTTTTTATTGGGTTTCCCCTGAATTTTCCAAAAGTGATGACTCATCTTGAGCGCAATTTCGACTGCTGAAGCACCGTCGCTAGCATAAAACGCATGGCCTAATTGACCATTTGTTAGTGCACTTAAACGTTCTGATAGCTCAACCACTGGTTGATGGGTAAATCCAGCAAGCATTACATGCTCAATGCAGTTGAGTTGCTCTGCGATTGCTTGATTGATGCGCGGATTAGCGTGACCAAACAAATTGGTCCACCACGAACTAATTGCATCAATGAAGCGCCGTCCTTGATCGTCGCAAAGCCACGCACCTTTTCCCGAGGTAATCGCAATTAATGGATAAGCCTCGTGGTCTTTCATTTGGGTGCAGGGTTGCCAAACCGAAGCAAGGCTTCGACTGACCCAGTCTAAGGAATGACCCGGTTTATTCATTGGCGCAGGTGTGGATTATTTCAAAATGAAGCAGCATATCTGGTATGTTATTGGTTTTATAGTCCAGTCCCGATAAAACCATGTCAGCATCACCAACGATCTCACCATTGGTTCAGGTTAAGCCAAGCTCACCCACCGCCTATCCAATCTGGACACTGGAGCAGGTCGCAGCATTATTTGAGCTCCCATTTCATGAGTTGATGTTTCGAGCCCAAGAAACGCATCGCCAATATTTTCCAGAGGGTGATGTGGAATTGGCCACCCTGTTATCAATTAAGACCGGGGGTTGTCCGGAGGATTGCGGCTATTGTCCCCAAGCGGCGCGTTATCACACCGATGTGAAGGCAACCAAACTCTTGGAATTAGATGAGGTGCTAGAGGCTGCTAGGGCAGCCAAAGCGGCTGGCTCCAACAGGTTTTGTATGGGTGCTGCGTGGCGGGAGCCCAAGGATCGTGATGTGGAAAAAGTAGCCGCCATGATTCGGGGTGTTAAGGAGTTAGGCCTTGAGACTTGCGCTACGCTTGGAATGCTAGAAGCCAGTCAGGCTAAGGCTTTGCGGGATGCGGGCTTGGATTTTTATAACCATAATCTAGACACCAGTGAAGATTTTTATCCAAATGTGATTCAGACCCGCAACTACCAGGATCGCTTGGATACTTTGCAGCATGTTCGGGATGCTGGGATGTCGGTATGCTGCGGCGGGATTGTGGGGATGGGGGAATCGAGGGAGCAGCGCGTAGCATTCATTGCACGTTTGGCGAATCTAAATCCTTACCCAGAATCCGTGCCCATTAATCATTTGGTTCCGGTAGCCGGCACCCCCTTGGCCGATCAGCCCAAATTAGACCCCTTGGAATTTGTGCGCACCATCGCCGTTGCTCGAATTACGATGCCTAATGCCCGAGTTCGATTATCAGCGGGTCGTCAAGAGCTTGGAAAAGCCGTGCAAGCCATGTGTTTTCAGGCGGGCGCAAACTCCATCTTCTATGGCGACCAGTTGCTCACCACCGGCAATCCAGAGGCGTTGGCCGATCGCCAATTGCTCGCAGAACTTGGCCTAAAAACCAAGGAAAGCTGCAAGGCTGAAGTGCAAGTATGAGTCGTTCAAGCCCTATCAACCTGAGCCCAATTGATCGTTTGATTGGTGAGTTTGATACTGCGTTGCGGGCAATTGCCGGAGGTGCCAATTACAGTCGGCCAGTCCCCAAGGCCAATATTCAAAAAGGATTAAATGAAGAGCAAGTGCTCACTTCAGATCTTGATTTAAGCCCCCAAGACCGCACCCATGTAGCAGGCTTAATGCGCGTCAATCACGTTGGGGAGGTCTGTGCCCAGGCGCTCTACCAATCTCAAAAATTACTAGCTAAGACGCCCGAAACCCGAGCCTTATTGGATCAGGCAGCAAAAGAAGAAATGGATCACATGGCATGGTGCGAGGAGCGTCTCAAAGAGCTGGACTCTCGCCCGAGTCTGTTGAATCCATTGTGGTATGCGGGGGCCTTTGGAATCGGACTGGTCGCGGGCTTAGCGGGTGACCGTTGGAGCTTAGGATTTGTGGCAGAAACAGAGAAGCAGGTGGAGCGGCACTTGGATGATCATCTTGAGAAGCTTCCTGAAGCCGACCTTCGTTCCCGAGCCATTGTGGAGCAGATGCGGATTGATGAAATTGAGCACGGCGCAAGCGCAATGGCTGCTGGTGGGCAAGAATTACCCCGGCCCATTCAGACGCTCATGGCGGGAATTTCCAAAATCATGACAACGACCGCTTATAAAATCTAGTATTACTGTTCTTTTATACAGGCTTTTCAGGGCATTCCCCTTATATACCTAAAGACGTATCTTAGCTATAGATTACAAGTACTTGTTTTAGGTCATAATTTTAATTTACGATTATTTTGCAAAGCTTCTCTAAGTATTTGTAATCACTAGAGAATTTCCTAAAAATTTACCCAAAAATACTTGACCCTGTAGGAAGCTTCCTCTAAAGTGGGAGGAAGTGTGAAAAAGTGGGGTAAATTTTGTTTCAAGGCGCTTCAGCTCTCAATCTCGACGCAAAAGGTCGTATGTCGGTGCCGGCAAGGCATCGTGATGCCTTATTGCTGCAGGGGGAAGGTCGCGTCACGCTAACCAAGCACCCCGACGGGTGTTTGTTGCTATTTCCTAGGCCCGAGTGGGAAGCATTTCGGGCTCGGGTTGCGCAATTACCAATGGATGCACATTGGTGGCGCCGAATCTTCTTGGGTAATGCTGCGGAAATTGATTTAGATGGCGCCGGACGCATTCTGATCACGCCCGAGCTACGCACCGCTGCAAACATTGAACGTGAAATTATGTTGTTGGGTATGGGTTCGCATCTAGAGATCTGGGATGCAAACACCTATGCAGCAAAAGAGCAGGCGGCAATTGCGCAGGGCATGCCAGACGCATTAAAACAATTTACCTTTTGATGATCGGGCGCCATGAACAACATCCATCGCCCAGTATTACTGGCCGAGGCAGTCACCGCCATGATCAGCGGACCATCCTTTCAGCCCAACTCTGCCGTACTAATCGATGGAACCTTCGGTCGAGGTGGTCATACGCAAGCGCTCTTGGATGTGCTTGGCAAGGAGAGCAAGCTCGTCGCATTCGACAAAGATCCAGAGGCCATTGCCAAAGCCCAATCGCTTTGCGATCCACGTCTGCAAATCATTCACTCAAGTTTTGCCAACATCGAGCAGCATATTCAGAGGGCATCGGTCGATGCAGTGTTACTCGACTTGGGAATCAGCTCACCGCAAATCGATACACCGGAGCGGGGATTCTCATTTCGGTTCGAGGGCCCGCTTGATATGCGTATGGATACGACACGCGGAATCTCAGCACAGGAATGGCTCGCCAGCGCAGCCGTCGATGAGATTGCGCAGGTAATTAAAACCTTTGGTGAGGAGCGCTTTGCATCATCCATTGCGCGAGCAATTGTGAAACAACGCGAAGAAGGACATCCTGTTCAAACTACCAAAGCCTTGGCAGATTTGATTGCAAGTGTAGTGAAAACACGTGAACCAGGACAAGATCCAGCAACCCGCACCTTTCAAGCCATTCGGATTTTTATCAATCAAGAATTGACTGATCTTGAGAAGGGCCTATCCGCCGCTCTAAACGTATTAAAAGCTGGCGGTCGATTGGTAGTGATTAGTTTTCATTCATTGGAAGACCGTATTGTTAAGCAGTTCATGCAAGCGCATGCGCAAGTGAACATCCCTCGAGAATTGCCCATACGAGCAAAAGATTTACCACAGGGTGATTTAGAAATCATTGCTCGGGTTAAGCCAAGTGATACCGAGATTAATGAAAATCCACGAGCCCGTTCAGGGGTGATGCGCGTTGCACAGAAAAGAGGCGCTCTCGTATGAATCGCGCCACGCTTAGCCTGCTTGTATTACTACTCATTTGTGCATTGTCACTAGTAACCTCGCAACAGAAAACGAGAAAGTTATTTGTATCCTTGGAGCGTGCCCAAGCACAAGAGCGCAGGCTAAATCAAGAATGGCTCAGGTTAGAGTTTGAGCAGCGCAATCTTTCCAAATCGGCCCGAATTCGTGATGTGGCTCGTAATCAATTGCGGATGAGCCCGATTACTCCAGATCGTACTCTCTACTTTAAGGAAGGTCTATGAAACCGGTAGGCTTCTCGACCTCTCCAAATGTAGTATTGCGACTGCCGATGTGGCGTTCGCGGCTGATGCTATTCCTATTATTTGTCGCATTTGCAGCGTTGGTCATTCGTGCATTTTGGATTCAGGGCCCAGGAAATGGGTTTTATGAAGCCAAAGCGGTCAAGGGCGTGCAGCGTGAGATTGAGATGCGCGCTACGCGTGGAAAAATTTTGGATCGCAACGGCCAGCTAATTGCGACAAGCCTTGAGGCAAAGGCTGTGATTGCATATACCGACAATATTCCCGCCGACCTTGCGCCTGAGAAAATTACGCAGCTCGCCAAGCTCCTGGAGATGAGTGAGGCGGAGATTAAGAAGCGTTTTGCGGATGAGCGCAATCAAGTATTTTTAAAGCGTCAGGTTGATCCTGAGATTGCTCAACAAATCCGTCGTTTAGAAATTCCAGGCATTGGATTAAATAATGAATACCGTCGTCATTACCCCGAGGGTGAGGCGATGGCTCACGTGGTTGGCTTTACCAACGTAGAAGATCGTGGACAAGAAGGAATTGAGCTGGCGCGCGATAAAGACTTGGCGGCTCAGCCAGGGAAACGGCGGGTTGTGGTCGATCGCTTGGGTCGTATTGTGAATGACATCGCAATCTTGCAATTTCCACAAGACGGTCAAGATCTCCAACTCTCAATCGATAGCAAGATTCAGTACATTGCATATAACGCCTTAAAGAGTGCCGTTGAAAAGCATCGTGCCAAGGCCGGTGGCGCGGTAGTGCTGGATGTGCGCACTGGAGAAATTTTGGCATTGGCTAATTGGCCAAGCTATAACCCCAACTCGCGTAAAGCACTGACTGGAGAGCAGCTACGTAATCGAGTCTTGACCGATACCTTTGAGCCGGGCTCAACCATGAAGCCTTTCCCCGTTGCGCTTGCACTTGAGCAAGGTAAGGTGCAGCCTGAAACTAATATGACCATTGGTCAAAAATTATTAGTAGGTCCCAAGCCGATCACGGATACGCATCCCTATGGAATGTTGACGGTATCCCAAGTGATTCAGAAATCGAGCAATATCGGCACTGCAAAATTAGCGCTGCAGCTCGAACCTCGTGAGATGTGGGATCTATTTGCGGCAGTTGGTTTTGGCCAGGCCCCGAACATTGGATTCCCTGGCGCAGTGGCAGGGCGCTTGCATCCATATCAAAAATGGGGCCAAAGTGATCAAGCTCGTATGTCCTTTGGATATGGAATATCCACATCATTATTTCAGTTGGCACGTGCCTACACAATTTTTGCTCGCGATGGCGAGTTGGTGCCTACCACCATTTTGCGTAGCCCAGATTACAAACCGGGCACTCGAGTGATTACGGCTAAGTCTGCGATTGAGATGCGCAATATGTTAGAAACCGTTACCGAGCAAGGCGGCACAGCATTGACGGCGCGTGCGGAGGGATTTCGGGTTGGTGGAAAAACCGGTACCTCACATAAGGTCGAAGGCAAAGGCTATGCCTCTAATAAATACCGCGCATTCTTTGTTGGTTTGGCACCGATTAGCGCCCCTCGCATTGTGGTTGCGGTGATGGTTGATGAGCCTACCGTCGGTGGTTATTACGGTGGACAGGTTGCTGCACCCGTGTTCTCAACAATTGTGAGCGAGACCTTGCGTAGCCTGAACGTCACTCCCGATATGAATGAGCGCACCGTGGTACAGGCGCCGGATGCGCAACCGGTAACTGGTGCGTTACAAAAAGTGGCGCTGAAGCAATGATGGCTAATACCCAAATGACCCATCGCGATATATTGCCTTATTTAAGGCAAAGCCTTGAGCCTGGCGCAAAATTGGTTGCGGATACCCGCCTAATTGCAAAGGGCGATGTGTTTCTGGCTTACTCGGTTGGACACGGTAAGGCCCTACGAGATGGACGAATCTATATAACTCAGGCACTTACCCAAGGGGCTGCCTACGTGTTGTATCAACCGCATACCAATGAAGGCCAAAGTGTCGCTTGGGAAACTAATTTAGATGAGCGTTGTATCGCGGTTCCCGAGCTTGCTAAATATGCTGGGTGGTTAAGCTCAGAGTGGTATGGCAAACCCAGCGAAATGATGCCGGTGATAGGCGTGACTGGCACGAATGGTAAGACCAGCGTGACCCAATGGCTTGCACAATGTTTATCCGATAGAGCTGCTGTGATCGGTACACTCGGTAGTGGCTTTCCAAACCAATTACAAAGACTGGGGTACACCACCCCAGATGCGCCCCGCTTACAAATGGAGCTTGCTAGCTTAAAAGCAAAAGGGGCTGAATATATTGCGCTCGAGGTATCTTCACATGCCCTAGAGCAAGGACGTGTGAATGGCACTCACTTTGCTTGCGCCGTCTTTACGAATCTTAGCCGTGATCACTTGGATTATCACGGCAGTATGGGAGAGTATGGTGCCGCAAAAGCCCGACTTTTTCTTGATTTTCATCCGAAGAATATTGTTATCAATATTGATGATTCTTTTGGGCGCGAGCTACTAATGAGTATGGCAACGCGCGATGATGTGGAGATTTGGGCATACGGTATGTCTCAAAGCTCATTTCAGGGATTAGAAAAATTACAAAGCCGCTTCAAAGCCATTTATTTTCAGGAGTACACATTTGGAAAGAATGCCTATCAATGCCAATTGAGTATTGATGGAAATAATCACTCAGTCACCATTCCTGTATTGGGCGTATTTAATTTAAGTAATGCCCTGGCCGTGATTTCAACCCTGATGGTTTTTGGAATTCCAGATGCACTAAAGCGCCTCTCTAACCTAAAACCTGTTTTAGGTCGCATGGAAGTGATTCATAGTGATCGCGCAGACACCCCATTGATGGTGGTTGATTACGCTCATACCCCCGACGCATTGCAAAAAGTTTTAGAAACATTAAAACCAATTGCACAAGGACGCGGAGGAAAACTGGTGTGCGTATTTGGCTGTGGTGGAGACCGGGACCAAGAAAAGCGCCCCATGATGGGAGCAGTTGCGCAATCGATTGCTGATCATGTGATCGTTACGAGTGACAATCCACGCTCTGAAGATCCTCAAGCCATTATGGACATGATTGTGGCTGGAATGGGTGACCATCACACCTCATCCCTTGAGCTCATTGCAGATCGTGCTGCAGCGATCATGACCGCAATTAGACAAGCTCAAGCTCATGATGTTGTTCTAGTCGCCGGTAAGGGCCATGAGACCACTCAAGAAATTCAGGGAAAACGTTTTGATTTCTCTGATCAAGCGCACTTACGGCTGGTGAGTGGAGGGTTGATTTGATGCAAGCCATTCTAGCTATGACCAATCTTGCTCATATCCATGCCTTGCTTCCTAATAGCGAATTGCACAACATTGGCATGGTTGAAGCGCACGATCAACTGATTAGTCAGGTCGGAACCGATAGTCGTAACCTTTCCGCTGGAGAACTCTTTGTGGCACTTAAAGGCGATCGGTTTGATGCGCACAACTTTTTAAGTGCTGTGGCCGAGCAGGGTGCTTCTGCTGCCTTGATTAGTGAGAAAACATCCTGCCCAACAAGTCTGCCAGCAGTTTATGTAGAAGATACGCGCAAGGGGCTTGGCGAGCTAGCCGCCGCATGGAGAGCCCAGTTTGGATTGCCCCTGGCGGTAGTGACCGGAAGTAATGGCAAAACAACCGTTAAGGAAATGATTGCAGCAATCTTCAGACAGGCGGTTAGCCCTACTGAATTACTTGTGACTGAAGGAAATCTAAATAACGATATTGGTTTGCCGCTCACATTATTAAAGTTACGCCCCTCGCATCGCCTGGCCGTGATTGAGCTGGGCATGAATCATCCGGGTGAGACCGCCGAGCTTGCAGCGATCGCTCGCCCAACCATTGCACTTATTAATAATGCCCAACGGGAACATCAAGAGTTCATGGAAACGGTGGATGCGGTGGCGCGTGAACATGCAGATGCTTTACATGCACTTCGGTCTGATGGCGTTGGCGTGTTTCCGGCCGATACCCCATATACCGCTTTATGGAGAGAAGCTTGCGCTTCCAAACGGTATGTAGAGTTCCGTT
This sequence comes from Polynucleobacter acidiphobus, assembly GCF_003065385.1. Lineage (NCBI taxonomy): Bacteria > Pseudomonadati > Pseudomonadota > Betaproteobacteria > Burkholderiales > Burkholderiaceae > Polynucleobacter > Polynucleobacter acidiphobus. The sequence goes on from NZ_CP023277.1 coordinate 156,075, forward strand.
GGTTAGATCAGGCGCCCAATACAAATTTGGAATTAGCTTCCGTGATTGATGGTTATTTACTTGCAGATGGTCAGATCGAAGTTCGAACATCGATTGGTTCGATTCAGGTGAAACTCAATACGCTGGGTGAGCATAACTACCGCAATGCCTTAGCCGCCAGCGCAGTAGCCATTGCCGCACAGATTCCTTTGTCGCAAATTAAAGCAGGCTTAGAGGAGTTCATGCCTGTATCGGGTCGGATGCAGCGCATCACGATATCCCAGACTATTGAACTCATCAACGATACGTATAACGCTAATCCCGATTCAGTTGCGGCTGCTGTTAAGGCATTAGCAGCCCTTCGTGGTGAGCGTTATTTGGTTTTGGGTGATATGGGAGAAGTGGGTTCGCAGGGCCCCGCTTTTCATCAGGAACTTGGGAAGTACACGGCGCAATGCGGTATTGAGCATTTCAAGACGATTGGTTCTCTAACGAAAGAAAGTCATACAGCATATTTACGTGAGAGACCTACTGGGGATGCACGTCATTTTGATGATATTGATTCATTGAATCGTGAGTTGGTTCAGAATCTGCAGCGATTAAACGATCGTAATGTATGCATCTTAGTTAAAGGTTCGCGATTTATGCGGATGGAGCGGGTCGTGCAAGCTCTTATTGAGGGAGTGAAGCCATGCTCTTGATCTTGGCCCAGTGGTTACAAGACGATTATGGATTTTTTCGGGTCTTCTCATATATCACCTTTCGTGCCGTGATGGCGACGATGACCGCACTTCTGATTGGTCTTGTCTTTGGTCCTTGGGTCATTCGCAAGTTGACTGCGATGAAAGTGGATCAGGCAGTACGCACCGATGGACCCCAAACGCATTTAGCCAAAGTAGGCACCCCTACTATGGGCGGCGTATTAATTCTTATTGGTATTTTTATCTCTTGCATGTTGTGGGCGGATTTGAGTAATCGCTTTATTTGGATCGTCATGCTGGTGACCTTTGGTTTTGGTGCGATTGGTTGGGTCGATGACTATCGCAAGGTGGTCTACAAGGACCCCAAAGGCATGCCTTCGAGAGAAAAATTCTTTTGGCAAACCTTGATTGGTTTATTTGCAGCGATTTATTTAGCGTTCTCAGTTTCAGAGGTTAATAACCTCAAGGTTTTGCAGTTGTTCATCAGCTGGGTCGAGAGCGGCTTCTCCTTAGATCTGCCAGCCAAGTCAAACTTAACCGTCCCCTTCATGAAAGAAGTGAGCTACCCCTTAGGTGTCATGGGCTTCATCATTTTGAGTTACTTGGTCATTGTTGGTAGTAGTAATGCGGTGAACTTAACCGATGGCCTAGATGGATTAGTCATCATGCCCGTGATTTTGGTGGGTGCTGCACTTGGCGCCTTTGCCTATGTCATGGGTAACTCGATCTACGCGAAGTATTTGCTATTTCCTCACATTCCAGGTGCTGGTGAGCTATTAATCTTTTGTGGCGCAATGGGTGGTGCAGGCCTAGCGTTTCTTTGGTACAACGCGCATCCGGCCCAAGTTTTTATGGGAGACGTAGGTGCTCTAGCCTTGGGTGGCGCCTTAGGAACCATTGCAGTCATCGTTCGCCAAGAGATTGTTCTCTTTGTAATGGGAGGGATATTTGTTGCTGAAACAGTCTCCGTGATGATGCAAGTTCTATGGTTCAAGTTCACCAAAAAATATTATGGCGAAGGACGACGTATTTTCCGGATGGCGCCTTTGCATCATCATTTTGAGCTTGGCGGATGGCGTGAGACCCAAGTGGTCGTGCGTTTTTGGATCATCACGATTTTATTGGTACTCGTTGGCTTATCGAGCCTTAAGTTGCGGTGAGAAACGATTGATACGATGAACCTGCGCTTACTTCACCCGTTTAGTTCCAGCCACAGCGATGAGTTCGCTGGACTAACTTCGCCAAAAATCTTGATCGTGGGTTTAGGTGAATCTGGCTATGCGATGACGAAGTGGTGCCTAAGCCAGGGTGCACAAGTTCATCTTGCTGATACCCGCTCTCTCTCGTTGTTAAATCCACAACAACAAACTTGGTTGAGTGAGCTTGAGGGCTTGGGACTCAAGTCTTTTACCCCCGAAGCACTTGATTGGAAGAGTTTGCTCGAGCAAGTTGATATTTTAGGAATTAGTCCTGGCTTATCACCACTGCAGGAACCAGCTAAATCATTTTTAGCTATTTGCGAGGAGCGTAAGATCCCTGTCTGGAGCGAAATCGAATTTTTTGCTCGCGCACTTGCTGCTTTGAGCCGGATGGCTATAGAGGCTGACACGAAGTATCAGCCTAACATTCTGGCAATTACTGGCACCAATGGCAAAACAACCACGAGTGCGTTAACGGCACACATTTGTGAGCGAGCCGGTCGCCATGTTGCCTTGGCAGGCAATATTAGTCCAGCTGCTCTTGAAAAACTGAGCACCGCATTGAATGAGGCAGAGAGTTTTGCTGATTTGCCTCACATCTGGGTATTGGAGTTATCAAGTTTTCAGTTGCACTTTACCCACACACTCAATCCAACGGCGGCAACCATTCTTAATCTCTCGCAAGATCATTTGGATTGGCATGGCGATATGCAAGCGTATGCAGCTGCGAAGGCTCGCATTTTAGGAAGCGATTCAGTTTTAGTTTTAAATCGAGATGATTTATTAGTGAACGAAGTATTTAGTCATACAGTCGATCATAAGATCATTTCATTTGGAAGTGACGCGCCAACGGAGAGCGACTCATTTGGTATTGAGCGTGACTTAAATGGCGGTGGAATCGATTGGTTGGTTTGGGCGGAGCCCGATGAAGCGACCCAAGCGATGGAGCAAGAGGAGGCGCAAGAGGGATTCATTAAGCGTCGCCGTCGCAGGAAAAATAATGCGTATGAAGAAGCAGAAAGCTTACGACTTAAGCGACTAATTCCGGCAGATGCGCTTCGGATTCGAGGTCGACACAATGCCCTCAATGCACTTGCCGCGCTTGCGCTTGCCCGTGCCGCAGGTTTGGGTATCAGTTTGCTTTTACATGGCTTGCGTGAGTATCAGGGCGAACCGCATCGGGTTCAAACTGTCGCCGTGATTCGGGATGTGGAATACATTGACGATAGCAAGGGTACCAATGTGGGAGCAACTGTTGCTGCATTAATGGGTTTAGGAGCAGCATCTTCCCAAAAGAATATATGGCTCATTGCTGGCGGCGATGGAAAGGGCCAAGACTTTGCTCCCTTATCTGAACCAATCGATCGGTTTGTAAAGGGCCTCATCCTGATAGGCCGTGATGGCCCTGCCATTGAGGCAGTGTGCTCAAGCGCAATAAGCCGAGGCAATTTACAAGTGATGGAAGCAAAGGATCTGGAGTCGGCTGTTCAGTCGGCAGCTCAATATGCATCAGCTGGTGACCTTGTTTTGTTATCCCCAGCGTGTGCGAGCTTTGATATGTTTAAAAACTATCAACACCGTGCGGACGTGTTTGTGGATGCTGTTCATGAGCTCGCCAATCAATGGAGCAATAGTCCCAATGAACACCTAGGGGCATCGGTATGAATATTCGTCAGAACCGTTTTTGGAATATCTCGCGCGAGGGCTTTGATGGATTTCGTTCGGGGCTCCGGGATGCGGTGTCCGGTGTTGAGCAAACGCGTTCACGCATGATGGAGTATGACCAATTACTGGTCTGGGCGGTACTGTCTTTGAGCCTAATTGGCCTTGTCATGGTTTATTCCGCTTCGATTACCTTGGCTGATGGCCCCAAATATGCCAACTACAGTAGTAATCACTTTTTGATTCGGCATTTGATCTCGCTTGGTATTGCAGTGTTTGTTGGGTTTTGGGTCTTTAAGATTCCGGTGAAAACCTGGGATAAGTTGGCTCCATACATCTTTGCATTCACGATTTTGCTTTTAATTGCTGTTTTGATTCCTGGAATTGGTAAGGGCGTGAATGGCGCACGTCGTTGGATTTCTTTGGGGGTGATGAATTTCCAACCATCCGAGCTAATGAAATTCGCTGTCATTATTTTTGCAGCTAGTTACACCGTCAAACGCCAGGAGCATTTACATTCCTTTGTGAAGGGCTTTGTCCCTATGGGACTAGCGGTTGCCTTGGTGGGTCTATTACTGATGCTTGAGCCCGATATGGGAGCCTTCATGGTGATCGCCATTATTGCCATGGGTATTTTGTTTTTGGGCGGCATCAATGCCAAATTATTTGCTGGCCTAACGATCGTAGGTGTAGTGATTGTGGCGACCGTGATCGCCTTATCCGAGTTTAGGCGTCAACGTATCTTTGCATTTTTAGATCCTTGGCAAGCCGAGCATGCTGCACGCAAGGGTTATCAATTGGTTCACTCCTTGATGGCCTTTGGACGTGGCGAGTGGTTTGGTGTTGGTTTAGGCGGGAGTGTTGAGAAATTACATTACTTACCTGAAGCGCACACCGATTTCATCTTGGCGGTGATTGGTGAAGAACTTGGTTTTGTGGGTGTATTTGTGGTGATTTTGCTTTTTTACTGGATCATACGTCGCGCATTTCTGATTGGTCGTACTGCCTTGCAATTGGATCGAAGTTTTGCGGGACTCTGCGCCAAAGGCATCGGCATTTGGGTCGGCTGGCAAGCCTTTATCAATATGGGTGTGAACCTAGGCCTTCTGCCAACGAAGGGTTTGACTCTGCCGCTCGTGAGTTATGGAGGTTCAGCCATTCTGATGAATATGGTGGCTTTCGCGGTCTTATTAAAAATTGATTATGAGAACCGGATCTTGATGCGCGGAGGCAAGCTATGACCAGCGCTCCGCGCTCAATCTTAGTCATGGCTGGCGGTACTGGCGGGCATATCTTTCCAGGATTAGCCGTTGCAGAGTGTCTGCGTAGGCAGGGTTGGTCTGTATCGTGGATGGGCAATCCCAGCGGTATGGAATATCGCTTAGTACCGGCAAAAGGATTTGTTTTTGAGGGCGTGCAATTTGGTGGTTTGCGGGGGAAGGGGATGCTAACAAAGCTACTGATGCCCTTTCGGTTAGTACGCGCCATGATGCAAAGCTGGAAAATTTTGCGTCGTTTGAAGCCAAGTGTGGTGTTAGGTATGGGAGGCTACATCACCTTTCCAGGGGGCTTAGTGAGCTACCTCATGGGTCGGCCTTTGGTGCTGCATGAGGCCAACTCCGTAGCGGGAAGTGCAAACCGAGTGTTAGCGCGATTTGCTAAACGAGTCCTCACTGGATTTCCGCACACACTCGAACATGGCCAGTGGGTGGGTAATCCGATTCGAGAGAGCTTTGAGGTGCTGGGGGATTGTAAGGCGCGCTATGCAATGCGTCAGGGCCCGCTGCATTTACTTGTGGTTGGTGGAAGTTTGGGAGCTGCTGCACTCAATGCTGTGGTCCCAGAGGCTTTAGCCTTATTACCAGACGATCAGCGCCCAAACGTGATACATCAGACTGGTGAGCAGCATTTGGAAGCAGTGACTAAAAAATATCAACAATTGGGCGTTCGCGCTGAACTGAGGCCATTCATTGAGGACATGGCTGGGACCTATGCCAAAGCTGATTTAGTGATTTGCCGTGCTGGAGCAATGACTGTATCCGAGATCTCGGCCGCTGGGGTTGCTGCTTGTTTTGTGCCATTTCCGCATGCGATTGATGATCACCAGACCGCCAATGCACGTTTTCTGTCCGATGCAAAGGCAGCAATTCTGATGCCTCAAGCTGAGTTGGATGCAGCCGCGTTGGTAAACCTGATTTTAGGATTACGGCGCGACGATTTAGCCGAAATGGCTGTGAAAGCCCAGGCGCTTGCAAAGTTTCGTGCGACCGAAGAAGTGGCCTCAATTTGTGAGGAGTGCGCTCGATGAAGCATATCGTTCAGCATATTCATTTTGTGGGAATTTGCGGAGCCGGTATGTGCGGCATTGCTGAAGTACTGCTCAATTTAGGTTATCGCGTTTCGGGATCGGACTTAGCGGAGTCAACGGTTACCAGGCGATTAATTGCTTTGGGCGCACAAATTACGATCGGGCATGATGCGAAGAACATCGGTGATGCTGAGGCAGTGGTGATTTCATCGGCGGTCACTGGTAATAATCCAGAGGTGCTTGCTGCAAGAGCCAATCGGATTCCGGTGATTCAGCGTGCCGTCATGCTTGGCGAGCTCATGCGCCTTAAGCAGGGAATTGCAATTGCTGGTACGCATGGCAAAACCACCACAACAAGTTTAGTTGCCTCCGTGCTTGCAGAGGGTGGCTTAGATCCAACTTTTGTGATTGGTGGAAAGCTTAATTCAGCCGGTGTAAATGCACGTTTAGGGCAAGGCGACTTCATTGTGGTGGAAGCCGATGAATCCGATGCCTCGTTCTTGCAACTCTATCCGGCTATGGAAGTGATCACCAATATCGATGCGGATCACATGGATACCTATCAGCATGATATGGCCCGTTTAAAGCAAACGTTTGTGCAATTTACGCAGCGCATGCCATTCTATGGAATCGCAGTACTTTGCATTGAAGATAGTAATGTTCGAGATATTCTGCCGTTTGTTTCCCAGCCGATCTTGCGCTATGGATTTTCTGAAGATGCTGATATTCGCGCAACGGATATCAAAGCCGTTGGCACGCAAATGCACTTTACGGTTCATCGCCGTGCAATTCGCCGGCATGGCCCCAGACCCGGACCCTTGCCGATTGTTCTAAATTTACCTGGTAAACACAATGTCCTTAATGCATTGGCAGCGATTGGAATTGCAACCGAACTGGGTGTGAGCGATGCGGCAATTACGAATGCCTTAATGCAATTCAGTGGTGTCGGGCGTCGTTTCCAACACTATGGCGATATTACGTTAGCGGGTGGCGGAACATTTACCTTGATTGATGATTATGGTCATCATCCGGTTGAAATGAATGCAACCTTAGCGGCTGCACGTGGCGCCTATCCAAATCGGCGTTTGGTTTTAGCATTTCAGCCCCATCGATTTACTCGTACTCGCGATTGCTTTGGTGAATTTGTGAATGTGTTGCGTCAGTTTGATGCGGTGATCCTCACCAATGTCTATCCGGCTGGTGAGGCGCGCATTGCGGGCGCCGATAGTAAAAGCTTGATGAAAGCATTAGGTAAATCGACCCCAGTTCAGGTGGTTGAGGATCTTCAGGAGATTCCTGCTGCATTAAGTGGACTTATCCAGGATGGTGATGTCTTGATTACGATGGGCGCGGGCTCCATTTCCAAGTTGCCCCAGATGCTCGTGGAGAATGGCCATGGCTAATCCTCAAACGATGCATTCTTGGGGTCATCAGGTTGCTACGCAACTTGCCCAGTTGTCCCCCAAACAATTTGGGCGTGTTGGCGTGTTAATGGGCGGACGCTCTGCCGAGCGCGAGATTTCTCTCTTGTCTGGTCAAGGAGTACTCAATGCGCTTTTAGAGAAAGGCATTGACGCACATGCCTTTGATCCAGGGGTGCGCAGTCCAGTTGAGATTGCAAACGAACAATTTGATCGAGTCTTTATTGCACTGCATGGACGTTATGGTGAAGATGGCACGATCCAGGGACTTCTTGAGTTACTTAATATTCCGTATACCGGTAGCGGTATTTTGGCTTCGGCCTTGTCGATTGATAAGGTGGTGACCAAGCAAATCTGGCTCAGTCATCAGTTACCAACGCCGCGCTATGAGGTCTTAACTGACGACAGTAATTGGGATCGTGTTGCGCATCATTTAGGGCTGCCCTTGATTGTCAAGCCCGCGCATGAGGGATCCTCATTGGGCTTAAGTAAAGTGAGGCGTATTGAAGAGCTTCCAGCCGCCTATGAGTTGGCGGCCAAATTAGATCGACGGGTTTTGGCAGAGGCCTGCATCGTTGGTCCAGAACTCACCTGTCCGATTGTGGGTCAGGGCGCGACCGCCCAAGCGCTACCACTCATTCAAATTATTCCTCCAGAGGCGGGTTATGACTTTCATCACAAATATTTTTCAGATGAGACTCAATATCGCTGCCCTCCAGGACTCGATCCAGAACTTGAGCGCCAGATTCAGGAGCTTGCAGTATCAGCCTATCGTGCGCTGGGTTGCCGGATGTGGGGACGTGCGGATGTCATGCTCGATGCGGCAAATCAGAACAAACCCTATTTGCTGGAAATGAACACATCGCCTGGCATGACCTCGCACTCACTGGTTCCAATGGCTGCCAAAGCAGCGGGCGTCCCCTATGCGGATTTAGTGGTGTGGATCTTGAGTCAGACCTTGGAAGGTGCGCCCTCTTCACCGGGGGTTGATCCATCATGATAATGATGCAACGGATCTCTGAGGCAATTGGTTTTGTGATTGCACCGGTTTGGAATCATGCGCAGCGTATGCAAGAAATCACGCGTTGGTTAATGCGCTTTTTTATTTTGGCGGTTGTGCTATCCATCTTTATTTGGCTTAGTCATCAACCCGTATTTACGTTAAAGCATTTGCAGATCGAGTCTGCTGGTCATCAGGATTTAAAACATGTCCATCTGCCCGCAGTACGTAGCCAGGTTTTGGATAAAGTTCAGGGCAATTTCTTTAGTGTGCGTTTGCAAGACGTGAAGGATGCCTTCGAAGCACTCCCTTGGGTGCGCCATGCTAGTGTGCGCCGCGCTTGGCCCAATGGTTTGATTGTTAGCATCGAAGAGCAAAAACCCTTAGGAGTTTGGGGTAAGGCCGATCAACAAAAGTTACTCAATGTTCATGGTGAAGTATTTGATGGCTCAGTTGCGGAGCTTGATGAAAACAGCCCTCTGATTGAATTTAGTGGGCCGGATGGATCAAGCAAAGAGGTGCTGCGTCTTTATCAAAAAGCCAGCACTTGGTTTAAACCTTGGGATGCCGAGGTTAAATCATTAACACTTTCTGATCGCTATGCCTGGCATATCAAGCTGAGTAATGGAGTACGTATTGAGTTTGGGCGCGAAGAGGAGCAAGCCAAAGGCGCTCTGGATCAACGCGTTGCACAGCTTTTGCAATATTGGCCTCAGGTTCAGCAAAAGTGGCCAAATCGGGTTGACGCAGTTGATCTGCGCTATCCCAATGGCTTTGCAGTTCATATTGTGGGTGCTCCAGCCAAACCAAGTACCCCCGCTATCAAAGTTGAAATACCAAAGGCGTATCAAATCGCCATTTTGAGTCATGACGAGCAACGCATTGAGGAATGGAAATGAGTAAAGACAGCCGCGATTTATTGGTTGGATTGGATATTGGTACATCAAAAGTGGTGGCTTTGGTTGCAGAGCTCAGCCCCGATGGCCAATTTAATGTATTGGGTTTAGGGCAAACCTCCTCGAAAGGACTAAAAAAGGGTGTAGTGGTCAATATTGAAGCTACGGTTCAGTCGATTCAGAAGGCACTCGAGGAAGCAGAGTTAATGTCGGATCGTCGCATTGCTCAGGTTTACACCGGTATCGCCGGTAATCACATTGTGAGTTTTAACTCGAGCGGTATGGTTGCGATTCGGGATAAGGAGGTTGGCACTGGCGATGTCGAGCGTGTTCTAGAAACAGCTAAAGCGATCAACATTCCCACCGATCAGCAAATTCTTCATATTTTGATTCAGGAATTCATCATTGATGGTCAGGAAGATGTGCGTGAGCCGATCGGGATGAGTGGTATCCGTTTAGAGGTGAAGGTACACATTGTCACTGGAGCGGTAAGTGCGGCACAAAATATTGTGAAGTGTGTCCGCCGCTGTGGTCTCGAAGTCAATGATTTAATTTTGCAACCCCTTGCTTCGAGTCTGGCAGTTCTGACCGAAGACGAAAAAGAATTGGGCGTTGTATTGATTGATATTGGTGGTGGCACAACCGATATTGCCATTTACAGCCAAGGGTCGATTCGCCATACCGCAGTGATTCCGATTGCTGGTGATCAAATTACCAATGACATCGCGATGGCCTTACGAACCCCAACGATTGAGGCAGAGGATTTAAAGATTCATCATGGGGTTGCCAAACAGGATATGGCTGACCCCAATGCCATGATCGATGTTCCTGGCGTGGGGGATCGTGAGCCTCGCCCGATGTCCAAACAAGCGCTTGCAGCAGTCATTGAGCCGCGAGTGGAGGAGCTGTTTACTTTAGTGCGCAATATTGTCCGCGAGTCAGGCTATGAAGACATGGTCTCTTCTGGAATTGTGCTCACTGGTGGTACTGCCATGATGCCTGGCATGGTTGAGTTAGCAGAGCAGGTTTTCTTAAAGCCCGCACGCATTGGCGCGCCAGAATATCGCGGTCATTTACATGAAGTATTGAGAAGTCCAAGGTACTCCACCGGGCTTGGTTTGCTTATGGAAGGGCAGGCACAAATGATGCGTGGTCGCAGAGCAATCCAGGGCGGGAGCTTACAAGGCGTGGTTGCACGCATGAAGGAATGGTTTACAGGAAATTTTTGATTTTTTTCGTCGTCGTCAATCGGTGATCCATGGTGGAGAGCCGATCTTATTAAGGAGGGTGTTATGGAGTTTGAAATGGTAGATCAAGAAACAGCTGGCAAGACCATCATCAAGGTGGTTGGTGTCGGAGGCGCTGGCGGCAATGCTGTCCAGCACATGATTCGTCGCAATGTTAATGGCGTCGAGTTCATTTGTATGAACACCGATGCAGGCGCGCTCCAACGTTCGCAAGCGAGCTTAAACCTGCAATTGGGCGAGACTGGCCTAGGCGCCGGTGCGAAGCCTGAGGTGGGTGCAGCATCTGCGGAACAAGCTCGCTCGCGTATTGCCGATGCATTGCAAGGCGCACATATGGTGTTTATTACCGCGGGTATGGGAGGCGGTACTGGAACCGGAGCAGCCCCAGTGGTTGCTCAAGTCGCTAAAGAAATGGGCATCTTAACGGTTGGCGTGATTAGTAAGCCATTTGACTTTGAGGGTGTTAAGCGTCTAAAAGTCGCTGAGATGGGTGCGCAAGAGCTGGAAAAGCACGTCGACTCATTAATCGTAGTTTTGAATGAAAAGCTCTTCGAAGTGATGGGTGAGGATGCGGAATTTGACAAAGCCTTTGCTTGTGCAGACGATGTATTGCATAACGCGGTATCCGGTATTGCGGAAATTATTAATGAGCAGGGCTTAATCAACGTCGACTTTGAAGATGTAAAGACTGTCATGAGTGAGCAAGGTAAGGCCATGATGGGAACGGCGACCGTCTCTGGAATGGACCGGGCTCGTTTGGCGGCTGAGGCAGCTGTTGCATCGCCACTGCTTGAAGGCGTTGATTTATCTGGCGCACGCGGCGTATTGGTCAATATCACTGCCAGCCGTTCATTGAAGTTATCCGAGACCCGTGAGGTGATGGCCGCGATTCGGGGTTATGCCGCCGAAGATGCTACCGTCATTTTTGGAACGGTGTATGACGATAGCTTGGGTGATGCCTTACGAGTAACCGTGGTGGCTACTGGACTCAATGGCTCACAATCCCTGCAAAAGGATCAACCCCAGTTAATCTGGCGAGCTGCAACAGGTACAAATGATGCAAGTCCAACCATGACTACTTTGGGTGATTTTGCTCCAACCAGCCCAGCTGCTGCGATGAGCCGCAATGTGACCCAAGCGTCGAGCGCCATGGGTTCAAGCACAGCCGCCCCGGTTAATCCCGCAGTTGATTATGGTCAGTTTGATGTTCCAAAGGTATTTCGTAATTCTCGAGAGTCTGTGCCTCCCAGCCTTGGTGCCGATAGTTCGCCACAGGCGAAGGCCATGCTTGAGAAGGGGGCAGATTACTATGAGATACCTGCCTTTTTAAGGAAGCAAGCAGACTAATAAATAAACCATACAATAGTGGGTTCGAGGATTGCTAATTCAGTCGCCCCTCCGGACGACGAATCCAGCGCCTGCGTTAGCACCCCAAACCACTATTGATATGGAGATCACATGATTGCTGTAGGACAAAAATTACCGAACGCCACCCTCTACGAGTTTTTTGATGAAGAGCGCGATGGCTGCTCCTTGGGCCCAAATGCATTTGAAGTTGAAAAATTAACCGCTGGCAAAAAAATTGTTATTTTTGCCTTGCCTGGCGCATTTACACCAACCTGCTCAGCCAAGCATGTTCCAGGATTTGTGGAGCATTTTGATGCGATTAAAGCCAAAGGTGTTGATGAGATTTGGTGTGTTTCTGTGAATGACCCATTTGTAATGGGTGCCTGGGGCCGGGATCTAAAGGTTGGTAAGAAAGTGCGTATGTTGGGCGATGGTAGTGCTGAGTTCACCAAAAAGTTAGGTATGGAATTTGACCTAACCGCACGGGGACTTGGTGTTCGCTCACAACGCTATGCCATGATCGTGGATAACGGCGTCGTGAAGCATTTGGCACTCGAGGCGCCGGGCAAATTCGAAGTTAGTGATGCCGTAAATACCTTAAAGCATCTGTAATTGATATTGTGTAGGCCATGATGCTCAAGCAAAAAACCTTAGCGCAGCCGATCAAAACGGTCGGCATTGGCCTGCATTCTGGTCGTAAATCAACGCTAAGTATTAAACCCGCACCAATTGATTTTGGTATTCAGTTCGTGCGGGTTGATATGCCCAATGCTGCTCCTATTCCAGCCCATGCATTAGCAGTCTGCGATACCCGTTTAGCGTCAGTGATTCAGAGTCAAGGGGTCAAGGTTTCTACGGTTGAGCATTTGCTCTCAGCCTGTTCGGGTTTGGGATTGGATAATTTATTGATTGAGGTTGATGCGGAAGAAGTACCGATCATGGACGGTAGCGCCGCCTCTTTTCTCTTTCTGATTGAGTCTGCTGGTACCGTTGAACAAGAGGCGTCACGCAAATTTATGGTGATTCAAAAGACGGTGGAAGTGCGCGAAGGCAATAAATTAGCACGCCTAGAACCACATTTTGGATTTAAGTTGGATTTCACGATTGACTTTAAGCACCCAGCGGTTGATAAAACGGGCCAGCGCTTTACGGTCGATTTTGCCGAACACGCCTATCGCAGTGAGATTGGTCGCGCTCGCACCTTTGGATTTGCGCATGAGGTGGAAGCCTTGCGTGAGATTGGTTTAGCTCGCGGTGGTAGTTTAGATAATGCGATTGTGCTCGATGAGCATCGCATCTTAAATAACGAAGAGTTGCGTTATGACGATGAGTTTGTGCGTCACAAAATTCTGGATGCGATCGGTGATCTTTATCTGGCTGGTCACCCCATTGTGGGAGCGTACACCGCAGAAAAGTCGGGTCATGCCCTAAATAATGCTCTGTTAAGAAAGCTTTTGGACGACCCAAGCTCGTACTCGATTGAAACCTTTGATAAGTCCAGTGCTCCGGCAGCCTATTTGCAAACCCCCGAAAGCATCAACGCTTAGCTTTTCTGTTTTTCAATAATCGTTCGATTGATTGCCGCAGGGATGACTGCGGAGATAGTTTTTGACAAAGCCCTTCCCAGGCACTTTGAGCTGCTGGGGTAAATTCAGGTGGATGTTCATTCACCCGATTGGTTCTCACCCCTAACTGCTTGGGTTTTACCTTTACTCGAACCTGACGAATAAGCCATTGGTGTTGATTAAGCGCTTTCGCAATACTGGGGGCAATTTGTTGTAAGCGGGTGCCAATCGTGGCATTCGGTACCACTAAAACTAGCTCACTAGGGCGGTCGGGGTGCCATTCAACCAGTAGGGATTGGCTGATAGAGGCAAAACCCAGAGAATGTATGGCGTTTTGAACGGCATGGGTTAGGGCGTCATGCTTTTTAGCCCGTTCTAGAAGCGGTTTGAGGCCTTGCTCATGGGCTAGGCAATCCTGCCATGGCTGGGCTAACTTAACTAAGGGCTTATTCATCAAAGAGGGGCTCGCGGGTGATAAACTCAATAGCTAAAATTTTTTCTAGATTCTTATGGTACTTGGTCTTATTAAAACACTGGTTGGTAGTAGCAATGACCGCCTTCTCAAGCAATACCGCAAGGTCGTTTCTAAGGTAAATGCCCTTGAGGCTAATCTCCAGGCTTTGGACGATTCTGCCTTACAAGCAAAAACTGCCGAATTTAAGCAGCGGATTGCCGCCGGCGAGGCTTTAGATGACCTTGCTGCTGAGGCATTTGCAGTGGTTCGTGAGGCCAGCGTACGGGTCATGAAAATGCGTCATTTTGACGTTCAAATCATGGGAGCCCTAGCCCTTCATCAGGGAAAAATCGCTGAAATGGGTACGGGTGAGGGTAAAACCCTAACCGCAACCTTGGCGGTTTACCTAAACGCACTCTCGGGCAAGGGTGTCCACGTGGTGACCGTTAATGACTACTTGGCAGAACGGGATGCCGAGTGGATGTCTAAGCTCTACACCTTTTTGGGACTGACCGTTGGTATTAATTTGTCGCAAATGAATCATGAGGCCAAGCAAAAGGCCTATGCAGCGGATATTACGTATGGAACCAATAACGAGTTTGGTTTTGATTATTTGCGCGACAACATGGTTCAGGATGTGGCACAGCGGGTGCAGCGCGGTCTCTCTTACGCAATTGTTGATGAGGTTGATTCGATTCTGATTGACGAGGCTCGGACCCCACTTATTATTTCGGGGCAGGCTGAAGACCATACTGATTTATATATCAAGATGAATGCATTGCCTGCGCATCTTGATCCGCAGGTTGGAGAAGAGAAATCCGACGGCTCAGGGGTCATTAAGCCAGGGGATTACTGGGTCGATGAGAAATCCCATCAGGTCTATTTGACTGAGCGCGGTCATGAAAAAGCAGAACAAATCCTTACCCAAATTGGTTTATTGAAAGAGGGTGATTCGCTCTATGCCCCGCAGAATATTAATTTGATGCATCACCTCTACGCAGCCCTGCGTGCACATTCTTTGTATCACCGCGATCAACACTACGTGGTTCAGGGCGGTGAGGTCATCATTGTGGATGAATTTACAGGCCGCTTAATGCAGGGCCGACGTTGGTCCGATGGTTTACATCAAGCGGTCGAGGCGAAAGAGAAGGTAGGCATTCAGAACGAGAATCAAACACTCGCTACTATTACATTCCAGAACTACTTCCGTATGTATCAGAAGTTAGCTGGCATGACCGGAACGGCCGATACTGAAGCCTACGAGTTCAAAGAGATCTACGGGCTTGAAACGGTTGTGATTCCGCCCAATCGACCCAGCCGTCGACTGGACCGACAAGATCAAATTTACAAGACCTCTCCTGAGCGCTACGCAGCGGTTACTAAAGATATTAAAGACTGTTTTGAACGAGGTCAGCCGGTTTTGGTGGGCACTACATCCATCGAGAACTCAGAGCTAATTTCCAAACTACTTGATCAAGAAAAGTTATCTCATCAGGTTCTGAATGCAAAGCAGCATGCGCGTGAGGCAGAAATTATTGCTCAAGCGGGTAGGCCAAAAATGATCACAATCGCTACCAATATGGCTGGTCGCGGAACTGATATTGTGCTGGGTGGGAATGTCGAGCGGCAATCAATCCTGATAGAGGCCGATGAGTCCCTAAGTGATGCTGAAAAAGCAAAACGGATTCAACAGTTAAAAGACGAATGGCAGGGACTGCATGATGCAGTCGTCAATGCTGGCGGTTTGCATATTATTGGTACCGAGCGTCATGAAAGTCGCCGCATTGATAATCAGCTACGTGGACGTGCCGGACGTCAGGGCGATCCCGGTTCATCGCGTTTTTATCTCTCCTTAGACGATCCCTTACTGCGTATTTTTGCAGGTGATCGTTTACGCGCCGTAATGGATCGCTTAAAGATGCCGGAGGGTGAGCCGATTGAGGCGGGGATGGTGACGCGTTCAATTGAATCCGCTCAGCGCAAAGTAGAAGGCCGTAACTTTGATATTCGTAAGCAATTACTCGAATACGATGATGTCGCTAACGATCAGCGCAAAGAGACCTATCGTCTACGCAACCAGATTCTTGAAAGTAAAGATATTGGTGACCTGATTGCCAACTTATGTGAAGACGTTTTTACAGCGATTGTCCGCAATTACGTCCCAGTGGAATCGATGGAGGAGCAGTGGGATATCGCTGCACTCGAGCATCTCTTGGCGAACGAATGGGGAATTAGCATTGATCTACAAGGGTGGATTGCCAATGCCAATACAGTTGATGATGAAGAAATCGTAGCTCGGGTGATTGAAGCCGCAAAGAACAATTACAAGGCTAAAGAGGAGCTCACGGGCCGTGAGTCGTTTGCAAGCTTTGAGCGGTCGGTGATGCTGTATAGCTTAGATATTCATTGGCGTGAGCATTTAGCTGCTTTAGATCGATTGCGTCAAGGAATTCATTTGCGCGGTTATGCCCAAAAAGATCCGAAGCAAGAGTATCGCCGTGAGGCATTTGAGCTCTACGCAGAACTTTTGGATGTGGTGAAAAATGATGTGATTAAAACCGTGTTTACGGTCCAGATCAAAAATGCCTCAGAGCTTGATGAAGCGGCAGAGACGATCGCTGATGATAGCCAAGTAAAAGAGATGCAATTTAAGCATAATCAGTTTGCTGAGGGAGAAAGTATTCCTGTTGAGCAGGTTGAGCATGCAATTGCTCCTGCCCCAGTGCGCGAAGGCCCCAAAATTGGTAGAAATGACCCCTGCCATTGCGGTAGTGGTAAGAAATACAAGCACTGCCACGGAAAAATTGCTTAATTTGAGGTTTGCCGTTCTAATTTAACGATGGCTGTTAATTTTCCAACACTTGATCCCAAATCCCTGAGCCCTATTCCTGGGCTTGCTCTTGGGTTTGCACAGGCTGGTATTAAGCGGGCAAATCGTAAAGATGTGTTGGTGATACGCTTAGCTCCTGGTTCGGCAGTGGCAGGCGTATTTACCCAAAATCGCTTTTGCGCCGCTCCTGTGCAGTTATGTAAACAGCATCTATTGGAGGCTAATCCAATTGAGGCATTGATCGTGAACACCGGTAATGCCAATGCAGGGACTGGTGAAGAGGGTCTTCGTCGGGCCTTTCAGACCTGTGAGGTGCTAGCAAAGTCGTTTG
The DNA here is from genome assembly GCF_003065385.1 of Polynucleobacter acidiphobus. NCBI lineage: Bacteria > Pseudomonadati > Pseudomonadota > Betaproteobacteria > Burkholderiales > Burkholderiaceae > Polynucleobacter > Polynucleobacter acidiphobus. The sequence goes on from NZ_CP023277.1 coordinate 173,015, forward strand.
GGCTAAGTCCAGAACAAGTATTGCCCTTTTCAACAGGGGTGATCATGGAGCAACTGCCAGCTGACAAAATTGTGGCTGCAATACCGCAAGCCGTTGCGCAATTAACTGAAGACAATTGGTTTGCGGCAGCCGAGGCCATCATGACCACCGATACTCTGCCTAAGGCAGCCTCGCAGACGATCAATACCGAGCAGGGACCCATTGTGATCACGGGTATCTCAAAAGGAGCCGGCATGATTCAGCCAAATATGGCGACCATGCTGGGTTTTGTGGGAACGAATATTCAAATTGATCGAGGCTTGTTGCAAGAGCTCACTGCAGAAGCTGCCAACCTTTCGTTTAACGCAATTACGATTGATGGTGACACATCGACCAATGATTCTTTTATCGTGATGGCTACTGGTCAGTCTCCAATCCGAATTCAGAGTCACTCCGATCCGCTCTATAGTTTATTTCGAGAGGGTTTAATTGCTATCTCTCAACAGTTAGCACAACTGATAGTGCGCGATGGCGAGGGTGCTACTAAATTTATAACAATTTGTGTAAAAGGCGGCAAAAATAGCCTTGAGTGCAAGCAGGTAGCTAAAGCAATTGCTCATTCTCCTTTGGTGAAGACGGCGTTTTTTGCAAGCGATCCCAATCTGGGTCGCATCCTAGCTGCTGTGGGCTATGCTGGTATCGGCGATCTTGATAGTGGCAAGGTCCAACTATGGTTGGATGATGTTTGGGTTGCAAAGAATGGCGGCCGACATCCGGACTATCAAGAAGAGCAAGGTCAAGCCGTGATGAAGCAATCAGAAATAACCGTCACGGTTGATTTGGGAAGAGGGGATGCGATGGAGACGGTTTGGACCTGTGATTTATCGCATGAGTATGTCTCAATCAATGCCGATTACCGCTCATAAGCAAGTTTCATTATTACGAGAACGTGTACTGTGAATGACAAACTCGATCGTCTTTTAGATCATCTCGAAACATTTTTACCTAAGCCATTGACCGATGCTGAGTGGCAAACCGCTAAAGCCTTTCGTTGGCAACGTCGTGACAGTATTTTTGGACGAATTGGATTTCTAAAGCCAGTTAAACACTTATCCCCAATCTCGTTTCAAGATTTAAAACATATCGATCGCCAGCGCGACGCGATTATTGACAATACGCGGCATTTTGTTGAAAAGAAGCCTGCGAATAATATTTTATTAACGGGTGCGCGTGGTACCGGCAAGTCCTCATTGATTAAGGCTTGTCTTAATCAATTTGCTTCTCAGGGCTTGCGCTTGGTGGAAGTCGATAAGGATCACTTAGCTGATTTACCAGACATTACTGAGATTCTTGCGTCTCGTCCGGAGCGATTTATTGTGTTCTGTGATGATCTGTCCTTTGAGGATGGCGAGTCTGGATATAAGGCCATGAAGTCCGCGCTAGATGGATCCATTTCTGCGCAAGTGGACAACATTCTGATTTATGCAACCTCCAATCGCCGCCATTTGTTACCCGAGTACATGAAGGATAACGAGTCGTATGTTCATACCGATGATGGTGAGATTCATCCGGGCGAGGTTGTTGAAGAGAAAATCTCCTTATCAGAGCGTTTTGGTTTGTGGCTTTCTTTTTATCCACCAAGGCAAGAAGAATACCTCGCGATCGTTGCTCATTGGTTGGCACATTTTGGTCTCTCTGATAAAGCCATTGAGGCTGCCCGTCCCGAGGCCTTAGTCTGGGCTCTAGAGCGCGGCTCACGTTCAGGACGTGTGGCTTGGCAGTTTGCAAAGCACTGGGCCGGTTCCCAATCTGGCAAAAAGTAGTCTATGACGAGTCAATCCCGGCCGATCGTTGAGGTCGCCGTCGGAATTCTTATAAAAGAGCAATCACTTGTTTTGATGGGTAAACGACCCAGTGGCAAACCCTATGCAGGTTACTGGGAGTTTCCAGGTGGCAAACTAGAATCCAATGAATCCATCACAACCGCCTTGGAGCGCGAGTTGCATGAGGAGCTTGGCATTCGGATTGCTTTGGATGAAAACCATTGTCACGAAATCATGATGCTCGAACATGATTACCCGCATGCCTATGTTCGCCTGCATGTATGCTTGGTTGATCGCTGGGAGGGCGAGCCAGTTGGCCAAGAAAATCAAGTGCTATCTTGGCAAAATATATTCAATCCGGAGTTAACCATCACCCCATTATTGCCAGCCGCTTGGCCAATGATTAAAAAAGTTCGTTCGTATTTGAGAGGTAGGTAAGTAGAACCCTGTCAAGGTCAAAACTGGCAGAAGGTTAACTTAAAGGGAATATCTTGATTAATTAGGGTGGGCTTAAGATCTTGCTCACACTTCAGTAGTCGAATTGAGACTAAATATTTATTGGCGCTGATCTCAGCAAAGAGCGATGGATCCTCTAAGGTAATGCGCATTAATTGGTAAACCTTGCCAGAGGGTGCTTGTTGAAAAGAGCCTTGATGCGCTAGAACTTCTTTGCTCTCTCCAGATTCTCGAAGCAGTCGTAAAAACAAATGGCATGCCTCTTGCCAAGGAAGCATAGGGTAAATGAACTTTTGTAAGAGCTCGCGTCGCGATGAAGCAGGACTATGGCGCCAAGCATAAAAACCTGGCAAATCAATCGGACTAGTGCCACCCGGTGTATGTAAGCGTGTCCGAATTGCATTAAGCCATTCGTTCTCCCCAATAAGCGCATTGGGCTTAATTGCTGACGCATTTACTTGGGCACTGGCGTGCTCTAACTCCGCCATGGTGGATGCTAGTTTTTCTTGATCAACTTCTTTGGCATGCTTGAGGTGATTAAGCGCAAATTTCTGGCGCTCCAATTCTTTTAAAAGTAATGATTTGATATCACCACGAGCACTAATATCGCCTAGCTCAAACAAGGTGGTCAAGGCATTATGGTGTAGTTCGGGGTCATCCGAGCGCGCAAAGTGATTAAACCGGTCGAACAAATACTCCAGTCGGAGCATGCTTCGGACCAGTTCATTAAACGGGTATTCGTAAATAATCACAGAGTTTTATTGTATGCCGACCGCAGCCAAAAAACTATAAATCCAGCATTTTTTGATGGAGGCGGTCGACTTCAATCTCAAGGCTTGCTAGATCCCCTTGGTTATAAATCACGGTATCCGCAATTGCCAGGCGCTCGCCCCGGCTTGCCTGATGGGCCATGATGGCCAGCACTCCCTGGCGGTCTAGCTGGCTGCGCTCCATGACTCGCTCAATTTGGACCTCTTCCTCACAATCAACTACCGCAATATGGTCGAGGTTTCCAGTCCAGGTGCCTGACTCTAGGAGTAGAGGGACCACAAATACCAAATAGGGCGCATGATTTTTTAAGCCATTTTCAGCCTGGAGCATGGTTTCCTGGCGAATTAGGGGGTGCGTAATGGCTTCCAGTTTTCGTTTGGACTCGGTATCCGTAAATACGTGCTCACGCATTTTTGCTCGGTTGAGTGATCCATCTGGAAGGATGAACTCGGACCCAAATTCCCTTTTAATAGGGTCAATCGCTACCCCCCCGGGAGCGCTTATTTGGTGGGCAATTTGATCGGTATCGATCACCCAGGCTCCTCGCTTCGCAAGAAATGAGGCAACACTCGACTTGCCTGACCCAATTCCCCCGGTCAGACCTAGAAATGGAACTTTTCCTTTTAAATCAAGGAGTGAACGAGTGGGCTTGTCCATAGTATTTCTATGATGCCAGCAAATGCCAGAAAGGGGCCAAAAGGAAATGGGTGGTTAGACGGTAATTTTTGATACTTTAGCCAAAGGAGGCCCCCAATAATCCCGCAAAAAGCAGCCAGGACCAATATCCATAGCGCACTATGGATTCCGAGCCAAGCCCCAAGGCCCGCTACAAGTTTGGCGTCCCCCATTCCAAGACCATGACGAGAACGAACCCCTTTGTAGAGTTGATTAATGATCCATAGGAGGAAGTAGCTAAGAATTGCGCCTTGCCACGACAAATGAGCATCACACCATGGCATTGGTGAGAGTGAATTAAAGGCAAGACCAAGAATGATCATGGGATAAGTGAATCGATTGGGGATTAAAAAGCGATGAAAATCGATCCATGCCACATAAAGGAGGATTAGGATGAGGCCAATTCGGAGGATGGAATCAATCCACATTAAATGATACTGCCTAATGAAAAAATGGGTAAGTAGAGCGTCATTAGCAATCCCGCTACCAGTAGACCAAGAAAAATAATAAACATAGGCTCCAGGCTTTGACTAAGAATGGCTAGGCGATGCTGTAGCTGACTTTCAAACGAGCGAGACCGGTTGATTAGCATGGTATTGAGCATGCCGGTTCGAGCACCTATTTCAAGCAATTGGATCGTTTCAGAATCAAAAAATTGACCATGAGGATCAGAGCGTTTCATGGCAACCCCAAGATTCCAACCTAAGGAAAGTTGCTTAAATAGCTTAGCACTCAAATCATGACTAAGCCAATGATTGGATGATTGTGCACAAATGCGGATCGAATCTAAGAGGCTGAGGCCCGATTGAAGTAAATGTGCAATATTTTGACACCACGTGATTTGATGCGAGAGTCGGATCAAATTCCCAAATATCGGAATCCGAAAGCAATGATGGTCGCACCACTTTTGAAACGGGATTGATTTTCTCCAAAGAATTAGTATGCCAGCTAATACCACAAGTATTACTCCCATAATTACTAGCGCATGCTCATTCAAACCTCTCGATAGGGCAATCAACAACTGTGTGCTCAAGGGTAATTCAGCATGAAAGTGATGAAAGATATCTTCAAAGCTAGGTATAACCCACACCAACATAGTAATGACCATCAGCATCGCAGCGGCAAAGGTGATTGCAGGGTAGGTCAGCGCTTGCTTCATTTGCTGCATAAGTGATTCCTTAGCAAGCAATTGTTGATGAATTAAAAAAAGTGATTGCTCTAAAGCCCCCGTTTTTTCTCCAATCGAAATTAAGCCAATACAAATCGGACTAAACCATTTACCCTCTGTAGAAAGGCTGGTCGCTAAACTATTGCCACGTTTGAGTCCTTGGATGGTATGCGACAGAAATGATCTCCAATGGTTTGGGGAGCACTGCTCTAGCAGATGTAGAGCCTCAAGAAGCGGCACTCCTGCTTGCAAAATATTCTGAAGCCGGTATGTAAAGTTGATTTGATCGCGAAGAGAAAGAGAGCGCCCAATCATCATGGAATTTCATGAAGTAAAACCGATTGGTCAATCAACCCTTGATGAAATAAGGCATCAGCCTGTCGGCGCATTGAGCGAAAGCCCTCCATATAAGCAACTCCTTCAAGTTCCGTTGCGCTCACTTGTAATTCGATCGCGGCAATAAGCTTGGGAGTGAAGGGCAATACCTCATGAATCGCAAACCGTCCCGGCTGTGAGTCCAGATGCCGAACTAAGCGCTGGGAACTAATAAATAAAAGATTTTGGGCGATGGAGTGAGGCTCAACCCCAAAGTTCCGTAGCCGCTCGATGCACGACAAAGCTTCGCGGGTATGAATGGTGCTCAGTACCAAGTGACCCGTTTGTGCTGCGCTCACTGCAAGCTTTGCTGTTTCTGAATCACGGATTTCACCAATCATCATGACATCGGGATCTTGACGTAGGAGGGCTCGAATGATGGCATCGAAATGGAGCCCAGCCTTTGGATGATATGCAATTTGGTTAACTCCTTGTAAGGGGATTTCAATTGGGTCCTCGACGCTGCAAAGATTGAGATGGGGTTGATTTAGATAATGAAGAAAGCTATAAAGCGTTCTCGTTTTGCCGCTACCCGTTGGGCCACACACCAAAATCAAGCCATGCCGCCGACTTAGGCACCCTTTGACAATATCTAGCTGGGAGCCGGTCAAGCCAATATGGTCAATCTCTAATTCCGAATTCGTTGTTCTGAGAAGTCGAACGACTACCTTTTCACCAAACAGGGTCGGCATCGTGGATACCCGGCAATCAATTTCATGACTCATTACGTCGCCACTGCTAATTGTTAGTCGACCATCTTGTGGCAAGCGCTGTTCAGCGATATCAAGCTTCGCTAGTATTTTGATACGCGTAATCAGTCGAATATGATCTGATTTTGGATATGTTTTAAAAAGACATAAGTCGCCATGAATCCGAAAGCGAATGACACACGCATTTTGCTGCGCTTCGATATGAATATCGCTCGCATCTTCACTAATAGCAGATAAAGCAATTTCTTGCCACAGACGAATGATATGGTGATCGGATTCTTCGAGTGGCTTACGGAATAGATTCTGGGTGTTTGGGGTACCCTGAATCAAGGCGCCGACAGACTTGGCTCTTCGGGTGACGGTTTGTGAAGCTTCACCGTCTTAATCCCTTGATCATCAAATTGAATAATTTCCATCACTACGCCCCCAACCTTGACGCTGAGGTCATGATCCGGAATTTCTTCAAGCTCTTCCAGTATGAGCCCATTGAGTGTGCGTGGCCCATCGACAGGGAGCTGTAATCCCAATAAACGATTGAGATCGCGCAAATTTGCACTACCGTTTGCTAAATAGGAGCCATCGCTAGACCATTGGTCTTGAGTCATCATGCCTGGAAAGGAAGTGGTGAACTCCCCGATTAATTCTTCAACGATATCTTCAAAGGTTAATAAGCCTTGAACACTGCCGTATTCATCTACAACCAAACTTAAGCGTTGGCGATTTTCCTGAAAAAACTGCATCTGCTGCATCACTGGGGTGCCCTCAGGAATGAAGTAGGGTTCGTTTAATAGTTCTCGAAAGTCGCCGTGGCTTAACTCTTCGCTACCCAGTAAGGAAAGCGCCTTTTTAACAGAAAGGATGCCGATGATTTTTTCTGGATCTCCCTCGCACACAGGTAATTTGTTGTGGTAGCAGGTCTCCAGTTGCCCAATGACCTCATCGATAGGTCGCGACAAATCTAATATCTCCATCTTGGCTCGAGGTGTCATTACATCATCGACCGAGATATTTTCAAGATTAAATAAATTGAGCAAGATACTACGATGCTGATTCGAAATAAAGTGACTGGATTCCAGAACAAGACTTCTGAGTTCTTCAGAACTCATGGTTTGTAATGCCGTTTCTTTTCGGTTTAGACCCATGAGGCCCATTAACCCTGAAACAAAGGAGTTCACAACCCATAGTAGGGGTTTAAGCACAATCGTCAGGGGGTAAATCACCCAACCAATATTGGCTGATATTTTTTCTGCAAAAGCGGCGCCAATGACTTTCGGGGTAATTTCGCTAAAGATGATGATTAAAAATGCAACAGTGAGGGTAGCGATCGAAATTACTAGCCCATTAGTACCAAACAAATGCAGCGCAATACCAGTCACCAAAATTGGCAAAATGGTATTGATTAAATTGTTGACAATTAATAAAACAGATAAGAGGGTGTCAATCCGCTTAAGTAGTTTTTGGGTTAATGCAGCACCAGCATGACCACTGTTTGCCATCGCGCGTAAACGATGTCGGTTGCTAGCCACCATACTGGTCTCTGCCATCGAGAAAAATCCAGAGAGGGCGAGTAAAAAGACAACTAGCGCAGCTTGTGCCCAAAGGGGCCAAGAATCAAAAAAAGAATCCATCTACACTTTCATGAAAAGCACAGATAAGCAATATAGCAAATACTGATTATTTAGACCACCAGGATCGATTGATTTTGATGTCAGAAAGGATCTTTCGTTGTTAAAGTCAAGCTTGACAGGGTATATTCAGCACTGCGTGATACGCGCCCCGTTCGGGGGATTACGAATCCGTACTGAAATCGTTGATGCGTCATTAATGATTACCCAAGTCCAATACCTCACTCATTTGGACAAAGTAAGTCGACCTCTTAATGAATTAGCGAAAGATGCCAAAGAGCAAATGGAGGCTTATTTTGACGATCCCCATTTCCTCTTTGATTTACCAATGAAAGCTCAGGGCAGCGCTTTTCAGCAACGGGTTTGGTCCGCCATTCAATCCATTCCTGTTGGACAAACCAAGAGCTATGGTGAGCTGGCCACTCAGATCAAATCGGGTCCTAGGGCGGTTGGCAGTGCTTGCGCTGCCAACCACTATCCGCTAATTATTCCCTGCCATCGCGTTTTATCAAAAGCCGGTCTTGGTGGTTTTATGGGTGAGGCTAACGGCCCCCATTTGAGAATTAAACAGTGGCTGTTACGACATGAAAATGCCATCAAGGACTAAGCCTTGAGGGATCGAGCTTGGATTCTGAAAAAAATATTTATTAGCCAGTCACTCCGAACCGCAATTTTAGTAAAGACATAAAAACGAGTCACTTGCGATCGAGTTAGTTTTGCTTCGATTGATGTATGGCCGTGATGACGCAGTGCAATTTGCTTAAGGGTTAATACAGCCAGCCCAAAGGCAAGAAAGCAAAAGCGCCGAATTCCGAGCTCCGACTTTGGAATGCAATGAATGTAATGAAGAGCATCTTCAAGTTTTTGGTGGGCAATCACGAGTAAATCAGTTTCGCTGACCCCGATTGGCTTCCATGAAACACCGCGTGCTCGGTCCTCGGGAGAGTCTTTGAGAATATTGGTCATTTGCAGGGCTTGACCAAATGAAATTGCTAAGTATTCGTTTTGTGAAATCGCTTTTGCAAACGCAGGTGAGTGCAAGGCAAATACGGTGGTTAGCATTTCACCAACGACCCCAGCAACGACATAACAATATTTTTCAAATTCAGCTAAGTTCTCTAAGCCGCGAGGATTTTGACGAGTATGAAAATAGCTCATTCCATCCGACATAATTTGAATACAACGAGCAACAGCTTGACGCTGTTGTACATCGCAACTATCCAATACACGTAGCACCCGAGGGATATTTTGAATCAGATCTTTTTCATCCAGATTGCTATGCTCGGCTAAGGCAATCGCGCACTGATCGGTAAATTGTTTAGGGTTTTGCTCGCCCAGAACCGTTTTAACAAAACTAGCCGATAGATTTTGCTTGGTTATTGCATCCATGCAGGATGCATCTTCAATCGTATCGACAATGCGACAGAGTAAATACGTATTACCAACCACCTTTTCTAGATTTGGGGGTAATAAGGGAATGGTGAGCGCAAACGTTCTAGATACTGATTCAAGAATCGAGCGTTGATAAAGCTCATCAGCAGATAGAACAGACATGCGCAGTTCGGCTTTCGAAAAGAAGTAGGTAATTAATGCTGGGCTTTGCTTAAATGATTTGTAGCGCTCTCTGGTGAGCGGGGGGCGATCGAACTTCCTAAAATCATACCAATCAGACTTGCTAGTAGGCCGACTAATTGAGGCTCAACCGGCTCCTCTATACCCATGATTTCTAATAAGAGCCACATACTCAAGCCAAGGGTAATGGCAAGTAAAGCACCGAGATCACTCGCTTTCTTCCAGAATAAGCCGGCAACTAGCGGGACAAATGCGCCTGCCAGCGTAATACGGTACGCATTTTCAACCATGGTGTGGATTTTGGCCTCGGTCGCAATTGCGTAAAAGGTCACAATGCTCGCAAATACAAATACGGTTAGGCGGGTTGCCCAAAGAAATTGTTTATCGGTCATGTGATGATAAAAGCCTTTTAAGATATTTTCTGTAAAGGTTACCGAAGGTGCAAGTAAGGTTCCAGACGCGGTACTCATGATCACCGAGATCAGTGCCCCAAAGAAAACAACCTGCATAAAAAATGGCATATGGTTGAGGATCAGGGTAGGCAAAATCATTTGAGAGTCGCTCGCCAGAAATTTCTCGACCATTTGTGGATCGATAATATTCGCGGTGTAAGCTAAGAAAAGTGGCACGCTAGCAAAAAAGAAATAAGCTACACCACCTAATGTGGTGGCCCATACCGCAATCGACTCATTTTTGGCTGCATTGACCCGTTGGAAAACATCTTGTTGTGGAATCGAGCCTAATGCAATGGTTAGCAATGCCGCAATCCAGCCAAGCATATCGATTGGGTCTAGCGTCGGTAAGAAATTAAATTTACCCTCCGCACTGGCTTTAGCGATAACGCTAGCTACCCCACCAGCTTGATCGGCAGCATTACTGGCCACTAATAAAAGTCCGATCACAATCACAATCATTTGTACAAAGGTTGTGAGTGCCACTGACCACATTCCACCAAACAAGGTATAGACCAAAACAACGCCAGCACCAATGAGCATGCCATCGCTGATTGAAATTAAATCGTTCGACAGGACATTAAAGGTGAGCCCTAAGGCCGAAATTTGAGCGGATACCCAGCCGAGATAGGAAACGATGATGCAAATGGAGATTAGTAACTCGGTCTGGCGGTTGTAGCGAAATCGAAAATAGTCGCCGAGAGTGATGAGATTCATTCGGTATAGGGGTTTTGCAAAGACCAGTCCGAATAGGATTAAGCAAAGTGACGCCCCAAGGGGGTCTGAAATGAGTCCCCTGAATCCTTCCTCTAAAAAGGTTGCAGAAATACCAAGAACGGTCTCGGCCCCAAACCAGGTTGCAAAGACCATCGCCAGGACAAAAGCCATGGGTAGATTTCGGCCAGCCGTGATGTAGTCTCTGGCATTGTGAACTTTAGTAGCGGCGTACAAACCAATCGCAATTGAAATGCCGAGATAAGCAATTACGAACCAAAGCAGCATCGCACCGTCCTCTTTCGACAAAATAGATTGATCATTGGATGGTCTTCAGACCACTCCATCAGGGCCCATTCACTAGCAAGCCCTGATTATAGGTGGGGATTATCCCGCCTTCTTGAATCAGGGAAATTGGGTCTAAGGTATTGAAACCTATCAAGATCTGTGGCCATTTGGCGATCAAATTTGATCAGCAATTTATTAAAAGTGCCAATGGCGGCCCAGTCTTATAAAAGAGTCGATATTTTTTGGATGAATTTGGCGTGAGGGGTGATTAGGGAAATCGTAATAGCCCTAAAAAATATCGTACTATTGTCAATCATCATATTTAAATTGGAGTGTTCATGAAAATCTGTGTCATTGGAGGTGGCGGCGCAATTGGCGGCTATTTAGCGGTCATGTTGGCAAATTCTGGTAATGATGTAACGGTAATGGCGCGCGGCGCCACCTTGCGAGCAATTGAAGAGCGTGGACTTGCTCTCATTGGTGATGAGCATCCTGAACCCATTATTGCGAAGGTAAAGGCCGTTGAAAATTTACGTGGTTTGCCAAAGCAGGATGTCATTATTTTGGCAGTGAAAGCCCACCAAGTGGAACCAGTCATTGATGATCTAGTATCTGTGCTGGGACCCGAGACCATATTAATTCCAATGCAAAACGGAATCCCATGGTGGTATTTTCAGAAACTCAATAGTAAGTACAAGGATCATCCGGTCGATACCGTTGATCCAGGTGGTGTTGTCATGCGCGCGATTAATCCCGACAATATTATTGGTTGCGTTGTTTATCCGGCGACTATTACGCAAGGCCCAGGGGTTATTCGACATGTCGAGGGCGTGCGTTTCCCGCTTGGCGAGTTGGATGGCAAGTCGACGGAACGCATTCAGAAAATTTCAGATGTGATGGGGGCTGCGGGCTTTAAATCACCTATCTTGGATGATATTCGTGCCGAAATTTGGCTAAAACTTTGGGGCAACCTCACATTCAATCCAATTAGTGCCTTAACGCACGGTACCCTGGAGGGAATCTGCCGCTTCCCGCTCACGAAAGAGCTGGCGCGCAATATGATGGCCGAAGCGCAAGCGATTGCTGAAAAGCTTGGCGTTACCTTCCGTGTCGATATTGAACGACGGATTGCTGGCGCTGAAAAGGTGGGTAAACATAAAACCTCCATGTTGCAAGATTTGGAGGCTGGCCGTTCATTGGAAATCGACGCTTTGTTGGGCTCTGTGATTGAGTTGGGTGAGATTACAGGAACCCCGACACCCTGCCTAAATACCGTTTATGCCTTGACCAAGTACTTGGATCAAAACGTGCAGGATGCCAAGGGAAATCTTGTATTACCAGTAGCCGCTGGATATTAATTATTCAAATCGATTATCAAGGCGTCCAACGCCATCGATCACGATACTGACCTGACTGCCTGGCTTCATGGAGCCGACGCCCACGGAGGTTCCGCAGGCAATCACGTCGCCTGGCAAAAGGGTCATGTCTTGTGAAATCAGGCTGACTAATTGAGCGGGCGTGAAAACGATGTCGCTCATTGGATAGTTTTGACGTTCTTGATCGTTAAGGATCGTTTTAATCGATAAGCCCATGGGATCCACATCGGTTGTGATGGTCGGTCCAAACACGCCAAAGGTATCAAAGCTCTTTGAGCGGCTCCATTGTGCGTAACCTGGGTTGCGATTCAAGATCTCGACGGCAGTGACATCATTGACACAGGTATAGCCAAAAATGAATTGAGCGGCATCCGCAACGCTCACCCCATGGCATTTTGTCCCGATCACAATCCCAAGTTCACCTTCATAAATAACCTTTCCTGCATAGGATATTGGTACTTGGATGGTTTGCCCAGCTGCTAAATAAGAATTACTTGCTTTCAAGAAATACAAAGGCTCATCCGGAACGGTGTGCTCAAGCTTTGTCACTAAGGCATGAAAGTTATCCACTAGGGCAATGAATTTGCTTGGAACGCAGGGTATCTCAATCGTTACTTCCGCAACCTTGAGGAATTCACCGGTTGCCTTGGGGTTGGCAAATAAATCACCGGCATGGACAGCAATTTGATCACCTTGTAACTGTCCAAACCCGACATTCCCTTGATGCGTAAAGCGTAACCATTGAGCCATAGTATCGTTCTCCTTTATTTATGATTACCATGATCTTATCAATTACCACTGAGTCACTCTAAAAAATGCCAGAACTGTCTTTTGCCCCCGAGTTCGACAGCGCAATTTCATATATTCAGCGTACACGTTCGTACTATCTGGCACTTGGTTATGACAATCCCTATGTTTGGGCGCATTACAACGATGTGCCATTTACCCCCTTAAAAAAGTCATTGAAGGCTTCGACATTGGCTTTAATTACAACCGCAGTTCCCTATGATCCTTCCAAGGGTGATCAGGGGCCCGGCGCTCCATACAACGCACATGCGAAGTTTTATGAGCCATATGCGATGGCAACTGCAGCCAACCCAGATTTGCGGATTGCGCATGTTGGAATTGATCGAAAGCATGCGAACTTAGCGGAGATGGCCTGCTGGTTTCCGTTGAATGCAGCTAGACAAGCAGTGGCTGAGCAACGAATTCGAAAGTTAGCAGATCGATTCTATGGACTGCCGACTAACCGAAGCCAAGGTCACACTTTAGAAAACGATGCACCACGCATTTTGGAAATGTGCCAAGCCGATGGGGTGGATGTTGCTATCTTGGTTCCAAATTGTCCTATTTGCCATCAAAGCATTTCATTGCTAGCGCGCTATCTAGAGGGGGCAGGTATTCCAACGATCATTATTGCAGCTGCTAAAGATATCGTAGAGTACTGCGGTGTCCCACGTTTTGTATTTAATGACTTTCCTTTGGGCAATGCAGCAGCAAGACCTCAAGACCCACAATCGCAGCACATCATTTTTAATTTAGCCCTTGATGTACTCGAGTTTGCCCCTGGACCACGAACGACTGTTCAAAGTGCCTTGCGTTGGAGTGATGATCCTCGTTGGAAGCTAGACTATATGAATATCGAGCGTTTAACAATCCAGGAAATTGAAACCTTGCGCTCTGAGGCTGAAGCAGCAAGGCTGGCGGCAAAAGAGATTCGGCAAAAAACGGTTGGGAGATAGTGGTCGGAATGAGAGGATTCGAACCTCCGACCCCCTCGTCCCGAACGAGGTGCGCTACCAGGCTGCGCTACATTCCGTGTTGACTATTTTATCCCTGACGAATTAGCGAGTACTCGCATAAAGCACGCAATGATTCGCTGGCTGTGTTTTGTGGGAAATCCTTAATCGTATTCAGCGCCAAGTGCACCTCGCGCCTTGCTGCATCTTGGGTGTACTCTAAGGCGCCAGAGCTGTAGATGCCTTGCAGGATTTGATCAAATACATCATCCGGCAGCTCCTCGTTTTGCGAGATCGCTTCCCGAGCCAGTAGTTGTTGATCAGCGCTACCTTTTTCCATGAGATAGATAAGGGGTAGGGTTGGTTTGCCTTCACGCAAATCATCACCCACATTCTTACCCATTTCATTGGGATCTGCGGTGTAGTCTAAAAGGTCATCCATCAGTTGGAAGGCAGTACCAATATGTCGCCCGAATGCTGCCGCAAGTTCGCGCTCAATGTCGCTTGCTTGGGCAATTAGTGCACCAAGCTCAGCCGATGCCTCAAATAATTTTGCGGTCTTATAGCGAATCACTTGGAGGTAGCTTGATTCATCCACCTCGGGATCATTCATATTCAAAAGTTGCAAGACTTCGCCTTCCGCAATCGTGTTTGTAGCATCGGAAAGGATTTGCATCACCCGAATATCATTGGGGGCAACCATCATCTGAAAAGCCCGTGAGTATAAGAAATCGCCCACGAGAACACTAGCGGCATTTCCGAAGGCAGCGTTGGCGGTTTGCTTACCTCGGCGCATGGTGGATTCATCCACAACGTCATCGTGGAGCAGGGTGGCGGTATGAATAAATTCAACCACGGCTGCCAATTCCAAAGCATGAGGAATTTCTTTGCCGTTGGCTAAAGCTTTGGCCATTAATAGAAGAAGAGCTGGGCGGACCCGTTTCCCCCCCGATTGAATGATGTAAGAGGAGATTTGATCAATTAGAACCACTTCGGAGGTAAGTCGACGCCGAATGACCTCGTCCAAAGCCTGTAAATCCGGGCTGATGGGGGCCAAAATTTGCCCTAAGTGATTGTTTTTGACAGTGTTATTCATCCAAGATATAATACTTGGCTCAGCTCAAAGTAGCAGATTTTCTGTAAGTCACCGACTTTTAAAGGAATCATGCCGCGAAATAAGTTGATTTGTAATTATTTGTAGTACTTTTTGAGAGGTTTAACCATGTACGCGGTCATAAAAACCGGTGGCAAACAGTATAAAGTTGCTGCTGGCGAAAAATTGAAAATAGAACAGATACCAGCGGACATCGGCAGCGACATTACTCTTGACCAAGTTCTCGCCGTTGGCGAGGGCGCATCGCTCAAAGTTGGCGATCCTTTGGTTAATGGTGCCGCTGTGATGGCTACTGTGGTCTCCCAGGGACGTCACGATAAAGTGAAAATCTTTAAGATGCGTCGTCGTAAGCATTATCAAAAACATCAGGGCCATCGTCAGAATTACACAGAGATTCTGATTAAGTCGATTAAGGCCTGAGTTAGGAGAGAAAGATGGCACAGAAAAAAGGCGGCGGCTCAACGCGCAACGGTCGTGACTCAGAATCAAAACGTTTGGGCGTGAAAGTCTATGGCGGTCAAGCAATCAATGCTGGTGGAATTATTATTCGTCAGCGAGGTACCAAAGTTCATCCCGGTGTCAACGTTGGAATGGGCAAAGACCACACCCTATTTGCTTTGATTGATGGACAGGTCGAGTTTGGAGTTAAGGGCGCAATGAATAAAGCGCAAGTTTCAGTATTGCCTCGTTCATAAGCGGCCTGACTGAGATTTCTTTAAACCAAATTAATCAACAGAAACAGGCCTCGCAAATTGCGAGGCCTTTTTATTTATGAAATTCATTGACGAAGCCAAAATTGAAGTGATTGCCGGTAATGGTGGTGCCGGCAGCGCCTCAATGCGCCGCGAGAAATTTATCGAGTTTGGCGGCCCAGACGGCGGTGACGGTGGTCGTGGGGGCAGCGTTTATGCGATTGCAGATCGCAACATCAATACCCTGATTGATTATCGGTATTCCAAAACCCATACCGCTAAGAATGGCGAGCCCGGACGGGGTGCGGATTGTTATGGTCGTGCCGGAGACGATATCGAGCTGCGGATGCCAGTTGGAACCATTATTGCGGATTTAGAGACCAATGAGTTAATTGCCGACTTAACTAAACATGGTGAGCGAATTTGTCTTGCTCAAGGCGGGGTTGGTGGCTGGGGCAATATTCATTTTAAAAGTAGCACCAACCGCGCTCCGCGTCAGAAGACCAATGGCAAGCCAGGCGAGCGCCGCAAATTAAAGTTGGAATTAAAAGTATTGGCCGATGTGGGTTTATTAGGAATGCCCAATGCAGGTAAATCTACTTTGATTACGGCTGTATCCAATGCCCGCCCCAAGATTGCTGATTATCCATTTACCACCTTACATCCTAATTTGGGAGTGGTGCGGGTTGGTAATGAACGTAGTTTTGTGATTGCGGATATTCCAGGGCTCATTGAGGGTGCTGCTGAGGGTGCTGGTCTTGGTCACCGATTCTTAAGGCATTTGCAGCGCACCGGCGTGCTCTTGCATCTGGTTGATATTGCCCCCTTTGATGAGAATGTCGATGTGGTCGCTGACGCCAAGGCGATTGTCAATGAGCTGCGTAAATACGATGAGGCCTTATATCAAAAGCCACGTTGGCTTGTATTAAATAAGGTTGATATGCTGCAGCCCGAGGATCGAGAGCAAACCATTGCAGACTTCTTAAAACGCTTTGAATGGCAGGGCCCCGTATTTGAGGTCTCTGCCCTTACGGGTCAAGGTTGCGATCGCCTTTGTTATGCGATTCAAGATTATTTAGATGGACTTCGCAAAGACCGCGACTTAGAGGAAGAGCGCGCTGAAGACCCCCGTTTTTTAGACGAGTAATAGCGATGAAAAAAACGATTTCAGAAGCAAAACGAATTGTTGTGAAGGTTGGGTCTACCCTAGTGACCAATAATGGCGAAGGGTTGGATCGAGCTGCGATTGCTACTTGGGCTGAGCAGGTATCTAATTTGCTCAAGCAGGGCTGCCAAGTGTTGATGGTGAGCTCTGGCGCCATTGCCGAAGGCATGCAGCGCTTAGCCTGGGCTGTCCGCCCTCAAGAAATTCATCAGCTCCAAGCGGCAGCGGCTGTTGGGCAAATGGGTTTGGTTCAAGTCTATGAATCATGCTTTGCAAAATTTGGTGTGCATACTGCACAGGTTCTATTAACGAATGCTGACTTAGCCAATGAAGAGCGCCATGCAAATGCGAAAGCAACCTTGCAAACGCTACTGTCCTTAGGTGTTGTTCCGATCATTAATGAGAACGATACGGTTGTTACCGATGAAATTAAATTTGGCGACAACGATAGCCTAGCGGCGCTCGTCGTTAATTTAGTGCATGCCGACGCCCTAGTCATTTTGACGGATCAAGGTGGGCTATATACCGCCGATCCTCGTAAAGATGCCGCTGCCACAATGGTTGATTTTGCAATCGCAGGCGACCCCTCTCTGGAACGCATGGCCGGTGGAGCGGGCAGCGATTTGGGTAAAGGCGGAATGCTAACGAAAGTGTTGGCAGCCAAAACAGCGGTACAAACCGGGGCGAGTACCGTGATTGCATCTGGTCGTGAGCCCAATGTCTTAGTGCGACTCTATCAAGGCGAGTCGATTGGAACCTTGCTGAGCAAGACTTAATTAACGAATGGTTGGAAGTTCAGCTTCAGAGCCGACTGGAGCAATGATTCCCAGAAAATTATTGGGATCGAGTGATTTCACAACCTTGGCATAACTCTTTTCTTGCGTGGCCAGATTACAAAAAGCGCCCTGAGCCAAAGCTGCCTGATAGCGATTTGGCACATTATCTTGAATGGCTAACCAACTTCCCAATGGATTGGCTCGCCATTGTTGATTGGCTTCAAGTGTGCCATACAAGCGCCACTGAAATGTATCGCACCGAATCCCTTCAAAGTAAGCATTTTGACCGCCACTGGGATTGGTAATCACAACAATGTAGCGGGTAACGCCATCGTTTCCAATCTTGATGGATTCGGTATCAACCGCAAACTTGAAAATGGTGGTTTGCGATACTGAAAAAGGTATCAAATATTTTTTATTGGGCGGATTGAGAGGCATCAGTGTATTGCTCTCTTTGAATACGGTTGGCGCATAGGGATCAGTACCATCGGCCAAGGGATCCGAGAAACAGGCGCTTAGCGCTAGGGTAGATGATGCAAGGAATGCTAGCCAGAATTTATTCATGGGGAGTGTGAGGCGTGCAGTGGCGCCCCCCAGACTAATTGTTGCATTTGGTTGGTAGTGGCAATAAATCGCGCGAGCTCAGAGAGTGCCAGTTGATACACCTCGCGCTTGAAATCAATCACGGTATCAAGCTCAATCCAATACGGATGCCAGCGCCAGGCATCAAATTCAGGGTGACCTGTGGCGCGAAGCTGAATTTCGTGATCCTGTCCTAACATTCTCAGCAAGAACCAAATTTGCTTTTGACCCTTATAAGCGACACGCTGATGACGGTGATTCATTTGGCGGCGTAAGAACTCTTCGGGCACATCGTAGCGAATCCAATCACGGGTGCGTCCAATGATCTCGACATGGTGAGGAAAGAGCCCTACTTCTTCGTGGAGTTCGCGATACATCGCTTCTTCGGGACTTTCTCCGTGCGCAATTCCTCCTTGCGGAAACTGCCAAGAGTGTTGTCCAATCCGTTTGCCCCAAAATACTTCGTTACGAGCATTGAGAAGCACAATGCCAACATTAGGTCGATAGCCCTCGCGGTCAAGCATAATCGTACCTTTTAGCCCCTAATCTTTAATCCTTTAAAATCAACGATTTGATTATAGTCACTCATGAAAGCTTCACAAACCTTTCTTGCAACCCTGAAAGAGGCTCCAGCGGACGCTGAGATCGTGTCTCACCAATTGATGGTGCGCGCTGGGCTGATTCGTAAATTAAGTGCCGGAATTTATAACTATCTCCCTCTCGGGCTTAAGGTAATTCGGAAGGTCGAGAACATTATTCGGGAAGAAATGAATCGCGCCGGAGCAATCGAGCTTTTGATGCCGATCGTTCAACCTGCTGAGCTATGGCAAGAAACAGGTCGTTGGGAAAAAATGGGCCCCGAGTTGTTGCGCATTCAAGATCGCCATGAGCGCGATTACTTGATTCAGCCAACCTCTGAAGAGGTAATTACCGATCTTGCGCGCTCGGAGATCAGAAGCTATAAACAATTGCCAGTCAATTTTTATCAAATTCAGACGAAGTTTCGTGATGAGCGTCGCCCCCGTTTTGGGATCATGCGGGGTCGTGAGTTCAGTATGAAGGATGCTTATTCATTTGATCGTGATCAGGCGGGCTTGAAAAAGTCCTATGCCCTCATGTTTGATGCTTATGTCCGCATCTTTCAACGCATGGGCCTGCAGTTTCGAGCCGTCGCTGCCGACAATGGAGCGATCGGAGGGTCAGGCAGTCAAGAGTTTCATGTGATTGCGGATACGGGTGAAGATGCGATTGTTTATTGCCCTAATTCGGATTACGCCGCCAATTTAGAAGCGGCTGAATCGCTTGCTCTGATTGCACAGCGAGCCACTCCAAAGGAAAGTATGCAAAAAGTGGCAACGCCGGGTCAAAAGCGTTGCGAGGATGTTGCGCAGTTTCTCAAGATCGACCTGTCCAATACTATTAAATCCTTAGTATTGGCAGTTGATCAAGACGCTGGACCCGCTAAATTATTCATGGTGTTGCTCAGGGGTGATCATGAGCTCAATGAAATAAAGGTGAATAAAGTCCCTGGTTTAAGTGCCTTCCGGTTTGCCACCGATGCTGAAATCCAAACAGCGTGTAGTTCTCCAGTGGGTTATTTAGGTCCGGTTGGATTGCCGTCTTCAGTTCAAGTGATTGCCGATCGCACCGTAGCGAATATGAGCGACTTTGTCTGCGGCGCCAATGCCGAAGGCTATCACTTGACTGGCGTTAATTGGGGGCGCGATGTTCCTGAGCCATTGATAGCGGATGTGCGTAATGCAGTGGTTGGCGATCCTTCCCCGGATGGAAAGGGCACTCTCGAGATTTGTCGTGGCATTGAAGTGGGCCATGTCTTTCAATTGGGAACCCGATACTCAGAAGCAATGAAGTGCACTTATCTTGACGAAAATGGCAAAGCCCAACCGATGGTGATGGGCTGTTACGGAATTGGCGTGACCCGCTTATTGGGCGCTGCGATTGAGCAGGGTCATGACGAGCGCGGGATTATTTGGCCGATTTCCATGGCGCCATTTGAGGTCGTGATTTGTCCGGTAGGCTACGATAAATCCGATGCGGTACGCGACGCTGCCAACCATTTACATCAAGAGATTCTTACTGCTGGTGTGGATGTGGTTTTAGATGATCGCGGTGAGCGTCCGGGAGCGATGTTTGCAGACTGGGAGTTGATTGGTGTCCCTTATCGTGTCGTGATTGGCGAGCGCAGTCTGAAAGAGGATCAGGTTGAGTTTCAAGGTCGACGTGAAAGTGCTGCTCAATTAGTACCGCTGAAGTCGATTACGCAGACAATTGTTACTGCGATCAATACCGCAAAAAATAACTTGATTTAAGTTTTACTTTTTGAATAGTCCGCCAAGACCTTTGACGGCTCCTCGGGCGGCAAGCGAACCCATCATCTTGGCCATCTTGCCACCTTTCATTTGCTTCATCATGCCTTGCATTTGTTCAAATTGCGCCAAGAGGCGATTGACCTCTTGAACTTGGACGCCCGCACCAGCGGCAATGCGACGCTTGCGACTCGCTTTGAGTAGCTCGGGTTTGGCACGCTCTTGTGGGGTCATGCTATCAATGATCCCTTGCATATGCTTCATTTGCTTATCAGCCATTCCTAAGTTCGCTTTACTGGCCTGCTGTGCAATTTGGCTGGGTAGTTTATCGAGTAGATTAGCCATGCCCCCCATGTTTTGCATTTGCTTAATTTGCTCTCGGAAATCACCAAGATCAAAGCCGCCCTTTTGTATTTTTTTGGCAATCTTTTGGGCTTGTTCAACATCGACATTTTGTTGGGCTTGTTCAACTAAGGCTAGGATGTCGCCCATGCCCAGTATGCGGTTGGTCATGCGCTCGGCATCAAACGCCTCAAGCCCATCCATTTTTTCTGCAACGCCAATAAATTTGATGGGCACACCGGTAATGTGACGAACCGATAAGGCTGCACCTCCGCGGGAGTCACCATCCAGTTTGGTGAGAATCACGCCGCTCAGAGGCAATGCCTCATGAAAAGCTCGCGCCGTATTAACAGCGTCTTGACCCAGCATGGCATCGACCACAAAGAGGGTTTCAATTGGCTTCACACTGGCGTGCAACGATTTGATCTCTTGCATCATTTGCTCGTCAATACCTAAACGACCTGCCGTATCAACAATTAAAACATCGTAGTAATGGCGTTTGGCCCAATCGAGTGCTGCATTGGCGATATCAATTGGCTTTTGATCGGGCGAGCTTGGAAAGAAATCCGCTCCAACTTGGGCGCTGACGGTTTTTAACTGTTCGATCGCAGCCGGACGATACACATCACACGAAACGGTCAAAACCTTTTTCTTTAATTTTTCTTGCAAGAATTTGGCGAGTTTGGCGGCCGAGGTCGTTTTACCAGCACCTTGCAAACCAGCCATCAAGATAACCGCAGGGGGTTGGGTGGCTAGATTTAATTTTCCAGACTCTTCTTCAGCCCCACCCATGATGAGGGCTAGTTCGCGTTGCACAACCCCCACCAAGGCTTGACCAGGGGTGAGGCTGCCCACCACATCTTCACCAAGCGCCTTGAACTTGATTTGCTCCATGAGGCTCTTTACAACCGGTAAAGCGACATCCGCCTCAAGTAAAGCGAGACGAATCTCGCGCAGCATGTCGGCCGTATTGCTTTCTGTCAGGCGAGCTTGGCCCCGCATGGTTTTAACCACACGACTTAAGCGGTCGGTCAGATCCTCAAGCATTTATCGATTAGACTTTCGAAATGACTATTTTAGGTTACTCGGGATTTGGCTGGCTGCCATCCTTACTTTATCTCTTACTAATTATTGTTTTGGGTTATCGCGACCAAAGGCGTCCGGAGACCCCTTTTTTTGTTGGCCTGGTCCAAATTTTGATTCTGATCGTGTTGATCATTCACGGAATCTTGTTGTATGAGTCCATTTTTAATGGGGAGCGCTTTGTATTTGGCTTTGCGCAAGATCTTTCTCTGATGGCTTGGGTGGGACTCAGTTTTTACTGGATTCAGAGTTTTTTCTTGCCCATTTCCAGCTTGCGACTGATGACCATTAGTATGGCGATGTTTTGTGCGATCCTGCCCGATCTCTTTCCGGGGTCGGTCATTTCTCAACGTGCCGTCGCTGATCCTTGGTTTAAGGCTCACTTTATTGTTGCCACCTTTGCAGTAGGCTTTTTTAGCCTATCTGCCATGCTGGCGGTCTTAATGAACCTGCAAGATCGGGCCCTACGTAAAGGCATGGCCAATGGTATGGGCGGTGCACCAACCTGGATTGAAAGTCTGCCGCCATTATTGACTATGGAGAGTTTCTTGTTCCGTTTGCTCTATGTCGGTTATGCACTTTTAAGTATGACCGTTTTCTCGGGCTTATTTTTCTCACAAGAGCTGTTCGGCAAACCACTGGTCTTTGACCATAAAACAGTGTTTGCACTCTTATCGTGGCTCTTATTTAGCGGATTGGTGGTTGCACGCCTACGGGTTGGCTTACGAGGGCCTACGGCAGTGCGCTGGGTCTTGGGTGGATTTGTGGCCCTGTTGTTGACCTATGCGGGCACACGCTTTGTGGCTGAAGTGATTTTGCAGAGAAGCTAATTTTGCTGAAATGGATTTTGCTTGGCTTGGGGTTGGCCTTTGCCTACTGGTGGTTGGTGCTTAAGAAAAAGCGGGATCAAGAAAAGCCTTTGGAGCCCAAGTCAGCACCGCCCTCTCAGTTAAAGCCCAAGCGGATGGTCTCTTGTTCGTATTGCGATCTTCACTTACCCGAAGATGATGCGATTGCATGGGATGGTCGCTATTACTGCTGCGCCGATCATCGCGATCGTCTAAGTCAAAAGGGTTGGTGGGGGAGGGCTCAGTGGCAAGCCTCCCCAAACTTTGATGAGCGACCCGCTTCAATCAAGCCAGATTTGGTGGTCATTCATCACATTAGTTTGCCCCCCGGTCAATTTGCTCGTGGTCACATTATTGATTTTTTTCAAAACAAGTTAGATGCGCGTGCCCACCCTTATTTTGAGCAAATTGCGCATCAGAAGGTTTCAAGCCATTTCTTGATTGATCGTGATGGGCAGGTCATTCAGCTGGTATCGGTTCATAAACGGGCTTGGCATGCAGGCGCGTCTCAATTTTTTGAGCGGGAGCGTTGTAACGATTTTTCCATCGGTATCGAGTTAGTGGGGGATGGGGATAGCACCTTTACCAATGAGCAATATGCAGCCCTCGCCCAACTGATTGACTTCTTAAAAAAGAATTTTTCCAACTTACAGTTTGCGGGACATAGCGATATTGCGCCCGATCGCAAGACCGACCCAGGTAAATCATTTGATTGGGCGCGAATACAACGCTTAGCAAATTTAAGTCAGGAACAATTGCCCTTTGGGCTTGACTCTCGCTAGTTGTTTCTCCATCAGGTAAGCGGCCGCTTACATCACTTTTTTGAAGATTTCATTTCTATCAAAAATAGGGAAATTACTAATAAATTCCGTAAAAAAGAACTTACCTAATTTAAAATATTTACCTATACTTAGTATCCAGAACGATTCAAAACCACTATATCTAGTGTTTTTGTTACAAATTTGTCTTTTTTCCAATAAATACATATATATAGCAGGAGCAATATGACCTTCGCCGATTCTCAAGCAGCTGGCCAAGCAGGTACCACGAGTCATGGAGGCGTTAGCCCCGTAGGTAATTTGACCCAAACCCCATCCGCCAACTATGTTGCTGGTGGTGTAGGTCTTGCTCAAACCACCCAGCTTTCAGACTACAAAATCATTCGTCGTAATGGTTCGGTAGTTGCTTTTGAGCCCTCGAAAATTGCAATCGCTGTGACCAAAGCCTTTTTAGCGGTCAACGGTGGTCAGGGTGCAGCCTCAGCGCGGATTCGTGAACAAGTTGAGCAATTGACCCAAAACGTGGTTCGCGCACTATTGCGCAGCCGTCCCAATGGCGGAACCTTTCATATTGAAGATATTCAGGATCAGGTTGAATTAGCTTTGATGCGTAGCGGGGAGCATAACGTTGCTCGCGCTTACGTTCTTTATCGTGAAAAGCGCAATCAGGAACGCGCTGCGCAGCAAAGTGCGGCTCAAGAGCAAGTCGCCGATCCTGGCTTACCTTCGGTTCAAGTGAACGACAACGGTGTTACCAAGCCCTTGAACGTCGCTGCTTTGCGCAGTGTGATTGAGGCGGCATGCGAGGGATTGGGTAACCACATTGATGCTAGCCCCATCATGACCGAGACCATCAAGAATCTCTATGACGGTGTCCCCATGGCGCAGGTATATGACTCGGCTATTTTGGCATCGCGCACCCTGATCGAAAAAGACCCTGCGTATAGCCAGGTGACCGCTCGTATTTTGATGCATGTGATTCGGAAGGAAATTCTGGGGCGTGAGGTCTTGCAAGGCGATATGCAGTCTGAGTATCCAAACTATTTCCCCCAATTTATTCGTAAGGGTATTGAGGCGGAACTATTGGACCCTCGTCTTTTAGAGTTTGATCTGAGTAAGATCTCGGCAGCGCTCAATGCTGATCGGGATTTGCAATTTAACTATTTAGGTCTCCAAACCCTCTACGACCGTTACTTCTTGCACATTGAAGACCATCGGATTGAAATGCCCCAGGCCTTTTTCATGCGCGTGGCAATGGGCCTGGCTTTAAATGAGCCAGAGCGCGAGCGCCGTGCGATTGAGTTTTATGAGGTTCTCTCGACCTTTGACTTCATGTCGAGCACCCCAACGCTGTTTAACTCAGCGACCCTGCGCTCGCAGCTATCGAGTTGCTACCTCACCACGGTGGATGACGATTTGGACGGCATTTACGAGGCCCTGAAAGAGAATGCTTTGTTATCGAAGTTTGCTGGTGGTTTGGGAAATGACTGGACGAATGTGCGTGCCTTGGGCAGTCACATTAAGGGTACAAATGGCAAGTCGCAGGGGGTTGTCCCATTCTTAAAGGTTGTAAACGATACCGCTGTAGCCGTAAACCAAGGTGGTAAGCGCAAGGGTGCGGTTTGCGCCTATCTGGAGACCTGGCACTTGGATATCGAGGAGTTTTTGGAGCTTCGCAAGAATACTGGCGACGATCGCCGCCGTACCCATGATATGAACACCTCCAACTGGATCCCCGATTTATTTATGAAGCGGGTGATGGAAAATGGTGAGTGGACTTTATTTTCCCCATCTAGCACCCCTGATTTACACGATAAGTACGGCAAGGCCTTTGAGCAAGCCTATATTGCCTATGAAAAGCGTGCCGAGGCTGGCGAAATTAAGCCATCAAAGAAGATCCCTGCGGTTCAGTTATGGCGCAAGATGTTAGCGATGCTGTTTGAGACCGGCCATCCTTGGATTACCTACAAAGATCCTTGCAATATTCGGAGTCCCCAACAGCATGTCGGCGTGGTGCATTCATCCAATTTGTGTACTGAGATTACCCTCAACACCAATGAGAGTGAGATCGCTGTTTGTAATTTAGGCTCGGTGAATCTGACGGCCCATATGACCACCGATGCCAACGGTCAGATGGTGCTCGATCATGCCAAGCTCAAGAAGACCATCCAGACTGCAATGCGCATGCTCGATAACGTGATTGACATCAATTACTACGCGGTTGCGAAGGCTCGTAACTCCAATATGAAGCACCGCCCAGTCGGTCTTGGGATCATGGGCTTCCAAGATTGCTTGCACATGCAACGCATTCCGTATGCCAGTGAAGCAGCGGTCAAATTTGCTGATACTTCGATGGAAGCGGTTTGCTACTACGCCTATCAGGCATCGAGTGAGCTCGCCAAAGAGCGCGGTACCTATAGTAGTTATCAAGGATCGCTGTGGGATCGCGGTATTTTGCCCCAAGATACGCTGAAGATGCTGCAAGAGGAGCGCGGCGGCTATGTGGAGGTCGATCAATCCAGCACCATGGATTGGAATGCCTTGCGCGCTCAGATTAAGCAATACGGTATGCGTAACTCCAATTGCGTCGCAATTGCCCCAACCGCAACGATTTCGAACATTATTGGTGTCTCGGCCTGTATTGAGCCTACCTTCCAGAATTTGTTCGTGAAATCCAATCTTTCTGGCGAGTTCACCGTGGTAAATGATTACTTGGTCCGTGATTTGAAGGATCGCGGTCTATGGGATGAGGTCATGATTGCGGATTTGAAGTATTTTGATGGCACTCTTTCCAAAATTGATCGCGTTCCCCAAGATCTGCGCGATTTGTATGCGACTGCCTTCGAGGTTGAGCCAAGCTGGTTGGTTGAGGCCGCTTCACGTCGTCAAAAGTGGATCGATCAAGCGCAATCGCTCAATATCTATATGGCCGGCGCTTCCGGTAAGAAATTGGATGACACGTATAAGTTGGCTTGGATTCGGGGTTTGAAAACAACTTACTACCTGCGGACCATGGCGGCGACCCATGTTGAGAAATCAACCGTCGCTACTGGCCAGCTCAATGCGGTTTCCAGTGGGGCTGCTGCTAGCACCGCAGGAGCGATTGCCGCAGATGGCCCGGTTTGCACCATGCGTCCTGGCGATCCAGGGTTTGAGGAATGCGAAGCTTGCCAATAAGCTCGATGAGAACATTAGAAAAAATAGGAATTAGGAGAAAAGTATGTTGAACTGGGATGAAGAAGTCGCTCCAGCCCTTGCTAAGGCAGGGTTTGTGCCGCCACCCTCGCCAATGGCCGTTCCGCCAGTGCAAGTTGCCCCTGTGGCTGATCAGGTAGCTGTTGCTCCTCCGGTCCAGGCGGCAGCAAAACCAGTAACTGATGCAACTGAGCGTCGCGTGAACGTCGCCGATAAGCGGGTGATTAATGGCACAACCGATGTTAATCAGCTGGTTCCCTTTAAGTACAAGTGGGCTTGGGAAAAGTACCTAGCTGGCTGCGCTAATCATTGGATGCCCCAAGAAATCAATATGAACCGCGATATTGCGCTCTGGAAAGATCCCAATGGCCTGACTGAAGATGAGCGCCGCATTATCAAGCGTAATTTAGGTTTCTTTGTAACTGCGGATTCCTTGGCAGCGAACAACATCGTATTGGGAACCTATCGCCAGATTACGGCTCCAGAGTGCCGTCAGTACTTATTGCGCCAAGCTTTTGAGGAGGCCATCCACACCCACGCTTACCAGTACATTGTTGAGTCCTTGGGTCTGGATCAGGCTGAAATCTTCAATGCTTACCATGAGGTTCCCTCGATTCGGGACAAAGACGAGTTCTTGATTCCGTTTATTGATGTGCTCACCGATCCCGCTTTTAAGACCGGCACTCTTGAAAACGATCAAAAACTATTGCGCTCCCTGATTGTTTTTGCCTGCGTGATGGAGGGTTTGTTCTTTTATGTTGGTTTTACGCAAATCCTCGCGATGGGCCGTCAAAACAAAATGATGGGGGCAGCGGAGCAGTATCAATATATCTTGCGTGATGAGTCGATGCATTGCAATTTTGGCATTGATTTAATCAACCAAATCAAGCTGGAGAACCCGCAGTTATGGACTTCTGCGTTCAAAGAAGAGATTCGGAGCATCTTTGAAAAAGCAGTGGAGTTGGAGTATCGCTATGCCGAAGATACGATGCCAAGAGGGGTGCTTGGACTCAATGCTCCGATGTTCAAAAGTTACCTTCGCTTCATCTGTAATCGTCGTTGCATGCAAATAGGACTTGACGCGATGTATCCAAATGAAGAGAATCCATTTCCATGGATGTCAGAAATGATAGATCTGAAAAAAGAGAGAAACTTTTTTGAGACTAGAGTGATTGAGTATCAAACCGGTGGTGCGCTGAGTTGGGAGTAACAAAAAGCTAGACCAGCGCTTCCTCCGGCAATATAGGAGATAGTTCGGTTGATTAGTATTAGTAGTCGCTTGAAACTGGCAAAAATGCGAAAACCCTTGAAACAGGGTGACCGGACTTTCTTCCCAATTTTTTCTACCCTCTTTGAAAAGCTGCTTCCCGCAAGGGCCGCAGCTTTTTTTCCAGGATTCATTAGCGTGCAGCACCATGTAGTAGGCCGCGCGCCGATGAATAGCTCGCTCGTTTCCCATGGTGCACCGCAAGGCGTAACGTGGAGTCATGGTCGGGTTTTCTTAATCAGTAGTTTGTTCTAATCCTCACACGTGAAGGAGAATCACTATGGCAATCGCCAAAAAGAAGTCTGCTGTAAAGAAACCAGCTGCTAAGAAAAAAGTAGCTGCTAAGAAACCAGCTGCTAAGAAACCAGCTGCTAAGAAGCGCCCAGCTGCTAAGAAGAAAGTAGCTGCTAAGAAACCAGCTGCTAAGAAAGCTGCTGCGAAGAAGCCTGCCGCTAAAAAAGCTGCTAAGAAAAAAGTAGCCAAAAAGCGTCCTGCTGCTAAAAAGAAAAAAGCTGCCAAGAAAAAGCCTGCTAAAAAAGCAGCTAAGAAAAGGCCTGCTGCCAAGAAAGGTGCTTCTGTAAAAAAGCCCGCGGCTAAGCCCGCCGTTGCTGCTCCAGCGCAAACTGCGCTGAATCCGGCTGCGGCTTGGCCATTTCCTACAGGCAGCCGTCCCTAAGCCTAGGCTTAGTGGATAGTTGAAGTAGTCTGGATGGGGTCCTTCGGGACCCCATTTTTATTTAAAGAGTAATAGCAGTACCAAAAGCTGCTTTGAAGCGATCGCTAATTTCGCTGCGAGTGGGTTGATGGTTTTGGGGTCCTTGATGCGCAATTTTGATCGATCCCATGAGACTAGCTAAGCGCCCGGTGGTTTCCCAATCCAAACCTTTTTCAAGGCCATACAGCAGTCCTCCTCGGAATGCATCACCGCAACCGGTTGGATCAGCAATCTTCTCGGCTGGAACAGCGGGTATCTCAATAATCTTCCCCTTTGTATGAATTTGCGCCCCTTGAGCCCCCTTCGTCACGATTAAGGCTTCCAGGCGACTTGCCAGCTCGTTTAGCGATAAGCCGGTGCGCTGGCAAAGCATCTCACCCTCATAGTCGTTTACAGCGACATAGGTGGCTAAATCGACCAGTTCCAGTAGTTCTTGGCCGTTAAACATCGGCAGCCCTTGGCCCGGATCAAAAATAAATGGGATCTTCACCTTCGCAAATTGATGGCAATGTTCCCACATGCCAATTCGCCCATCAGGGGCAACGATACCGATGTGTTGATCCTTTTGACCTAGACTGGCTACACAGTCATCCACACGGTTTAAATGGGAGTCATTCATGGCTCCGGGATGAAAGGCGGTGATCTGATTATTAGCAAGATCAGTCGTAATCATCGCTTGGGCCGTAAAGGCCTGATCGAGTTTTTTAATGAACTGGCGGCTCATCCCAACTCTCTCGAGGTGGGAGAGGTAGGGATCTGCATCCGCTCCCACGGTCGCCATGATCATTGGTTTGCCACCGAGCAGTTGGAGGTTATAGCCAATATTGCCAGCGCATCCGCCAAATTCTCGGCGCATGCTAGGGACCAAGAAAGCGACGTTCAGAATATGGATTTGTTCTGGAAGAATTTGATCCTGGAAGCGACCCTCAAAGGTCATGATGGTGTCATACGCAATGGAGCCACAAATAATGCTTGCCATAAGGTTCTCTATAGGGATGGGGGTTGAGTGGAGGAAGGATATGCTACACGCAAGCGATAGCCCGCGGCATTCGCAGGAAGCTGCAAGGGTATCGAAAGGCTAAACAGTTCTTTGGGTGGTGCTCCCGTCAGTAAAAAGCTGGGATGGGCACTTTGCCAGGTTTTGGGAAGCCACTCTTCAGGGCTCATCAGAATACGAGCAATCGTTTTTTCATCGGCATCGCTAAGTGTTAGCTCCAAATGGGGGATTGCAACTGGGACCAATAAGCGATTTTGTAGCTCGATTTGTAAGATGGACAGCATCTCAACCCCGCGTTTGCTGTCATCCATTCCAAGATTGGCGAGCAGAAAGCGCCATGCCGTGAAATCAATCACTGCTTTCTGATCGCACGGCAAGACTTCGCATATTCTCCGATCTACGCTTTGTAATAACTCAAAGCTACGTAAGGCAACTGGGTTGGGGTTTTTATCTAGGCTGGGTGCTAAAAAATGCAAGATTGGGACACGCCAAAGGCTTATTGCGACTAAGAAGCCGATCATCATTAATAAGCCAACGGTGATCAAAGGTTTACGTAGATGAAATCCTGTACCTTCTGTGATGGGAGCGCTGATAATTGAGCGATTGGGCTTTGAGACATCTTCAATCGAACGAACGCTTGAGGTCCGGTTTTGCTTAGAGACTGGCTTTTGACCATGTAGGCATACCCAGCCCTCCGAGGCCCTCCAGATCGACAGCGGAATATGGGTCTGATAACAATCGATGACCTCCTGCGCTTGGCGCTCTAAGATGCCCGATAGGATTAATTGCCCACCATCCTTTACGCGTGCGATTAGAGCTGGTGCTAGAACTTGTAAGGGGTTGGCCAAAATATTGGCGATCACTACATCAAATGGCTGGGACCCAATCGCCGCATCGATATCGTCAGGTAGTTGGAGCTCAATCTCCGTTTGATTTTGATTGGCATTTGCACGCGCCGATTCAATAGCCTGCGGGTCAATATCCGTTCCAAACACAGTTTGAAAGCCCAGTTTTTTGGCGGTAATTGCCAAGATGCCAGAGCCACAGCCATAATCCAGCACACTTTGACTTTTACAAACAGGGTTCTTGCTGTATTGCTCAAGCCACTCAAGGCATAGTCGGGTGGTTGGGTGGCTGCCAGTACCAAATGCAAGGCCCGGATCGACTGCCAGACAGATTGCTTCTGGTGCAGATGGTTTCTGGTGCCAGGACGGCACAATCCAAATGCGCTCACCAATCGCAATCGGGTCGAATTGATTTTGTGTCATCGACACCCAATCTTGGTCAGCCACAACTGATTCGGTGGGTGTTTGAACGGCAAATCCAGCCTCTAGAAGAATGCTGGCTAATTCTTCCTTGCTGGTTTCGAAGCTATGATCAAAGAGCGCCTTAACAACGGATAAGTCCCAAGCTTGCACTTCGGGCGACAGACCTGGCTCACCATACAGGGGATTTTCATCGTAGCCACCCGCAGTGGCATCTTCGACCGAAACCGAGAGTGCCCCAAGTTCCATGAGCGCATCGCCCAAGGGCTCAGCAATTTCAGCAACAACGGTAAATTGGAACTCGCGGTACGGCATTGGCTCAGGAGGGCCTACTTTTCGCCACGAGTCGCAGATTGCTCCTCAAGGCGTTGTTCAAGGTAATGAATGCTTGTGCCACCCTCCACGAATTTGGAGTCGAGCATCAGCTCGCGATGTAAGGGCACGTTGGTCAGAATGCCATCAATCACCATTTCAGAGAGGGCAATCCGCATGCGACGAATCGCCTGCTCACGTGTAGCCCCATAGGCAATTAACTTGCCAATCATCGAATCATAGTTGGGAGGTACTAGATATCCGCTATAGGCATGCGAGTCGACGCGAATACCGGGGCCGCCAGGCATATGCCATGACTGAATTCGACCAGGGCTTGGTGTGAACTTAAAGGGATCTTCAGCATTTAGGCGACATTCAATCGCATGACCCTTAAAGACAATATCGCGTTGCCTAAAGCCAAGTTTCTGGCCAGCCGCAATCTTAATTTGCTCTTGAACAATATCAATCCCAGTAATCATCTCCGTGACGGGATGCTCGACTTGAACGCGAGTGTTCATCTCAATAAAAAAGAACTCACCCTTTTCATAGAGAAATTCAAAGGTACCGGCACCGCGGTAGGCAATTTTTTTACATGCATCGGCACAGCGCTCCCCAATTTTGGCAATCAGTTTGCGATCGATCCCTGGAGCTGGTGCCTCTTCAATCACTTTCTGGTGGCGACGCTGCATCGAGCAATCGCGCTCACCCAGCCAAACCGCATTGCCATGGGTATCGGCTAAGACTTGGATCTCCACATGCCTCGGTCGCTCTAGGAATTTCTCCATATAGACTTCAGGGTTCCCAAAGGCTCGCCCCGCTTCCTCGCGGGTCATGTTCACTGCGCTAATGAGGGCTGCTTCGGTGTGAACAACGCGCATACCGCGCCCACCACCACCACCTGCTGCTTTAATGATGACGGGGTAGCCAACGCGCTTGGCGGTCGCCAGAATTTCTTTTGGATTATCCATAGGTAATGCACCTGCCGATCCAGGTACGCAGGGAACCCCTGCCTTAATCATGGCATTTTTTGCGGAAACCTTATCCCCCATTAAGCGGATCGACTCGGGTCTTGGGCCGATGAACGCAAATCCAGACTTTTCAACCCGCTCAGCAAAATCCGCATTCTCTGAGAGAAATCCATAGCCAGGATGAATGGCTTCAGCATCGGTGACTTCAGCCGCTGAAATAATCGCCGGCATATTGAGATAGCTTTGCGTCGAGGGTGCCGGCCCGATGCAAACCGCCTCATCAGCCAATTTTACGTATTTAGCGTCTTTATCAGCGGTGGAGTACACCACTACTGTTTTAATACCTAGTTCTCGGCAGGCCCGCTGAATTCGCAGAGCGATTTCGCCACGATTGGCGATCAGTATTTTGTCAAACATGGCGATTAGGCGATGATGAACAACGGTTGATCAAATTCAACGCCTTGGCCGTTCTCGCAAAGGATTTGCTTAATCACACCTGCTTTCTCTGACTCAATTTCATTGAGAAGCTTCATTGCCTCAATGATGCAAAGAGTTTGGCCGACTGTTACGGTGTCGCCTACATTCACAAAAGCAGGTGCTTCTGGATTGGGAGAGCGATAAAAGGTTCCAACCATTGGAGACTTTTGCACAAAACCCTCAGGCGCAGCATTGGCTTCTGGAGCTGTAGCAACCGAAGTCGCTGGAATTTCCTGTTGAATCGGCGCTGGTATCACCATGGTATTCATGGGCATCGCTGCAGGAGCGTTTGCAACGGAGCCAGAATGTCGCGCATTCACAATCTTGACTTTATCTTCTCCTTCGCTCACTTCGAGTTCGGAGATTCCAGACTCGGAGACTAAGTCAATCAGGGTTTTGAGTTTTCGTAAGTCCATGCCAAACCTCGTCGTAATGATTTTTAATGAGAAGCCAGTTTGTTCTGAATCGCTGCCAATGCCAGTTCATAACCCTGGGCACCTAGACCACAAATCACGCCCATGGCTAGGTCTGAGAAATAAGAATGTTTGCGAAATTCTTCACGCTGATGAATATTCGAGAGATGCACCTCAATAAATGGGATCGCTACACCGGCTAAGGCATCGCGTAGGGCAACACTCGTATGCGTAAAGCCCCCTGGATTAATGATGATGAAACCAATACCATCCTTTTTAGCCTTCTGAACACGGTCAATCAGCTCACCCTCGTGATTACTTTGAAAGCTCTCCAGTGAAATTCCAGCATTTTTAGCGAGCTCACCCATGCGTCCTGTGATGTCTTCGAGGGTTGTTTTGCCATAAACCTCAGGCTCTCTGGTTCCTAGAAGGTTCAAATTAGGACCGTTTAAAAGCAAAACAGAAGAATTTGGATGATTAGTAGGCATAGATCGCTACAGTTATTGAAAAATATCGATTAATTTGGCGATAAATCCAGAAAATTAACGTGAGAAGCAGTATACCCCCTGACATCCGGAATTCCTAGAAATCAGCTGCTTTTTTAAGAAATTGATTAAAAATGGCCGACAGGGCAGCTAGATCCCTGTGCCTAAAAGTAGCTAATATTAATTAAATTGCATCTTTAATGAGCTTTCTGAGCTCATCTTCGCTGATCTTGCCTAATTTTCTGCCTGTGATGTTGCCTTTTGCGTTGATCACCACCGTAAAGGGTAGGGCCCCTGATGGGTTCCCTAGCATTTTGTTGATGTCATTCCCGCCAAGTCCGCCCAAAACGATTGGATAAGAAATAATCGTAGTTTCAATAAATTGACGAATATTAGAGGGTGAATCGATTCCGATGCCGACAATTAGCATCTTTTTAGGATCATATTCCCCCTGAACTTTGTCCAAAGCGGGCATTTCTTCAACACAGGGCGGGCACCAGGAGGCCCAAAAATTGACCACCAAAACCTTATTTTTCCAATCTTGGGTCGAAATGGGCTTTTGGTCTGGAGAAAACCACTCGCGATCAAAAAGAGCTTTGACAGCATCTTGCGAGGCGGACTGCAGGGCAGTTCTGCGATTGGCAATAAAAGCACCTGCGACTGCGGCAACAATCGCGACCACACTTCCAATTAGAAAATGACGACGGTTCATGACTCTCCTTAGCTAAAATCCACGCATGCATATTCATATCTTGGGCATTTGTGGCACCTTCATGGGTGGTATTGCGGCAATTGCTAGGCAGGCCGGTCATGAGGTAACCGGTTGTGATGCAAATGTTTACCCCCCAATGAGTACCCAGCTCGAAGCCCAAGGTATTCAATTAATCGAAGGATACTCCCCCGATCAACTACGTGAATTTAAATCGAAACCCGATTTATTTCTGATTGGGAATGTGGTCTCCAGGGGAAACCCTCTCCTCGAGGAGATCCTCAACCAAGGTTTGCCATATACCTCTGGTCCCCAATGGCTTGGAGAGCAGGTTTTGTCAGGTAGGCATGTCTTGGCTGTTGCTGGTACGCATGGCAAGACCACAACGACAGCCATGCTCACCTGGATTTTGGAGCGCAATCAGCGTCAGCCTGGATATTTAATTGGTGGCGTACCGTTGAACTTTTCAGTCTCGGCACGCTTAGGTGACGGGAACTATTTTGTGATTGAGGCGGATGAGTACGACACCGCCTTTTTTGATAAGCGTAGTAAGTTCGTGCACTATCGGCCACGAACCGCGATTTTGAATAACCTCGAGTTTGATCATGCCGATATCTTTACCGAGTTGGCTGCCATTGAAACCCAATTTCATCATTTAGTTCGAACCATTCCACAAACAGGTCTGGTACTTGCCAATGGTTCACAGCAGTCATTGGATCGCGTGATCGAGCGCGGATTGTGGTCTCCTTTGGAGCGCTTTGGTTCCGGTAGCTGCGAATGGTCATTTGAGGATATGGAAAATGCAGATGGCAAACGCGGCGCTGATTTTGCAGTTCTTTATCAGGGCAAGAAATGCGCGGAAGTTCATTGGGCAAGGCATTCGGGTGTGATGGGTGTTCATAATCAACTCAATGCACTAGCAGCGATTGCGGCTGCCCATCATATTGGCATCACCCCAGAAGAATCCGCCCTCGCTTTAGCGGAGTTCAAAAATGTGAAGCGACGTTTAGAGCTCATCGGTGAGAAGCATCGAGTTCATGTGTATGACGATTTTGCCCATCATCCAACGGCAATTGCTACCACGATTGATGGATTGCGCAAACAAGTGGGTGAGGCACGAATTCTGGCGGTACTTGAGCCACGCTCCAACACCATGAAGCTTGGTGTCATGAAGTCTCAGCTTCCGGATAGCTTGAAAGAGGCCGATTTGGTATTTGCCTATGGAGCAATTAGCGGCAAAGATGCCCTGGGCTGGGATTTACAAGAGTCGATCGCGCCATTGGGGTCAAAAGCAAAAAGCTTTCATGATCTTGGGCGCTTAGTTGAAGCAGTATGTAGCGAAGCTAAACCCCATGATCATATTTTGGTGATGAGCAATGGCGGCTTTGGCGGTGTTCATCAAAAAATTCTGGCTCGTTTAGAGCACCTTAATCCCTAATTAGAGGAATTGGTATGCGTTTACGAAATAAAGTAGCACTCATCACTGGAGCAGCTAAAGGAATTGGTTTTGCAACTGCCAAACGGTTTTCCGAGGAGGGCGCTAAGGTCATGTTGGCCGATCTAAATGAAGCCGCAGTGATGGAGGCCGTGGGCCAACTCAAGCATGCTGAACCCTATGTGTTGAATGTTACCGATCGAGCCAGTATTCAGCGTGCGGTTGACGACATTATTTCTAAACATCAACGCATTGATATATTGATTAACAACGCCGGAATTACTCAAGATGCCCGCTTGGTGAAAATGACCGAAGAGCAATTTGATGCGGTGATCGATGTTAATCTCAAAGGCGTTTTTAATTGCACTCAATTGGTGGTTCCCCATATGCTAGAAGCAAAAAAGGGCGCGATCGTCAATGCCTCGAGTGTGGTCGGTATCTACGGTAATTTTGGTCAAACCAATTACTCTGCAACCAAATTTGGCGTGATTGGATTTACCAAAACCTGGGCCCGTGAGTTCGGACAAAAAGGGATTCGGGTAAATGCCGTCTGTCCTGGATTCATTGCGACTGAGATGGTCAAGGCGATGCCCGAGAACATTTTGCAAAGCATTGAGCAGCGTTCGTGGATGGCGCGCTTGGGCACTCCCGAAGAAATGGCGAATGTGTATCTGTTCTTAGCGAGCGATGAAGCCAGTTATGTCAATGGCGTAACCATTGAGGCAAGTGGCGGGATTTCGCTTTAATGCATTTACTGTACGAGGAAGGTGGTGAGCTGCGTATTGCCACTATCTTGTCGACCTCTGGGGCTGGAGACACTCAGTCATGGCAGGCAAGCGCTTTATCGGGCAAGCATCTCAAGCTAAAGGCTAAAGAGGTATGGCTGCAATTTGATCACGCTAATCCTCAAAATGTTCTTGAAGAAGCGCATGGTATTGCTGCAACGATTGACTTGCAACTTCTATGGGACTGTGCGCCCGATCAAGAATTTTCTTTCCAGGCAATTGCCAAAGAGTATTTTGGGGACACCGTTGGTAAGCCCCAATTGATCGGTTTGGCGATTGCATTGCAAGGAGCCCCTGTTTACTTTCGACGTAAGGGGCGCGGTGTCTTTATGCGGGCGCCACTCGAACAACTGCAAGCGGGATTAGCGGCAATCGAGCGCAAGCAAAGAGAGCTTTTACAGCAAGAGGCATGGCAGGCGGAGCTCGTTGAAGGAAGGCTGCCAGATGCTTTACATTCGCAGGTGAATAGCTTGCTGTTTCGTCCAGATAAAAATAGCTTGGCATACAAGGCTTTTCATGGGGCTTGTGAACAGACGGGCGAACACCCAGCGCGTTTGCTGATGCGCTGTGCTGCCTTGGACTCCCCGCAGTCTTACCATCATGGCCAATTTGTGCAAGCGCATTTTCCGAAAGGCACGGGCTTTGCAAGTGATTTTCGATTTACTGACGCAGAGTTTGAAAAGGCCGTTGCTGGCTTACCAGCTGCACAAGTTAAGGCATTTTCAATTGATGACGCCAGTACCACTGAAATTGATGATGCTTTGTCATTAACGCCAATTGGTAATGGTCTTTATCGATTGGGTATTCATATTGCGGCACCTGGCTTATTGATTCAGAAGGGCGATCGTTTTGATCAAGTTGCACGTGAGCGGATGTCGACGGTGTATTTTCCAGGCGACAAAATTACGATGTTGCCAGAGCAATTTGTGGAGTACTTTTCTCTCGATGCTGGGTCCGCTCGTCCCGCAGTCTCCTTGTATGTTGAGATTGATGCTCTTGGCCAACGAACCCAGACACCTCCGCAAAGTGCTCTCGAGTTGGTGCCGATTGAAACTAATCTTCGCTTAGACGATTGGGAATCACTGGTCGACGAGGCCTTCTTGGCTCAAGAGAACTCATCATTGCCGCATCACGAAGCACTGACTCGACTATGGGTTTTAGCTCAAAATGAGCATCAAAAACGTCAAGAGCAGCGTGTCAAAGACGGCTTGCGAGCTGAGGTCTTGGGTCAAGCTGATCCAAATGCTTTAATCCGTGATTTCAATTTCAAGATCACTTCGTCAAGCAATGAAATCGTGATTGAGCCTCGTGTTCGAGGTTCGATTTTGGATACCATCGTGGCTGAGTGCATGATCTTATGTAATCAGATTTGGGGACAAGCGCTAGCTGAGCATGGTTTACCGGCGCTATTCCGCACACAAAAAGGTTGGGGTCCTCAGCGTACACGGATGCAAACCACCCCCGGCCCTCATGAAGGCTTAGGGGTTGAGTGTTATGCGTGGTGCACCTCGCCATTACGTCGGTATGCGGATCTTGTAAATCAATGGCAATTGATTGCGATGATTCGGAACGGGGTTACCGCCAAGATGACGGCTCCATTTGCCCCTAAAGACTCAGAGATCATGGGAATTGCCGCTGATTTCGATACGGTATATCTTCAGTACGGGGAATATCAGTCACGCATGGAGCGCTATTGGTGCTTGCGTTGGTTGGCGCAGGCTGGATTGCCCCATTCAATCTACGCACGTCATTTGAAAGAGGGCATGGCGCGTATTGAGCCTATTCCACTGCACTTGCCCATCCCTGAATTAGCGAGCCATCCTCGTCTGACCCGCGCTAAGATCGAAGTTATGGATATAGATCTTTTAGACCTATCTGCTAAGGCCCGTTTGCTCGAGCTTGAAACCAGCTCGAGTGAAGTCAGTGCTGAGGTAGAAGGGGATTTACCAGAATGAGACTGGCTCTGCATTCATTTGAGGTGAGTCGGTCGATTAAGCCGCTATGGATCGCATTAGCTATATCTCTACTGGTTCATCTTGCCCTATTGAGTCAGCGTTGGTTCAATGCGCCAGAAACCGAGCGGCGTTTCAATACACCATTGAGTATTGTGCTGGTGAATGCTTCTAGCCCAGCGCCTCCTCAAAAGGCACAGAAATTAGCACAGGCTAATTTGGATGGTGGGGGCCTAACTATTCGGGAGGATGCGAGCGCCTTGCACCGCGCCCATTTGGGTACCGATTCTAGGTTGGAGGCGCTTGAGAAGCGCCAGAAGCAATTGTTATCGAAGTTAGATACCGATAAAAAGCAGGCCACTGGAATACGATCGGGGGAAGAATCTAAACAGCTCTCTCAGACCAATGCGTTGGAGGCCGAGCTTGCTAGACGACTTAGCCCTGAGGGTCGTCTTCCACGTCGCGCGGTCCTTAGTGCAAGCAGTACCAAAACGGTTGCGTTTGCCTATTACTATGATGGTATGCGTCAAAAGATTGAAGCCTATGGCAATACTTTTTTTCCTCGCGTCCAGGGTCGGCCGTTGTATGGTAGCTTGGTGTTAACTGTGAGTGTTGATGCAGAGGGTCGGATCACCAATAATGTCAAAGGACGTGAGGGCATTGAAGTAAGTCGTTCATCCGGTATTCCAGAGCTTGATCGTCAAGCGGTGGCAATTGTGCGCGCCGCCGCCCCGTTCGGAGCATTTCCAAGTGAGATGCGTCAGCAGATCGATGTTTTGGATTGGGTTTCAACGTTTGAGTTCACGCGCGATTTGAAAGATCAATCCGGCAATCGTTTTGAACTAAAAAACGGCGCTAAACCATGAACCACTATTCATTTCTAACCGAGCTGGAGCCAAATAGTTTTGTTGGCAAAAATATTTATGCGGTATTTGGTAATCCGATTGGGCATAGTAAGTCTCCGCTGATTCATGAGCAGTTTGCAATACAAACCCAGCAGGAAATGGATTATTTAAGGATTCAGCCACCACTGGACGGATTTGCAGCAATGCTCACCCAATTTTTTGTACTTGGTGGTCAAGGTGCGAGCGTCACCATTCCGTTTAAATTGGAAGCCTATCAGTTATGCAAACAATTGACTACCCGTGCTCGCTTAGCAGGTGCTGTGAATACCATCTGGCAAAAAGACGGAGTGCTCTGGGGCGATAACACCGATGGCGCTGGATTGGTGGCTGATCTGCTGTCTCAAGGAGTAGCTATTCATGGAGCAGATGTCCTCATTGTGGGGGCTGGTGGTGCAAGTCGTGGGATCCTTGAACCGCTACTAGATCAAAAGCCAAAACGGATTTGGATTGCCAATCGCACCGCTCAAAAAGCTCACGAGCTTGTGTCGATATTTCAGCCTATTGCAACTCAGTATGGTGTTGAATTAATGGCAAGTAGCATCGCTCAGCTAGAAGAGCAAGCGACTCTTGCATTTTCACTCGTGATCAATTCAAGTGCAGCTGGTCTTGAGGACCAAAGTCCTTTAAGCACATTAGCGGCAGATCACGTGTTTTGCCCTGGTTGCTTTGCGTATGATTTGGTGTACGGTAAAACCACGGTATTTATGGAGCAAGCCTTGCAGCGCGGCTGTCGGATCAGTGACGGCTTGGGAATGTTGGTAGAGCAAGCCGCCGTTGCCTTTAGTCAGTGGCGTCAAGTGGACATCAAACGTTTAGATACTAGGGCTGTTATTGCACAGCTTCGGTACGCTTAAATCATGTCATGGGTCATGTATTTCCTCAAATGCATGGCTTGGGGACTGATCGGTTTGCAGTTTTACTTTGTGATCCAAATTGGTCTATGGGCATTCATGAATCCAAGCAGTACAGCATTTCAGAGGGCGGAACGTTGGCGTCTTTGTCACTGGAATCTGAGCTGCCCGATCCAGCATCGTTGGGTTTCGTACGAGCAGATCAGCAATGATTTAAAGCGGGCGATTCTGGTAAGTGAAGACGATATCTTTTTTAAACACAGCGGGGTTCGGATTGAGGATATGCAAAAAGCCTGGGAGCGAAACCAAAAAGGCGGCAGCAAGGTGGTGCGCGGCGGCTCCACAATCACACAGCAATTGGCCAAGAATTTATTTCTTTCCTCCGAAAAAAACTACCTACGTAAAGTACAGGAGCTAGTCATTACCGGACTTTTAGAGTTGATGCTTTCCAAACAGCGGATGTTTGAGATTTATATGAATTCCGTTGAATGGGGTGAGGGGATTTTTGGGATTGGTGCAGCGACTTCTCACTACTATGTGACTAATCCAAAAAATATTAGTGGCGAACAGGCAGTCGCATTAGCATCTGCTTTACCAGCGCCAAAGTGCTTCGATAAGAGTAAATATTGCAAACGCGGCAGTATTGATTTTGGGGCGCGTCAGCAGTTTATTTTAGAGAATATGGATCGTGTAGCTTTGCCTAAAAACCGCTAGTAATACCAAGCATCTTTTTATTTGGCTTGCGCAGATCGAATCGCATCACGGGTTGCTATTGCTACTTTTCTGGCAGCGTCTGCAAAGTCCTTTCCGTTGCTCGCATACAAAATGGCGCGCGATGAGTTAATCATCATTCCCGTTCCGGGTTTATTCGCTACTTGCCCCGCAGCAACCGTCGCTTCAATATCCCCGCCTTGCGCCCCGATTCCAGGGATGAGTAAGGGCATGGCGCCGACGATGGCTCGAACTCGGGCGATTTCTTGGGGAAAGGTGGCTCCCACCACAAGTGCAATTTGACCCGCTTGATCCCACTCTTTGGCAAGGTGTGCAACGCGTTCAAACACTGCTTGGTTGCTGTTGATGGGAAGGTTTTGTATATCGGACCCGCCTGGATTGGAGGTACGGCACAAGATGATGACCCCTTTGCCCGAGTGCTGAAGATAGGGTTCGATCGAGTCTTTACCCATGTATGGATTGACCGTCACGGCATCGGCCCCATAACGCTCAAACGCTTCTAATGCGTAATGTTCGGCGGTACTCCCAATATCACCCCGTTTGGCATCCAAAATAATAGGGATCTGTGGGTAGGATCTTTTGAGGTGGGCGATCAGGTCTTCCAGTTGGTCCTCTGCTCGTTGGGAGGCAAAGTACGCAAACTGTGGTTTAAATGCACACACCAGGTCAGCACATGAATCCGCAATTTCTTTACAAAAATTGAGGATGGCTTTGGGGCCTTTGCCTATGCTGGGCGGGAAGCGCTGGGGATCGGGGTCTAGACCCAGGCAGAGCATGCTGCCCTGGGATGCCCAGGCAGCCTCGATCTGATCCCGAAAGGACCCCGAATTTTTTACCAAATGTAATGAACGATTCATAGTGCATAGGATAAACTAGCGCATTCGTCGGGAGTTCACCATGATCAACTTGTTCGTCCTACAAAACGGCCGTCTATCGCAAGAGCAAGTCGAAGATCGCAATGAACTGCTCCAACACCACAATCCAATTTGGATTGATGTGATTGACCCTGAAGAGGAAGAGCTGCTTTGGATTAAAGAGGCTTTTGCCGTTCAACTCCCTGAGTTGGACGATCTTGGGGACCTGGAGGCGTCTGCACGCTATTTTGAGGCAGACGATGGGCATCTGCATATTCGCACCGACTTTTTGCTTGACGAAGAAGATACATCACGCAACGTGAGGGTGGCGTTCGTCCTGACCAATCAGGTGTTGTTCTCGATCCACGATGAAGATTTACCAGTGTTCCGTTTGGTACGCTTGCGGGCGCGTTTGCGTCCGGGTTCGGTCAGTAATGCGAAGGATGTGCTCCTTGATCTGTACTCCACCGATGCCGAGTACTCCGCCGATGCACTTGAGGAGGTTTATGAAAATCTTGAGCGCGCGGGTAAACGTGTTTTGTCAGAAACGATCACCGACGCCGACGCAGCAGAAGTTCTTGAGACGATTGCCACTGAAGAAGATACCAACGGCCGAATTCGTCGCAATGTCATGGATACGCGGCGCGCACTGTCATTTCTGATGCGAAGCAAATTATTGTCCGATGAACAGCAAGAAGAAGCGCGTCAAATTTTGCGAGACATTGATTCTCTAGAGAATCACACAGCATTCTTATTTGACAAGATTAACTTCTTGATGGATGCGACGGTTGGCTTTATTAGTCTGAACCAGAGCAAAATTATTAAGATCTTCTCTGTGGTCTCGGTCGCCTTAATGCCCCCAACCTTATTGGCAAGCGTTTGGGGTATGAACTTTGAGTACATGCCTGAACTAAAAGAGACCTGGGGCTATCCGCTGGCAATCATTAGTATGATCATTTCAGCAATGATTCCCTTGGGCTACTTCCGCCACAAAGGCTGGTTGAAGTCAAATTAGCGTGATTCGCTTGCAGTGAGTTGCTCAAGCAGCGACTCGATCGCGTAAACGCAAGCCTGCTCCCGAATGTTCTGACGATCACCGCTAAATTGTTTCGTTTGTGAGCGGGTTTGGATTTGATCATCCACTTGCATTCCCCAAGCAAAGCAAACCATCCCAACGGGTTTATTCGCACTTCCTCCGCCTGGCCCTGCAATTCCAGTAATAGCAACACTAACTTGGGCCAGGCTATGGTTGAGAACGCCTTCGGCCATCGCTCGTGCAACTTCTTCACTCACGGCCCCGTACCGTTCGATCAACTCTTTTGGAACACCAATACTCTCTTCTTTCGCTTGATTACTATAGGTGACAAAGCCCCGCTCAAACCAGTCGCTGGATCCGGCAAGGCTGGTGAGGTGTGCAGCCAATAAACCTCCAGTGCATGACTCGGCTGAGGCAATCTTGAAACCTTTAGCCAACAAGATTTGAGCTAATTGTTGAGTCAGTGAGGTGATCGATGAGTTCATGCGAGCCAGTGTATTCCAAGCATCACGATCAAAATAGTAAAGAGAGCGGCGATGAGATCATCAATCATGATCCCAAAGCCGTGTTTGATGATCTGCGATGAGTTGAGATGTTCTTGATGGACCCAGTTTTTCTTAAAGTATTGATCGACGCGATTGATAGGCCAAGGTTTGGCTGCATCAAAAAACCGAAAGATTAAAAATGCGATTGCTTGCACCCAAAGAGTGTTGGATCCAATCAGCAGTAGGATCCAAGCAAAGGCGATGATTTCATCCCAAACAATCGAGCCATCATCGGGGCGGCCTAGATCGTGACTGCATTGACCGCAAGCCCATAGTCCATAAAACGTTCCAACGCTAAGTAGAACAAACACCGCCTCTGTTGAAAGAAGTGGGTTGAGGATCAAAAACAATCCCCAGGAAAGCAGTGTGCCAGCCGTACCCGGAGCAATTGGAGCCAGGCCGCTCCCAAAGCCGATACCAAATACCCGATGCACGGATCCCAGCATCCAATTTAATGATGGGTGGCGAGTTGCTTTCATGAATCTCTAATCTCGAAAGTGATCAAAAGATCTCAGCAGCGCTTGGGATTTTTCGGGGCTTAGTGGTATGCCCTTACCATCCTCGAGTATCAATACGCTTTCATCTTGGGCTTCAGTAATTTGACCAATGCAAGTCAGAGGAAGCCCGAGTTCTTTCGAGAGGCTCGCAATATTGGCATGTTGATTTGGGTTTGCAGTAAAGCACAGCTCATAGTCATCGCCGCCAGAGGCAGCGCATTGATACTGAATTGCCGGATCTTGTCGCCGCAACACTGTTGAGCGGGGCAGGGCATCTAAGTTAAGTTGCGCGCCCACATGGGAGCCCTCCAAAATATGGCGTAAATCACCCAACAATCCATCCGATACATCTAAGGCTGCAGTTGCGATCCCACGTAGAGCGATCCCGAGCGCAACTCGGGGCAAGGGCGAATGAAGTCGTTGATTGATCCGATTGAGTTCTTCGGCATCCAGATTTAAAGGCCATTCTTTACGAATACATCCCAGGGCTAAACGAGCGTCGCCCAGTTCGCCAGAGACCCAAATGGAGTCACCCACCCGAGCGCCCGATCGCTTAATTGCTTGTCCGCATGGAACCACACCAAAGGCTGTGATGCTGATCGTTAATGGCCCTTGACAGGTATCGCCGCCAATCAGGTGGCAATCAAAGA
Source organism: Polynucleobacter acidiphobus (assembly GCF_003065385.1). NCBI lineage: Bacteria > Pseudomonadati > Pseudomonadota > Betaproteobacteria > Burkholderiales > Burkholderiaceae > Polynucleobacter > Polynucleobacter acidiphobus. The sequence goes on from NZ_CP023277.1 coordinate 217,491, forward strand.
GATCGGCCAAATCAAAAAGACCATTTGCAAATCCATGCAGCCATGCTTGCTTTTGTTTTGGTAAGGCGAGCGCCAGAGTAAATCCAGTGGGCTTAGCACCCATTGCGGCGAGATCCGATAAGTTCACTGCCAGGGATTTTTTCCCGACGAGGTAAGGGTCGGCATCCGCAAAGAAGTGGCGATCGGCCACCAACATATCGGTTGTGATCACCAGTTCCTCGTTTGGATGACAAGCAATCACCGCCCCATCATCACCAATGCCAAGAAGTGGTGCGTGTTGGGGTTTAGCCTTCATCATTTGCAGAGCGCGCGTCTTGAAAATATCGCGAATTAACTCAAATTCCCCGAGTTTGTGGGTATCGGATGGCGGGCTCTGAAGGAATAGCTTTGTCATCTTTGTATTGTAGGCGGGCTTTAAAACCCGATTCTTGCAAGACCTGCCGTTTAAGAGGGCATTCAAAGGGAAGGCCTTTAGAGGAATAGAATAGAGTTTTTGGCATTCTTGTTTAAGGCTCCAAGCCTCCTAATCCCATTACCCGCGAAACCCTATGAGTCAATCTGGCAATAAACCCAATCAAAATAAGGAAGAGCAAATTAAGGCTTTACGTGAAGCTGCTCTTAAGTACCATGAGTTTCCGGTACCCGGCAAAATATCGATTGCCCCCACCAAGCAATTAACCAATCAACGTGACCTTTCCTTAGCGTATACGCCAGGAGTAGCAGCTGCTTGTGAAGAAATTAAACGAGACCCTGCCACTGCATTTCGGTATACCGCTCGAGGTAATTTAGTTGGGGTGGTCACTAATGGTACGGCCGTATTGGGTTTAGGTGACATTGGCGCACTCGCCAGTAAGCCGGTCATGGAGGGTAAAGCAGTACTCTTTAAAAAGTTTGCTGGGATTGATGTGTTTGACATTGAAGTCAACGAAAGCGATCCCGAGAAATTGGTTGAGGTGATTGCCGCCCTGGAACCAACCTTTGGCGGAATTAACCTCGAGGACATAAAGGCTCCCGATTGCTTCTTGGTTGAGCGCAAACTTCGTGAGCGCATGAAGATCCCAGTCTTTCATGATGATCAACATGGCACAGCAATTGTGGTGGCAGCGGCGATTCTCAATGGACTAAAAGTCGTTGGTAAAGATATTACGAAGGTCAAGTTAGTGACCTCTGGTGCCGGTGCGGCTGCACTGGCCTGTCTGGAGTTATTAGTTCATCTTGGATTGCCTAAGAGCAATATTTGGGTCACCGATATTGTCGGTGTGGTTTATGAGGGTCGCACTGAGCTCATGGACCCACAGAAAACACCATTTGCGCAAAAGACTGACAAGCGTACCCTAGGCGATGTGATTGAGGGGGCTGATGTATTTTTGGGCTTATCGGCTGGCGGCGTCTTGAAGTCGGAGATGGTTGCCAAAATGGCAGATAAGCCGCTTGTGTTTGCCTTGGCAAATCCAACCCCTGAGATCTTGCCTGAGGAGGTCAAACTGGTTCGCCCCGATGCCGTCATGGCTACCGGGCGCACTGATTACCCCAATCAAGTCAACAACGTCCTGTGTTTTCCATTTATCTTCCGTGGCGCTTTGGATGTGGGGGCAACCACCATTACCACCGAGATGGAAATCGCGGCGGTGAAGGCAATTGCTGAGTTAGCTCAAGCAGAACAAAGTGATGTGGTAGCAGCCGTTTATAGCTCCGAGAATCTGGCTTTTGGTCCAGATTATTTAATCCCGAAACCCTTTGATCCGCGCCTAATTACTGTAATTGCACCAGCCGTTGCAAAGGCCGCCATGGACTGCGGGGTTGCAAGCCGCCCAATTAAAGATTTTGCTGTCTACAAGGATCAATTGCAGCAGTTTGTGTATCACTCGGGAACGGTCATGAAGCCCTTGTTTGGGATTGCTAAGAAGATCCCAATGGAGCAAAAGCGCATCGTCTTTTGTGAGGGCGAGGATGAGCGTGTGATGCGTGCCGTGCAAATCATGCTCGATGAAAGTTTGGTCAACCCCATTCTGATTGGTCGCCCATCGGTGATTGAGCATCGCATTGAGAAGTTCGGGTTGCGCATGAAATCAGGAGTCGATATTGAGATCGTCAATCCAGAAAGTGATGCGCGCTATCGTGATTTCTGGCAAACCTATTTGCAGCTAACCGAGCGCAAGGGAGTGACCGAGTCCTTCGCGAAGCTCGAGATGCGTCGCCGCAATACCTTAATTGGCTCCATCCTCCTCAAAAAAGGACAGGCAGATGGCATGATCTGCGGCACGATCAGTAACACCGGTATTCATTTGAAATACATTGATGAGGTGATTGGTCACGAACCTGGTGCGACAGTCTACGGAGCAATGTCGGGATTGATATTGCCTAACCGCCAAGTTTTTTTGGTGGATACCCACGTTAATATCGACCCAAGTGCTCCTGAGTTAGCTGAAATCACACTCTTAGCCGCTAGCGAGATGCGTAAGTTGGGTATGACCCCGAAAGTTGCCTTGCTTTCGCATTCGAACTTTGGTTCCAGTGACGCCCCATCGGCTGCAAAAATGCGCGAGGTACTAGCGATTTTGCAAAAGGCCGCTCCTGAGCTTGAGGTTGATGGTGAAATGCATGGCGATTGCGCCTTAGATCCCGAAATCCGTGCAGGCGCCATTACGAACTCAAGCTTGCGTGGCGAGGCTAATTTATTGGTCTTGCCCAATATTGATGCCGCCAATATTTCTTATAACCTATTGAAAACTGCCGCGGGTAATGGCGTAGCCATCGGACCGCTTTTGCTCGGGGTTGCAAAACCTATCCATATTTTGACTCCGGCGGCCACGGTGCGCCGAATTGTCAATGTGAGCACGCTAGCGGTTGTAGAGGCCGCCAGCCAATCCAAGGGCTTATTTTAAAAGGAAAATATACTTAGTAAGTAGTTGCTCACTTTTAAATTATTGATAAAAATCAATAACTTATCAAATTAGTTCTTGGATTGGGCTTGATTTGGGGGCGGGATAAGGGTAACCTATTACCCATCATGAATATTCTTCCTGAAAACATTACTTCAGCAAGCGTCGAAGATCACAGCCGCGCAGAAAATTGGGACAGAAATGATCAAGCCGATCGCGAGATCTCGGCGGCGAGCATTTATGCGCAAGGCGGGCTGTCGCGTCTTCAGACCTATGCTGCCAATCAAGACCTAGGAAAAAAAGTGACAGCTTCTTGGCGTGCCGCTTTGGCGATGAGAGATGCTGGTCCCCCAGCAATGTTGCGCAGTGTGCGCCCCAATATCGTGCAATCGATTCGTGCATTTAGAACCAGTGATTTGGCCGAGGCTGCAACGGAGTTAGGCCAGCACTTTGTTTATGCAAGTTGCACCAATGCCAACACCAAGGGCGAGGTACTCGAAGCAATTGCGAACGCCTATATGTTCACCAAACAGCAGGCGAAAAACTTTGATCCGCTGTTAGATGCGCTGACAACCTTGGTTGACAAAGCAGGTCCTCAGCCAGGTTTTGTGGTGGTCCTCGAAGGCTTACCTTGCACCCAAAAGTTTGACAAAGAAGCGAGAGAGACTCTATTGGATGTGTTCCGCGATGCGGTTGAGTTTTGGTCCGAGCGCCGCGTCCCGTATCGGGTCTTTTACTCGTTCGCCTAACTCGTCTTTAAACTCCAAATACTCTCAACGGCTGAGATCGCAACGATCCCAGCCGTTTCTGTTCGTACTATGCGTGGGCCAAGTGATAGGGCGGTAAAACCAGCCTGTTTGGCATATTCCTCCTCCTCTTTGCAAAAGCCGCCCTCTGGACCAATGGCAAGCGTAATACTTTGGGGTGGGTGTTGATTGAGAAATTGATGCAGCGAAGCGGTACTCGTTGTACTCAGAAGTATTTTTAACCCAGCCTTGCTTGGTTTGAATGCATCCCGAGGATGTTGGATTGAAGTAACTTCTGGAATGACGCTACGATCACATTGCTCACACGCTGCTTGCGCGATTGCCTGCCAATGAAGCAGGCGCTTTTCTAGTCGTTTTGGGTCGTTTTTGAGTTTGACCACCGAGCGCTCACACTCAATGGGGGTGATGCTTGTAGCCCCCGTCTCAACGGCTTTCTCGATGATCCAATCCATTTTGTCACCGCTGGCAAGTCCCTGAATAAGCTCTATGCGATAAGGGAGCTCGCGCTGGCGATCTTCTTGGATTTGTGTAATTTCTATCTGAGAAGGGGTTTCGTTCGCTCTGGAGAGCCTTCCCACCGCAGTATGGCCTTTGCCATCAAAGACGGTGAAGACATCATCCGCTCCGATGCGACGAACGCGTAGGTGATGGGCTAAATCCCCATCAATTGGAAGAAGTAGTTTTGGGAGATTGGATTGGGCCCAATCACCCGCTAGGTAGAACTGTGGCATACACGCTCAGTGAGTAATTGGATCAATTACTTTTTCTTATTACGGCAGTTCTTTTTCTGGCAATGACCGTACATTGCCAGAGAATGCTCTTGCAGCTTAAACCCAAGGGATTTGGCAATTTCGTTTTGGCGTTTTTCAATCGCCGAATCCACAAACTCCTCCACATGACCACAGTCTAGGCATACCAGATGATCGTGATGGTTGCCTTCATTGAGCTCATAAATGGCTCGGCTATCCCCTTTGCTCGACTCAAAATGGCTGCGAAGTAAGATCCCGGCCTGCTCGAACTGGGTTAAAACACGATAAACCGTTGCCAAACCGATATCGGAGTTGTCCTTGGCCAAAGCCATATAGACCTCCTCAGCACTAAAGTGCGAATCCGCGTTTTCCTGAAAAAACTCAAGGACTTTCATGCGCGGTGCCGTGACTTTTAGGCCGATTTCACGGAGGTCGGTGGGGAAAGCGTTTTGGCTCATACGGTTTGGCTCGATCGGCAGGTTTGGGCGCTAAAATCAGATACTTAATGATACGTTGAACTGTTGACCCATGCAGATTAGCATTTTTACTTGCCGCAAGCCATATCGAGCTTTTGCATCACGGATGTTGATCGTGCTATGCGCTTGCCTTGGTTTGGGTGCGTGCACTTCGGCGGTTGACAATACTCAGCGGGCTTGGATGAATAGCCTCTTTCAGCCATATGTCCCTGATGTGGTTCAAGGTAACTTTATTTCCAGTGAGCAATACGCTCAACTAAAAGTAGGCATGAGTCGCGAACAGGTGCGCCAAATTATGGGCACACCATTACTAGCCAGCTATTTTCATGCAAACCGTTGGGATTACGTGTTTGAGTTTAAGCGCGAGGGTCAGACGATTGGTAAGGAGAGACGCGTTACCTTATTTTTTGAAGGTGACAAACTCGTGAAATTTGATGGCGATGCCTTGCCCACTGAAGTAGAGCTTGTGGCTGAGATTGACAACTATGCGCGTGAGAAGCGTAGTTTTTGGGATGTGCTAACGGGTAAAAATAAGCCACCCAAGCCAGTCAAGAGACCGCCCCCTGAGGTGATGGTAATTAGTCAGCCCAATAATTTACCGGCCCCAACACCGCAGCCTGATGTGGTGATTACCCCTGTTAAAAATTAATTAGAGAGCCAGTAATGCCAATGAAATTTGCAGTTGCGGGAGCGACCGGAAAAATGGGCAAGATGCTCATCGATACGATTTTGAGATCGCCCAATGCGCAATTAACCGGTGCCCTTGAGCATCCATCCTGCGCTTTGCTTGGAACGGATGCCGGTGCATTTTTGGGTCAACAAACCAATGTCCTGATTACGGATGACTTGGCAAAGGGTTTGGCGGGTGCCGAGTATTTAATTGATTTCACAAGGCCCGAGGGAACTCTGTTGCATGTTGAGGCTGCGAAGCAGGTAGGCGTCAAAATGATTATTGGCACGACCGGTTTTGCTGCTGAGCAATTGCAACAGCTTCGCAGTGCTGCCGATACCATTGCCATCGTGTTTGCACCCAATATGAGTGTTGGTGTGAATGCGACCCTCAAAATTTTGCAAGTCGCCGCGCAATTACTTAAGCAGGGGTATGACATCGAGATTGTGGAGGCGCATCATCGGCATAAAGTGGATGCACCTTCAGGAACGGCCATCAAAATGGGTGAGGTGATTGCTAAGGCTCAAGGCCATTCCCTCGCTGATCTGGCGGTGTATGCCCGTGAGGGTCACACTGGTGAGCGAAAGCCAGGCACCATTGGTTTTGCAACCATACGGGGTGGGGATATTGTGGGTGATCACACCGTGATCTTTGCCGGCGAGGGCGAGCGGATCGAAATCAGTCATCGCTCCACAAGCCGTCAATCCTATGCTGAGGGAGCCTTACGAGCCGCTGCCTTTTTACAAAACCAGCCCAAAGGCTGGTTTGATATGCAAGACGTCTTGGGCCTCAAATAATTTAATCCCTAACAACAAGAATAATTAATGGATAAACATCAGGCTAAGGATTACGATTTTCGGAGTATTGAGGCGCGTGCACACAAGGAGTGGCAAGCTCAGGACGTCTATCGTGTCAGTGAGGATGCGAAGACATCCACTGGTCAATTAAAGCCCAAGTTCTATGCTTGCTCCATGCTACCTTATCCCTCCGGTAAGTTACACATGGGTCATGTGCGCAACTACACCATTAATGATGTGATGGCGCGCCAACTGCGCATGCAAGGCTACAACGTTTTAATGCCTATGGGTTGGGATGCATTTGGGATGCCAGCTGAGAACGCTGCACTTCAGAATAATGTGCCGCCCGCACAATGGACCTATCAAAATATTGATTACATGCGCGGCCAGATGGCAGCGATGGGGCTGGCAATTGATTGGTCGCGGGAAATTGCAACCTGCAAGCCCGATTACTACCGTTGGAACCAGTGGTTATTTTTGAAGATGCTCGAGAAGGGCATTGCCTATCGCAAAACTCAAACGGTCAACTGGGATCCGGTGGATCAAACCGTTTTAGCGAATGAACAGGTGATCGACGGCCGTGGTTGGCGCTCGGGTGCCTTAGTTGAAAAGCGTGAGATTCCTGGGTATTACCTCAACATCACAGCGTATGCTGAAGAGTTATTAACTGGACTTGATGATCTAGCGTGGCCTGAGCGCGTGAAGATCATGCAGCAAAACTGGATTGGTAAGAGTCATGGAGTACGCTTCGCATTTACTCATCAAATTCAGGATGATGCGGGTCGTTTAATTAATGACGGCAAGATGTATGTGTTCACGACACGCGCTGATACCATCATGGGCGTTACATTTTGTGCGGTTGCAGCCGAACATCCTTTGGCGGCCAAGGCGGCACAAACCAATCCAGCATTGGCGCAATTCATTGAGCGCTGCAAAACTGGCAGTGTGATTGAAGCCGATTTGGCGACCCAAGAAAAAGAGGGTATGCCAACCGGTTTATATGTGAACCACCCTTTAACCAATGAGCCCATTCCATTATGGGTTGGTAATTACGTGCTGATGTCGTATGGCGATGGTGCGGTGATGGGGGTTCCTGCTCATGATGAGCGTGATTTTGCGTTTGCTAATAAATACCATTTGCCCATTAAGCAGGTGATTGCCGTTAAAGGGGTAACGGATCTTTTTAATACCTCGCACTGGCAAGGGTGGTATGCACAAAAAGAGAACACCGAGTGCATTTACAGCGGGCCCTATGACGGCTTATCGCACCCAGACGCAGTCCAGGCCGTTGCCAAGGATCTGAAAGAACGGGGTCTTGGTGAGCTAAAAACGACCTATCGCTTGCGCGATTGGGGTATTTCTCGGCAGCGCTATTGGGGAACTCCAATCCCCATGATCCACTGCGCTGATTGTGGTGAAGTGCCAGTGCCAGAATCGGATTTACCAGTGGTCTTGCCCGAAGACTGCGTGCCAGATGGCTCTGGTAATCCCCTTAATAAACGCGAAGATTTTTTGAAGGTCGATTGCCCTAAGTGCGGAAAGCCTGCACGGCGTGAGACCGACACGATGGACACCTTTGTGGATTCCTCATGGTATTTCATGCGCTATACCGGTCCCGATGCAAAAAGCATGGTGGACTCTCGCAATGACTATTGGATGCCAATGGATCAATACATTGGCGGTATTGAGCATGCGATCTTGCATCTTCTGTACGCCCGGTTTTGGACCAAGGTGATGCGAGATTTAGGTTTGGTCCGTTTTGATGAGCCATTCCTAAATCTGCTCACGCAGGGTATGGTTCTCAACGAAACCTTCTATAAGGAAGATCCCAGTGGGAAAAAGCAATGGATCAATCCTGCCGATGTGGAGCTCGATCTTGATGAGAAGGGGCGACCCATTGCAGCTAAGCTCGTTAAGGATGGCTCGCCAGTCCATATCGGCGGCGTCGAGAAGATGGCCAAGAGTAAAAATAATGGTGTTGATCCACAAGCCCTGATTGATCAGTATGGCGCTGATACGGCACGGCTATTTACGATGTTTGCCGCTCCACCTGAGCAGCAACTCGAGTGGTCGGGCGCTGGTGTAGAAGGCGCTTCTCGATTCTTACGTCGTTTATGGAGTTATGCAAGTTCACAAGCGGAATCTTTGCAAGTAGCGCACTCATCCCTTCCAAGCGATCTCAATGCTACTGAAAAAGAACTACGCTTTGAAGTCCATACGATTTTGAAGCAGGCAAACTTTGATTATCAGCGCCGTCAGTACAACACCGTGGTCTCGGCAGCAATGAAGATGCTCAATGTCTTGGAGCCGATTAAATTAGATCGGGATGGCAACTTGATTCGTCCCGAAGTACTTTTTGAGTCCCTTGGTATTTTGTTACGGATTTTGTATCCCGTTGTTCCACACTGCACCTATGCGCTGTGGAATGATCTTGGATTTACAAAACACTTTGGCTCCTTATTGGATGCCCCTTGGCCGCAAGTGGATGAGTCCGCTTTGATTCAGTCAGAGATCGAGCTAGTGCTTCAAATTAATGGTAAACATCGTGGCCAAATCAAGGTACCAGCGGATGCCTCAAAGGATGCGATTGAGGCTATTAGCTTGCAGTCAGAGCCAGTTTTGCGACTCTTAAACGGTGCGGTGCCCAAGAAGATCATTGTGGTTCCGGGCCGCTTAGTGAATGTGGTTGCGTAAGTAAATGAGCGCACCCAATAACCTTAATCGCCGCTTACTGCTGCAAGGCGCTCTTTTTGGCTTGATTTCAGGTTCAGGACTTTCTGCCTGTGGCTTTAAATTGCGGGGATCGGTGTCTGTGCCATATAAATCGATTTTGATTTCAGGACGACCATCACCCCAATTGCGTTATGACCTCGAGCGGGTGATTGCGACAGGCACGAGCTCTAAGGTAGTTACTTCGGGCAAGGATGCCGATTTGATTCTGGATATTGTGAGCGAGGATAGTACCCGGCAAATTTTGACTTACACCTCGACGGGTCAGATTTCAGCCTATCGACTCAATAATCGGGTCGTATTCCGCGCCTTTGATAATACGGGCGCCGAAGTCATTCCAGAGTCTGACATTTATGTGATTCGGGACCTGGATTTCACCACAGCTACAGTATTGGCTTCTGATATTCAGCAACAACAATTTTTGGAAAGCATGCGTTCTGATTTGGCGCTGCAGATTTTGCGTCGTATTGCCACCCTAGGTCGGGTGAGTCAATAAATTTCCTATTTGATCGATTTCAATGATCAAAAGTGATGCCTTTCAAATTCACTTAGCTGGCCTGGCGAAGGGTTCGCAGAGCCTCAATCCCTTATATGTTTTTTCGGGGGATGAGCCACTACTCATGATGGAGGCTGTGGATAGCCTTCGCGTATTTGCCAAAACCCAAGGATTTACTGAACGCGATGTGATGGTGCAGGATCGCTACTTTGATTGGCCCTTGTTGTTAAGTGTTGGGCAATCCATGTCTCTATTTGGCGATAAGCGCTTTGTGGAACTACGCATGCCCACTGGCAAACCTGGTCGTGAAGGGGCGGATGTATTAAAACAATTTGCAAATGGATTGGGATCACCCGGTTCAGAGATTGATGTGATTGTATGCATGCAGCTTCCGCGCTTGGATATGAAAACCAAGAGCTCAGCTTGGTTTATGGCCCTTGATGAGGCCGGAATGGCAGTACAAATTGATTCGATTGAGCGTAGTCAATTGCCCCAATGGATTGCTAAGCGAATGTCACTGCAGTCGCAATCGGTTGAACCTGGGGAAGTGGGGCAGCGCAGTTTGCAATGGATGGCCGATCAAGTGGAGGGTAATTTAATCGCCACTCATCAGGAGATTCAGAAGCTGGGGCTTTTATATCCCAGCGGAGTGATTTCCGATGAGCAAATTCGTGCTGCAGTTCTGAAGGTTGCTCGCTATGACCTATTTGAACTAACAGAAGCACTACTTTCTGGTGATGCGGCACGTCTGAATCGAATGGTGGATGGCCTGCAAGGTGAGGGTGAGCCCTTGCCTCTGATTCTGTGGGGGATTAGCGATGAGTTAAGAACGCTTAATCGGGCTCAAGCTGCGCTTGTAGCCGGAGAGAGTTTGCCAACCATCTTTCGCAACTATCGAATTTGGGGAAAACGTGAGAAGCTTTACCCGATGGCTCTCAAGCGCATTCAACCCAAGAAACTCAAACAAGCGCTAGTACTTGCGGCCAATTTAGATAAGCAGGCAAAGGGTCTATGGGTTCGGGATCTTCCAGCCAATCCTTGGGATGGATTGCGACTCGTTGGGAGTTTATTGCGTTAGAGTATCAACTATGGCAAATGAGATAAACCAAACGATTGAGCAAATGATGCTGACTATTGGTCAGCAAGCGCGCCTCGCTTCAAGGGCGATGGCCAGGGCCAGTTCGCAACAAAAGAATCAGGCATTAAGTAATATTGCAAAGGCGGTTCGACGGGATGTCGCAAAGATTTTGGCGGCCAATGCGCGTGATGTGGAGCGAGCCAAGGCCAGTGGTCATGATGCCGCCTTTGTGGATCGCTTAACCATGACCGAGAAGTCGATTGAGACCATGGCCTTGGGCCTTGAGCAAATCGTGACTCTGGGTGATCCGATTGGTCAGATCACTCCATTTAAACAGCAGCCCTCTGGTATTTTGATTGGGCAAATGCGCGTGCCACTCGGTGTGATTGGCATTATTTACGAATCACGTCCCAACGTAACGATTGATGCCGCAGCGCTATGCTTAAAGTCAGGAAATGCTGTCATTTTACGAGGTGGATCGGAGGCGATAGATTCGAATACATTCTTAGCTGGATTAATTCAGGAGGGGCTGGCTGCCGCTCAATTGCCAGCCAATGCCGTGCAGGTTGTACAAACGACTGATCGGGCTGCGGTTGGAAAAATGATCACCATGACCGAGTACATTGATGTAATTGTGCCGCGGGGTGGCAAGAGTTTAATTGCGCGCCTGATGCAAGATGGCCGAGTGCCCATGATCAAACACCTCGATGGTATTTGCCATACCTTTGTAGATGAGGCTGCGGATGTCGATTTAGCGATTAAGGTCTGCGATAACGCGAAGACCCAGCGCTACGCTCCCTGCAATGCGATGGAGACGCTACTTGTTCATGGCAAGATCGCGCCTCAGGTTTTACCTAAGCTTTGCCGAATTTATCAAGACAAGGGCGTGGAGTTGCGGGTAGATGTAAAAACACGTTCATTGCTTGAATCGAATCAATTGACTAACTTGGTCGATGCTACTGATGAGGATTGGCGCACCGAGTATCTAGCTCCGATTTTGTCGATCAAGATTGTTGAGAGTCTTGATGAAGCGATGGATCACATTGAGCACTATGGCAGTAAGCATACCGATGCGATCATTACCCAAAATCAAGAGCATGCTAATCGTTTCTTACGAGAAGTCGATAGTGCGAGTGTGATGGTCAATACCAGTACTCGGTTTGCAGATGGTTTTGAGTATGGTTTGGGTGCCGAGATTGGGATTTCCAATGACAAGTTGCATGCGCGTGGCCCGGTTGGTCTTGAGGGGCTGACCTCCTTGAAATACGTGGTCATGGGTCACGGTGAAGTTCGTCAGTAATTTTAATAAAGAGAGTCTATGTTTGATGGTTATCTTTGGGCAAAAACCCTTCATATTGTTCTAATCGCATCTTGGTTTGCAGGCCTTTTTTATTTACCCCGTATTTTTGTGAATCTGGCACAAGAAACGAATGAGGTCGCCTATGAGCGTTTAATCGGGATGGCAAAACGACTCTACCGTTTTATGACCATCCTGATGATGCCAGCGGTCGCTTTGGGACTCATTTTGTGGCTGTATTACGGAGTTGGCCGCGGCTCGATCTGGATGCATGTGAAGGTGCTATTGGTGCTGATTGTGATTGCTTACCATTTGCAATGTAAACGTCTCCTTAAGCAATTTGTTCAAAAACAAAATACCAAAAGCCATGTGTGGTTCCGATGGTTTAATGAGGCCCCAGTGTTGCTGATGTTGGTGGTTACTGCTCTCGTAGTGATTAAGCCCAACTAATCCCCATTGTGAAATTTTTCATTGTTTGTCCGGGCGGGCTTGAAACAGTTTTAGCTCAGGAGCTTCAGGAGATTGTTGCTCGACCTGAGATAAAAGCATTGGGGCGATCATCGGTTGATCCAGCCCCCTCAAGCCTAACTGGCGGAATGGGGGTTGAGGGACCGCTTGCCATAGCAATGGCAGTAAATCTGCATTCACGGATTGCTAGTCGTGTTTTACTGAAGATGGCCGACGGACCCTATCAATCCGAGGATGACCTTTATCGCCAAGCAAAAGCGATTGGTTGGGAAGATTGGTTTTCCTCGAATCAAACACTTCGGGTCGATATTACAGCGCAACGATCGCCATTGAAGAGTCTGAACTTTGCTACTTTGCGGATCAAAGATGCGATTGTTGATCGTTTACGTGAGCAAACGGGTGGGCGCCCAAATATTGATACGGTCAATCCCGATGTTCGAATTCAGGTTCATCTGACGCAACAACACGCCACGATCTATTTGGATACCTCGGGTGAACCTTTGTTCAAACGCGGCTGGCGGGAGGAAAAGGGTGAGGCGCCCTTAAAAGAGAACTTAGCTGCTGGGATTTTGCGATTAACCAACTGGCAAGCCTCAATGCCGCTTTATGACCCGATGTGCGGCAGTGGTACTTTTTTGATTGAGGCTGCCCAAATAGCCTTGCATATTCCAGCGGGGGCGCTACGAGCGCGTATATTTGGCTCATCAAATCAAAATGCGACCGTATCGTGGAAGCAATCGGTTGTGCAAACTGGCTTTGGCTTTTTACGACTCAAACCCTTTTTGAGTTCTTTGGAGAAAAAGAACTGGCAGACACTTTGCGATGTTGCGAAGACGAAAATACATCAGCATCAAAATGATGCCATTGCTATCAGTGGCAGCGATATCAACGAGAGAATGATTGCGATGTGTAAGGCAAATTGGCAACGCGCGCAGTTACCTGGATTGCCTGTGGTTCGACAATTAGATGCTATTGCGATTAGGACCACCGTTGATTTAAGCGAAGGGCAAAAGGGGGTGATGGTATTTAATCCACCTTATGGAGAGCGCCTAGCCATGAAAGGTGGCGACTCCGATCGACCCCATAGCTTTGGTGATAGCAAGGCTGCATACATGCAAAAACGACGTACGAGCCGAGAGCCTTTAATAAAAGAGCCGATTGATCCGAAGTTTGCAACGCTACTCGATCAGTTTGGTAAGCAGCTGAAAGACCATTTTGCGGGTTGGGAGATCTTTGTTCTTACTGCAGACATGGGCTTACCGGGCCATTTACGCATGAAAGAGTCTAAGCGCACCCCATTATTTAATGGCCCCTTGGAATGCAGGCTTTTCAAGTTTGAGATTCGGGGGCGAAGCGATCCTCAGAAATCGTAAAATGAAGTTTCAATCTGAAAGAAATAACAAATGGAATATAAAACCTATATGTGCCTGATCTGCGGCTGGATCTACGATGAAGCCAAAGGTTGTCCGGATGATGGCATTGCGCCTGGAACTTTGTGGAAAGATGTTCCCATGAACTGGTCGTGCCCCGAGTGTGGTGCGCGCAAAGATGATTTTGAGATGTGCGTGATCTAATCATCTAGATCTTCTTGATTAATACTATGAGCCAAAACGATCAACTCTTCACACGCGCCCAGAAAACGATTCCGGGTGGCGTGAACTCTCCAGTGAGGGCATTTCGGCAAGTGGGAGGCACCCCCCGATTCATCAAGCGTGCACAGGGCCCTTATTTTTGGGATGCCGACGATAAGCGCTATGTTGATCTCATCATGTCTTGGGGCCCTATGATTGTTGGGCATGCAAACCCCGAGGTGGTGGAAGCAGTGCAGCGCGCAGCGACTCAGAGTTTTAGTTATGGTGCCCCGACCGCAGGGGAGATTGATCTTGCTGAGCGCATTTGTGAGCTAATGCCAGCAATCGAGCAAATTCGCTTGGTTTCAAGTGGTACCGAAGCGACCATGAGTGCTCTGCGTTTAGCCCGCGGTTATACCAATCGCGATTTAATTATCAAGTTTGAGGGCTGTTACCACGGCCATGCGGATAGCTTGTTGGTCAAAGCCGGTTCTGGTTTGCTCACCTTTGCCGATTCCACTAAGAATGCACCTTCATCGGGTGGGGTGCCTCAGGATTTGGTGAAACATACTTTAGTGCTCCCCTATAACGACGTTGGCGCTTTAGAAGAGGCCTTCAAGCGCCATGGTGATCAGGTCGCTGCATTAATTTTGGAGCCCATTGCTGGCAATATGAACTTGATTCGTGCGACCCCCGAGTTTGTCAAGGCGGTTCGTTCGCTCACCCAGCAATATGGCGCCGTATTAATTTATGACGAGGTAATGACGGGATTTCGGGTGGCCTTGGGCGGTACCCAATCTTTGCATGGCATTAAGCCTGATTTAACCTGCCTTGGGAAGGTCATGGGTGGCGGTATGCCCATGGCAGCTTTTGGCGGCAAGCGAGAGATCATGACAAAACTTGCTCCCTTGGGCAATGTCTATCAAGCGGGCACCTTATCTGGTAACCCCGTTGCAGTGGCTGCGGGAGCGAAGACCCTGGAGATTATCTCGCGACCCGGGTTCTTTGAATGCCTGACCGAGCAAACCAAAAAATTGATGGCAGGATTACAGCAAGAGGCCAATCGAGCCAAGATCCCATTCTCGGTTGATAGTGTTGGGGGTATGTTTGGGTTTTATTTTTCGCAGACGGTACCAACTTCATACGAAGCAGTGACCAAAACCGATATTGAAGCCTTCAAACGTTTCTTTCATGCGATGTTGGACGAAGGTGTTTACCTTGCTCCCTCTGCCTATGAGGCTGGATTTACATCGATTGCACACGACAACGCAGTGGTCGATGAGATTATTCGAGCAGCTCAGCAATCGTTTCAGAAGATTTAATACGCTCACATCCGTAGCGGGTGATCATAGCCCGCCACACTGACTGTCTTAATCGTAAGCGATTTGGAATCCCCAACCAAACCCTTGAGGCTCATAGTTTCCAAGTGGTTAAGATCGATTGCAGTTAGGGTGCCACCCCATACGCAGCCAGTATCAATTCCAATGACGCCTTGGCGATTGAGTAAGCCAAGTGTTGACCAGTGACCAAAGACAATCGGTATCGATTTTGTTTTACGCTCTGGAGCCTCAAACCATGGGAGATAGCCAGCCGGGCCGCTTTCTAATCCCTCTTTACTCTTGAATTCCATTTCGCCTTGAGGAGTGCAAAACCGAATCCGGGTTAGGGTATTCGTGATTAAACGTAAACGATCAAAGCCAGTCAATTTTTGATCCCAGCGATTCGGTGTATTGCCATACATTTGGGCCAAGAAATCACGATAGTTTTTATGGCGTAGTGCAATCTCCACCTCATGGGATAAAGATAAGGTTTTCTTAAGACTCCATTGGGGTAGCACCCCTGCGTGTACCAGCAAGACTTTCCCATTGCTCAGCGCCATGGGTCGGTGCCTTAGCCAATCAATGAGCGCTCGCCGGTCGGGCGCTGCCAAAATATCATCAATCGTATCGAGTGGTTTGGTGTCACGAAGCCCTGCATCGCATGCCAATAAATTGAGATCATGGTTTCCTAAAATGCACTCCGCTATCCCATCCTCTTGAAGTTGCTTCAGGCGTCGCAGAGTCCCTAACGAGTCTGGACCACGATTAACGAGATCTCCCAGAAAAATGAATTTAGAACCACGAGGGAGTTTCTTGATGAGTTGATTGAGGGGGTTTAAGCAACCCTGTACATCACCAATCGCAAAGATGCGCGTCATTACTCAAGCCACTTTTTTCACAACGTTGTAGCGAATCAAGGTCGCCTTACGGGCTTCATCATGATCGATAATGGGTCGGGGGTAGTCTTTGCCCAAAACAATACCCGCTGCCTCGAGTTCAAGCTGACCTGCTAGCCAGGGCGCATGAATTGATTTATTGGATAGCTTTTCAAGGGCGGGAATGTAGCGGCGGATAAACTTACCATCGCTATCAAAGCGCTCAGACTGGGTGATGGGGTTAAA
The DNA here is from genome assembly GCF_003065385.1 of Polynucleobacter acidiphobus. Classification (NCBI taxonomy): domain Bacteria; kingdom Pseudomonadati; phylum Pseudomonadota; class Betaproteobacteria; order Burkholderiales; family Burkholderiaceae; genus Polynucleobacter; species Polynucleobacter acidiphobus. The sequence goes on from NZ_CP023277.1 coordinate 233,912, forward strand.
GATACGGAAGTAGGGCTGAGCATCGCATCCAGAAGAGGATGCCCATTGCCAACCACCATTGTTAGAGGAAAACTCAAAATCGTTCAGATGCTCTGCAAAATACTGCTCACCCCAGCGCCAATCAATACCCAGGTCTTTACATAAGAAACTGGCCACGACCATCCTTAAGCGATTGTGCATATAGCCCGATTGATTGAGTTGGTGCATGGCCGCATCAACTAATGGATAGCCAGTTTGGCCATCGCACCAGGCTTTAAAGAGTTTTTGTGCTTTAGCACCTTGTTCCCAAACAATCTTGTCATAGTCGGGCTTAAAGGATTGGCCGCTGGCAAGGCGAGGGTGATTGGCCAAAATCATGAAATAGAAGTCTCTCCAGATGAGTTCGCTCAGCCAAGTGCTTGCACCAAGGCTGCCTGCCAGCATTCGACGATGAGCCTCGCGCACCAAACCCCGGATCGATAGGAGACCAAAGCGCAAGTAAGTCGAGAGGTAGCTGACCCCTTTGGTTGCTGGGAAGTCTCGGCCAATGTTGTATTGATCAATTCGTTTTAGAAAGTCACTCAAAAAGAGCTCGGCACCTCTCTGACTTGGGGGCAGATATTTTTCTATACCAGTCGGTCTAAATCCCATCGATTCCAGCGAAGGGATGCCGGTATCGATGCTCTTGGGAATGGGAGCATATCGACCCTGTAAGCCAGCATTAGGTAGATCACAGACGAAGGGCTCAAGATCCGATGGATTGAGTTTCTTAAGCCACGCATTCTTGTATGGAGTGAAGACCGAGAATACTGTTTCAGAGTTGGTTAACACTTCGGACTTCTCAAAAATAACCTGATCCTTAAAATGCTGGAACTTCACTCCATCTGTTGCGAGCGTTTTCGCAATGGTCTCATCACGCAAAATTGCCGAGGGTTCATAGTCATGATTCGTAAAGACTGCTTGCACACCAAGTTGTTTAGCTAAGGTGGGGATCAGTTCGGTTGGATTGCCATGACGAGCAATAATTCCACCTCCTTGGGCTCTTAGCGTTTTATCTAGATCTTCAATCGTTTGCCAAATGAAATCCACCCTGCGATCAAAGCCCCGGCCTTTAGAGAGTAGGGGGTTCAGAATCGTGGTGTCAAAGATAAAACAGACCCAGACCTGTTGATGCTTTTTTAGGGCGTAATGAAGAGCCGCCTGATCATATAGGCGTAAATCACGTCGAAGCCAAACTAATGCACTAGTCATAGGCTCTATCTTATTCGGGAATGCGATTTTGATTATGATGCCCCCATGGATAGCCTATTTTTTATTATCTCGAAGATTGTTCAATTCGCAATTGAGCCTTTAAACCTGATTTTCTTGGTTACCCTTCTAGCATGGTTCTTTCTTGCCATTCGCAAGCCCGTCTTCACCAATCGCCTTTTAGTACTTGCAGTCATTGGATTCTTTGGCGTGGGTTACATGCCCATTCCTGAGTCTTTGATCCGCATTCTGGAAGATGCCGTTCCTAAACCATCGATCCAGAATCTCAACCCCGACCAATTTGCTGGAATCATTATTTTGGGTGGGGCTATCGAGGGTGAAGATGTTGCTGTTGATCGTGGTGAGATATCTCTTAAATCATCGGCTGAGCGAGTGACGAAGGGACTAGAGCTCATTCGTAAATATCCTGATAAGCCATTTATCTTTAGCGGTTTTTCGGGAAGGGTAAATCCAAGAGGGATGTCAGAGGCCGATGCCTTTAAGCGATTGATTCAAGAGCAAGGGCTTGCGGATAGTACAAATGCTACCGCCTTTTATGAGAATCAATCACGCAATACTTATGAAAATGCCATTTATTCAAAAAAGATTATCGATGCCATTTATCTACTATCCCCAAACCCACAGTTAAAACCGTGGCTATTAGTCACCTCCGCGAGTCATATGTATCGCTCTGTGAAGATCTTTGAAAAGCAAGGTATTCCAGTGATTGCTGTCCCTGTCGATTACCAAACAGCCAATACCTTGCAATGGCGCGAATTTGATTTAACGGAAGGTGCATTTCTGTGGAATAAGCTATTGCACGAATATATTGGGATTGCAGCCTATCAATTGACTAGAAAAATATCACTTTTCTGAATTCCTGAGGCTTGCTAGAATGAGTTGTGAGCCAAGCTAATGCCTTCTCCTCATCTAGTTCCTTTGCTAATCAGTTCTTGTTAGCCATGCCGGGAATGCTGGACGAAAATTTTTCAGGTTCCTTGGTTTATCTTTTGGAACATAGTGATAAGGGTGCTATGGGATTGGTGGTGAATCGCCCGACCGATATAGTACTTTCAACCCTGTTTGAGAAAATTGAGCTAAAGCTCGAAATCGCACCACTCCTTGATCAGCCGGTTTATTTTGGTGGCCCCGTTCAGGTTGAGCGAGGATTTGTTCTGCATCCGACTGATCTTGCTGAGAAGTACTCATCTTCATTAATCATTGCAGATGGTCTCACCATGACCACATCTAAGGATGTCCTTGAGGCAGTAGCAAATGGCTCTGGACCCGAGAAGTTTCTGATGACCCTAGGCTATGCCGGTTGGGGTGCAGGACAACTCGAAGAGGAGATTTCTTTGAATGGGTGGATCAATATCGCCATCCCAAATGATCAAATGCAAACGATTATTTTTGATACGCCATATATCGATCGTTATCAAAAGGCAATGCAGGTTCTAGGCTTTGATCTGGCAAGCCTCTCTGGAGAAGCGGGGCATGCCTAATGATGCTTCAAATCCAGTAACGATTGTTCTAGGATTTGATTACGGCACTAAGCGGATTGGGATAGCAGTTGGTAATTCGTTGACAGGAAGCGCTCAAGCTTTAGATGTAATCCAAAATATCAACCCTGATCAAACCCATCAAAAAATTAAAGAGTTAATTCATGAGTGGCAACCAAGTTGTCTAGTGGTGGGTTTACCATTGCATCCAGACGGGGCAGAACATGCGATGACCAAACGCTCACGATCGTTTGGCCAACAGCTTGGTAAGCAATTTGGTAAGCCGATTCACTTTATCGATGAGCGCTATTCCTCAGTGTTACTAGAACAAGACTCCCAGTATCAAGGGGCTTTAGATTCGCATGCAGCCGGATTACTTTTAGAGCAGTTCTTTCGTGAGCGCAGTTAAAATTAGGGTGCTCACTAATTTAAGCGAAAATAGCTCTCATGAACGCTGAAGCCCTCTATCAAGACCTACTCCGGCACCTGAAAGTGGGTTTGTTTTCGAAAGCCTCGAATCCTCCTGTTTACTTAGCTGGCTTGGCGATTGGCGGGGCCTGGATTGCAAAGCGCTTGGCAAAAGATCTTAATCTTCCTCAGCATGGGGTGATTAATGTCTCCTTTCATCGCGATGATTACGCCGAGAAGGGTGTTCGAGCGCTTGAGAGTGCCAATACTATGCCAACCGAGCTAGCATTTGATGTAAATAATGCCCACATCGTCTTGATTGATGATGTGCTGTTTACAGGACGAACGGTACGCGCCGCACTGAATGAGTTGTTTGATTTTGGCCGGCCTGCTCAGGTATCTTTGATGGTCTTGGCTGACCGTGGGGAACGTGAATTACCAATTTCAGCCGATTTTGCTGCGCAGTCAATATCACTCCCACGTTCACAAATCTTGGTTTTAGAACAAGATGCGAATGCGCACTTTCATTTTCAGATTGAGGAGCGACTCAATTGACGCTGCAGTCTCAACCGAATCCGATGACCAATCAATTGAACCGAGATGGCAAGCTGACCCATCTGCTTACTTTGGAGGGGATGCCAAAAGAGCAAATTCTGTACATCCTTGATACCGCAAAGCAGTTTGTCAGCGTTACATCGCCCAATCGAGAAGTAAAAAAAGTGCCTTTACTTCGTGGCAAGAGCGTCTTTAATTTGTTCTTTGAGAACTCCACTCGAACGCGAACTACTTTTGAGATTGCAGCCAATCGCCTCTCGGCCGATATTATTAATTTAGATATTCCAACCTCATCGACTTCCAAAGGCGAAAGCCTGATGGATACAATCGATAACCTAATTGCGATGCAGGCTGACATTTTTGTGGTGCGCCATAACATCTCAAAAGCTCCAATTGAAATCGCCAATCATGTTCCAGAGCATGTGCATGTGATTAATGCTGGGGATGGTAGCCATCAGCATCCCACGCAGGGCCTGCTTGACGCCTACACGATGCGACACTTTAAGCAAGATTTCTCAAAACTGAAGGTGGCCATCATTGGGGATATTTTGCATAGCCGTGTAGCCAAGTCGAATATTCATGCTCTAACGACCTTAGGTTGTCATGACATTCGTGCGATTGGACCTGAGAGTTTATTACCAAGTGATTTAGCTAAAGACTTAAGCGCGCTGGGTGTGAAGATCTTCCATAAAGTGGAAGACGGCATTAAAGATGCAGATGTTGTGATGACCCTGAGAATCCAAAAGGAGCGCATGGATCAAGGTCAGGTACCAGAGGGTGCAGCGTTCTTCTCTCAATTTGGCCTCAATGCCGAACGTTTGGCATTAGCTAAGCCTGATGCGATCGTGATGCATCCAGGCCCCATGAACCGTGGAGTTGAAATTGACTCCGCCATTGCCGATGGTAAGCAATCGGTGATATTGAACCAAGTTACTTTTGGGATTGCCATTCGCATGGCAGTAATGTCGATTGTTGCTGGTAATTAGGATTTGGCGTTGACCAACAATTTGGCATTGAGCAAAAACCCTAGCTCTTCTGGGTATCAAAATTGGCTCATCCTATCCCATGGTTTTAATATGGATGGGCGTGCTGCAAGTCAAACGATCACCGATAAGATTCCGTATTTGATGGATGCCGGTATTCAGTTATCCGTACTAAGCGCTATTACAGGAAGCAAAGACCGCCGATTTTTTCATCAGCAGTTGATTGCCTGGGGACCTGCCGCATTTCGTTTTGACTTTCGCCATTGGTTTGCTAATCGCTTTGGCCGAGGAGTGCTCTACAAAATCATTACACCGCTAATATCGATTGTTTTATCACCACTCATTTTGCTAGAGAAACTTGTGTGGGGATATTCAAGTCAGTGGTCATGGGCGTTTCCAGCCTACCTTGCTGGACTGCGGTTAATACGGCAGGGTAAGGTTAACCTGATTTATTCAACGGGTGGCGCTTGGTCTGCCCATTTAGCAGGACTATGGTTAAAAAAGAAAACGAATCTTCCATGGATTGTTGAGGTTCATGATCCTTTGGTGATTCGTCTGGATGAAACTGACCAAGGAATGGAGATTCCCAAAGAGCCGGATGCGAAAAAGAGGTATTGGCTTGAACAGCAAATTTGCCAACACGCAGACTTGGTATGGTGGTTTACGGAGGGCGCTTTGCACTATGCCAAAAAGCGTAATCCCAATTTAGGCAATCAGAGCTATGCCAAGGGCGTCATGATTATTCCCGGCGCCAACCCCCCAGATGTGGATACTGTGATTGCTCAAACAATGCATCACTACGGTTCTCATTTAAACATTGCGCACTTTGGGTCCTTGGCAGATGATCGGTCTCTCACACAAGTATTAGCGGTGCTCCCCCAGTTTTTTACCGAATATCCTCAGGCAAGAGATCAGATTCGATTACATATTTATGGTGCGCAATTAGATAGAAAGAGTAAGGAGTGGTTAAATCAATCCCCCTATCAAGATAATGTGATTGAGCACGGACGCCTTGAGTTTGATCCGAGCACAGGCCTCACAGGAAGACAGCGGATTGCAATCCAGATGCAGCAATCGGATATCTTGCTCTTACTGCATGGTAGTACCGAGTGGTGCCGCGAATACATTCCATCCAAGTTATATGATTATTTTTGGACAAGCAGGCCAATTTGGGGCTTGGTTTATGAAAATCTACAGCTTGATACCTTACTCAGTAGGCGAGAGTCATATGTTTCTGATGCAAAGAATCCTGAGGCAATTCTCAATTCGTTGAAGAAAATATACTCCGATTGGATCGCAAAAACCTTACCTGAGCCTTCTATTCCAGCCATCTCAGTTGAAGAAGCGGTTGAGAAAATTTTGAGTGAAGTTAGGAATTCAAAGTAACATAAATAGTGATGACTAATAATTTACCGAACATTGTTCTTTATTGCTGTACGTTTTCACGGGATCTATTGCGAACCGTTCGTATGGCCGAGAGTGTGACTAAGCACAATAAGTCAAAAATACCCTTTTATATTTCAGTGCCCGATGATGAGGTCGATCTATTTAGGGGGAAATTAAAGGATATCCCAGTCACCATTTTTGGTGAACAGGAAATTTTTCGAGCAAATCCGAAATTGGATATCAAAAAGCTTTATGAGGTTCCTGGGGGTATTCGACAGCAGGTAATTAAGTCAGAGTTCTGGCGTTTGGGAAAATCAGAGAATTATTTAGTATTAGATGCTGACTGTGTCTTTATCCGAGACTTTGATGAGTCAGATTTCATAGCCAAGGACAATATTCCATATTCAGTGATTCACGAGGGACGTGATTTATTGCAGGCAACCAATCAATTTGGGCCAGAGAGAACCCGTGAGCATTTCTTAGCCGATCGCGAGCCCATCAAGGCTGCGATAGGTCGACGTGGAATTACCTATGATTATGGTTACGCCCCCTTTTTATGGAGTGCGAAAGTCTGGAAATCATTTGATGAGAACTACCTAACACCCAAAAATCTGAATTTCCTAGATGCAATTTTATATTGTGGGTCTGAATTTACCTGGTATGGAGAGTCACTGGTTAATTATCAGGCGATACCCATTTATCCCAGAGAGCAACTCTTTCGCCATTATCACTACGAAAATCAGCTATGGATTGATCGCACCCTTGGGTATACCGAAGCGAAATTAGCCAAGGACTACATGGGCGCTGTTTACCAATCGAACTGGCAAATTTGGAAGCATTATGGCGGTAAGAAAAAGTCAGCAATTTCTTTGGCATGGCGATTTATTCGTAGGGGGCTACAAATTTTGATATTCAAAATCAAAATTATTATCAATCTTCTATTTCATTAGAGTGAATGTTGCGAATGAATTATGAGTCGACTGGATTTGAGCCAAATTACTCTGTTTTGTTTTGAGACCAGAGAGCCATTGCTTGCAGAGTGGGCTATCAAACAATGTCTATCCCGGGTTGATTTTAAGAATGTGGTGCTAGTTACTAATGTATCTTTGGTAAAAAATCCTTTGCCAGAGATTGAGTATGTTCAGGCGCCCAAAATTCGATCGGTAAAGGATTATTCAAAATGGATGATGACTGGGTTGAGGAATTATGTATCAGGCTCTCATGTTTTAGTGATTCAGTGGGATTCATTTGTTACTAATCCCAATCTATGGAGTAATGATTTTCTAAACTATGACTATATTGGCCCTGTCTGGCCTCATCACCCTGAAACTCCAGTCGGCAATGGAGGATTTTCATTAAGGTCGGCTCGACTTCTGAGCGCTTTATCGGATCCAGAAATGAGAATTGGTCATCCTGAGGATTACTACATCTGCGCTGAGAATAAGAAATTACTCGAAGAAAAATATGGCATTCAATTTGCCCCAGTTGCGATTGCGGAACAATTTGCGGTTGAGCGCACAGCATGGCACCCAGCGTTTGGATTTCATGGGCTATTCAATTTCGGGCGAGTTTTATCACCACAGGATATGGAAGTAGTTTTGAGAATGATACCAACCTCATTTCTTAAGGGATTAGATGCCTATGATTTAGCCAATTATTTATATGACAAAGGGCAGATCCACCTTTTTCATTTACTTGCAAAGAAAATTAAGTTTTCCAAAAAAATGCGTTATCGATATTTAAGTCTTAAGTTTCGATACCTCTTTTCTTGATTAAAATCATTCTTTTTAATAAGGCATATTGTGATCTTACTAACCGGTGGCGCAGGATTTATTGGGGGCAACTTTGTGCTTCGCTCCACGACCGTGCAAAATAGCGGTTTAGTTAATCTTGATAAGTTAACTTATGCTGGGAATTTGCAAACCCTCCAATCGATTTCTGGTATGCCAAATTATCACTTTTATCAAGGCGATATTAGTGATCGAGCATTGGTGGCTCAAATACTAGAACGGTACCAGCCTGAAGCGGTGATTAATTTTGCAGCAGAGAGCCATGTAGATCGTTCAATTCATGGGCCTGGAGACTTTATTCAAACCAATATTGTGGGGACCTTTAATTTACTCGAATCAGTTCGAGCCTATTATGAAAAATTAGGTGATGATCAAAAGAATAAGTTTCGGTTCTTGCATGTCTCAACCGATGAGGTTTACGGTACCCTAGATCAAACAGATCCACCATTTGCCGAAACGAATCCCTATGAGCCCAATAGCCCATATGCAGCATCCAAGGCAGCATCTGATCATTTGGTGCGCGCCTGGTTTCATACCTATGGCCTACCTGTTTTGACAACCAATTGCTCAAATAATTATGGACCATATCAGTTCCCAGAAAAGTTGATCCCATTAGTGATCCATAACGCGCTTAAGGGTAAGCCATTGCCAGTGTATGGCGATGGAAAGCAAATTCGCGACTGGTTGTATGTGGAAGATCATTGCGATGCAATTCAGGCGGTGTTGGAGCGAGGACGTCTTGGCGAGACCTACAACATTGGGGGCAATAACGAAAAAACGAATGTTTCGGTGGTGGAGACCATTTGTCGTATTTTGGATCAATTGCGACCCCGGGCAGATCAGAAGAGCTATTTAGAGCAGATCACCTTTGTTAAGGACCGCCCTGGCCATGATCGACGCTACGCGATTAATGCCTCGAAGATCGCAAACGAATTGGGTTGGAAGCCAAAAGAGACCTTTGAATCCGGTATTCAAAAAACGGTGCAGTGGTATTTGGACCACCAAGATTGGGTCGAGGGTGTTGTTTCTGGCTCTTATCGCGACTGGGTTGCAAAGCAATACAATTAAATTGCTCATGAAAAATCTTGTATTTGGTAAAGATGGTCAGCTAGGCCGGGCATTTCAGTTGGCATTGGGCGATAGCGACTCTATTTTTATCGGTCGGCAAGAATGTGATTTATCGAATAGTCGCGCAATCCTTGAATGCCTTCGCGAGATAAACCCTGATTGCATTATCAATGCCGCTGCCTACACGGCGGTTGATAAGGCAGAGGAGGAAAAGGAAGTCGCATTTGCAGTAAATGCATTAGCCCTGAAGGCAATAGCTGAGTATTGCGCTGCTCATCAAAAAAAGCTGATCCATTTTTCATCGGATTATGTATTTGATGGGATGAAATCATCACCTTACGTCGAGAGCGATCTTTGCATGCCTCTAAGCGTATATGGCAAGAGTAAATATGCTGGTGAGTTGGCCATTATTGAAGCATTTGCTTCCCAGCCGATGCCATTAGGCAAAGCAAGTAGTTACTATTCGATTCTCAGAACGAGTTGGGTATATGGTGATGGGGCAAACTTTATACGTACGGTCTTGCGATTGGCTAAGGAGAGAAGCTCGCTCAATATCGTTGCCGATCAGTTTGGTGTGCCAACCTCAACCGATTGGCTGGCAAAGCTTACTATCGACGTCCTTCAAGAGTCTCAATGGGTATCAGGTGTTTATCATGCTGTTCCAGCAGGTCGCACCAGTTGGTATGAGCTTGCGCGGTTTGTCGTAGAGTATGCTCAATCCCTGGGTGTACAGTTTGCGCTCGATGTTGGCCAGATTCTTCCAATTCCGGCTAGTGATTACCCACTACCCGCAAAACGACCGATGAACTCTCAGTTGTCTACGCGTAAGCTGGCAGATGCCTTACCAAGTTACCAAAATCTACTCGCCCAAGATTGGAAAATAAGCGTGGAGTCATACCTTTTAAATTTAAAGTCGCAGGGCCTGCTTTAACCATAAGTGAGCCGGTGCATAGTTTAAGATGCACATATTCGATGCAAAAGGCTGATTGATGAGTATTCAACGAAAGGGCATTATTCTTGCTGGGGGCTCAGGTACCCGCCTGTACCCAGTGACCCAAGCTGTTTCAAAGCAGCTGATGCCGGTTTACGACAAACCCATGATTTACTACCCCTTAACGACCTTGATGCTCTCGGGGATTCGGGAGATTTTGATTATTTCTACCCCGCACGATACCCCCCGTTTTCAGGAGCTTTTGGGTGATGGAAGTCAGTGGGGTGTGCAATTTCAATACGTGGTTCAACCATCACCGGATGGATTGGCGCAAGCATTCATCTTGGGAAAATCATTTATTAATCATCAGCCTAGTACCCTGGTGCTTGGCGATAATATTTTTTATGGTCATGAACTGGTTAACCAGCTCCATCGAGCATCTGAACAGGATCATGGTGCAACGGTTTTTGCCTACCACGTACATGATCCCGAGCGTTATGGTGTAGTGGAATTCAATGATCAACGCAGAGCACTGTCGATTGAAGAAAAGCCCAAGCAAGCTAAAAGTAATTATGCGGTGACGGGACTTTACTTCTATGATGAACAAGTGTGTGAGATTGCTGCTTCCATTAAACCAAGCGCCCGAGGGGAGCTTGAGATCACGGATGTGAACCGGGTCTATTTAAACCAAAATCAACTTGAAGTTGAAATCATGGGCCGTGGCTATGCCTGGCTAGATACCGGCACTCATGACTCTCTACTCGATGCTGCCGGTTTTATTGCGACGCTGCAAAAGCGTCAAGGTTTAATGGTGGCTTGTCCCGAAGAAATTGCCTATCGTAATGATTGGATTAGCGCAGCAGACGTAGAACGAATTGCCGCACAACTGAGTAAAAATAGCTATGGTCAGTACCTCCGAAAAATACTCGCCGAGTCTCATTAAGAGCAATGACCTCACCACTTAAGCTAACAGCTAAAAAAACGTCGCTACAAGATGTATTGGTGATTAAGCCAAAGGTCTTTGGTGATGAGCGAGGGTGGTTTTATGAGTCCTTTAATCAGCAGGAGTTCTTAACCGCAACAGGTATTGCTACTCCTTTCGTGCAAGATAACCATTCGCTTTCAAAGCAAGGCATTTTGCGAGGCCTTCACTATCAAACCCAGCATGTCCAAGGCAAATTAGTGCGGGTAACCCGCGGTGCTGTTTTTGATGTCGCAGTCGATTTACGACAATCATCTCCCACTTTTGGTCAATGGTTTGGTCTTGAGCTTAGCGCCGATAATCATCTGCAGCTTTGGATTCCACCTGGCTTTGCTCATGGCTTTCTGGTTTTATCTGAATATGCTGAGTTTTTGTACAAAACAACCGACTATTACGATCCAAGTAGTGAGCGGTGCTTGATTTGGAATGATTCGACCCTTGCGATTGAGTGGCCAATTGATCAAATTGGCGGTGCACCGCAACTCAATGCAAAAGACTCAGCGGGCCTTTTTTGGGATGAGGCGCCCAAGTTTTAAATGCAGCAAGCGCAATCCCCCCATTTTTTATTGGTCAAGCTATCTTCATTAGGGGATGTGCTCCATAACCTTCCGATTGTTTGGGATATTCGGCAGCATTATCCAAATGCCACAGTCGATTGGGTGGTCGAGGAGGCGTATGTCGATCTTTTAAAGCCCCTTCAATCAAGCAATAGTTTTAAAGGGATTGACCGGATTATTCCAATTGGTTTGCGGCGCTGGAAAAGAAATATTCTGAGCGTGAGACATTGGCAAGAATTGAGGCAATTTATTCATGTTTTACAGCAAGATCAATACGACGTCATTATTGATTCGCAAGGATTAATGAAGTCGGCAGTAGTAGCTAAGTTAACTCATCGTACGCAAGCGGGGAAAATTACTGGGCTTGCGAATGCGACCGAATTTTCAGGATATGAGCCTTTAGCTAGAATGTTTTACTCCGACTCGGTTACCGTACCCAGAAAGTGCCATGCAGTTGATCGCTCACGTTATCTTCTAAGTTCTGCTTTAGATATTGCTCTAATTACGCGTTCGTCTATTCCCAAGTTCTACCCAGAGTCTTTTGTAAAAGACCTTACTAATCAAGATTTGAGTCCTGAAATTGCAAAGCATTTAAAAACCCCTTATGTTTTATGTTTTCATGCGAGCGCCCGGGCTGCGAAGCGGTGGGATATCCAAGGCTGGATTGCAGTTGGGAAGTTTTTATTAGAGCGGGGCTTACACCCAGTATTTCCATGGGGGAGCCCCCATGAGAAACAAATCAGTCAGCAAATTGTTGAGGGGATTGGTGGTGGTGATTGTGGCGCTATGGTGCCCCCAGCTTATTCCATCACGCAGTACTTTGAAATTACCAGTCATGCCCGATTAACAATCGGTGTGGATACGGGCTTAACTCATTTGGCCGCAGTACTAGGTCGCCCCACGATTGAAATCTATTGCGACTCTCCAATTTGGAAAACAGAGGGATATTGGTCAAATCAAGTGATTAATCTTGGCGACATAGGTCAGCCGCCCAGCATTGAGAGTGTTCTCAGTGGAATTGAGCGTTTGATCTCATCCTAAATGATTAACGTAGTAGCGCGTTAATCGCAATTAAGTCCTCATCGGATAGATTGGCGGCCTGGGCTTTTAGGCGCAATGCATTCATGATGGTGTCATAGCGTGCCTTATAGAGAGAGGCACGCGTGGTAAAGAGTGTATCTAAGGCAATTAAGACATCGATGTTAATGAGGGTGCCAACGTTGTAACCTAACTTACTGGATTCCACTGCGGTAGCCGAGGATTTCTCAGCTGCTTCCAGTGCCTTAACAGTAGCTAAACCACCATAGAATCCGGTAAAGGCTTGGCGAGTTGCCTGGGCAGCGGTACGACGTAAATTGTCATAATCTGCCTTTGACTTATCAAAAAGTGCTGCATTTTGTCGAATGACGGACATATTGAAACCACCCGACACGATAGGCAGTGTCATTTGTAATGCCAGGGTATTGTTATAAATATTTTGGGTTGGTAGGGGGTTAAAGTTCAGAGCAGAACCATTCGATTGGTTAAAACCCGCAGTCCCCACAAAGTTAACGCTTGGATAGTTTGCGGCGAGGGAGGCCTTATATACACTCTCGGCTAATTGCACACTGAGTTGACCCGCTAATACTCCATAGTTGGCATTTTCGGATTGCGTAATCCAATCCTCCAATGCTTGGCCCGGGGGGAGTTTGGGGCTGACACTTTCCGCAATCGGAACTCCCTTGATATCTTTATTCCGCGCTCTTGGATCGGCCACCACTCCAGCAATCGAAACGTCTTTTGCCATTGGTTTAATGTGTTTGACGGGATGGCCAATTAGCTGTTCAAGGACCCCACGTTTAACGACCAGGTCTGCATGAGCAGCAATCTCTTGAGCATTAGCGACATCAAAGCGTGCCTGAGCATCATTGGCATCAACGATCGTAGCCGAGCCGATCTCAAACTTGGCTTTTGCAGCCTGCAGTTGCTGACGAATTAACTCCTTTTTACTCTTGAAGAGCTCAACATTGTCTTGGGCCGTCAATACATCAAAATAGGCTTGGGATACTCGTATGACCAAATCCTGTTGAGCCTGATAGAACTGCAGATCAGAAATTTTGCTGTTGAGGTCGCCTTGTTTAAATAGTTGTACCCCACTTAAGTTAAAGACTGGCTGGGTCAGCGTCACGGTATAACTACGTTGATCAAAAATTCGGTTACTTCCCTCACCGTGCTGGAAAAACCGCGTTGCCGTTGGGTTAGCCGAGACCTGGGGTAACAATACGGATAGGCCTTGCCAGTAAAGTTCTTTTCGGGCCGCTAAATTAAAGCGTGCGCTGTTGATGACCGGATCATTAAATGCAGCCTCCTGATAAAGGCTAAGGAGATCTAAGGTTCGACCCTCGAGTGCTTTGCGGTTTTGGGGGTCCGTTAAATTCGACGAAATCGGCGGAATTGGAATAGCAGTTTGTGGCGGCGCCTCGAGCTTTAGAAGGTCTTGAGGACTTAAGGTCTTGGGTAATTCATTATTTGCTGGCGTGACAGTGACCGATCCTTGATTATTAGTTTGTGCTAATACCTGGCTAGATACCATCCATCCAGCCAGTCCAATGAGGGCAATAATCGGGAACCGTTTCATCGAATGCATGATCCGAAGTTTAAGCCCAAACGCTAAATTCATGAGTTTAGGGGTTTAAGGCTTTAGTATTGATGCCTATGGATCCATTACTGCTATTCAAAGCCCTGATCCTCGGGATTGTTGAGGGCTTAACCGAGTTTTTACCTATCTCGAGCACCGGGCACTTAATCTTGGTGGGGGATCTCTTAAATTTTAATGATGAGCGTGGCAAGGCCTTTGAAATCATTATTCAGTTTGGCGCCATTTTGGCAGTGTGCTGGGAGTACCGTGAGCGCCTATTCAAGGTGACCAATACCTTTTTCTCGAGTAAACAATCGCAAAAGTTTGTTTTGCATGTGGTTATTGCTTGTATTCCAGCCATGGGGCTTGGTCTGATTTTTGGTAAGTTCATCAAGGCTCATCTGTTTTCACCAGTCCCTGTGGCAAGCGCATTTATTGTGGGCGCCTTTGTGATCTTCTGGGCAGAGTACCGTCAAACCAAAGCGTCGACCATGAAGAAAATCGATAGCATTGACCAGTTAACTGCGATCGATGCCCTAAAAGTGGGGCTAGCCCAATGCGCGGCTCTCATACCAGGTACCTCACGCTCTGGAGCCACAATTATTGGCGGGATGCTATTTGGCTTGCCGCGAGCCGTTGCAACCGAATTCTCCTTCTTTTTAGCAATCCCGGTCATTGGTGGGGCAACTGCGTATGAGTTGCTCAAGATTGCAAACTCACCCCAAGCATTTGGTTTTGCTGATTTTGCACCTACCCTTTTAGTTGGTTTTGTCGCAGCCTTTATCTCCGCATTTATTTGTGTGCGCTGGCTGATTCATTATGTTGCGCATCACAACTTTATCCCCTTTGCTTGGTATCGTATTATTTTTGGCGTTTTAGTTTTGGTGACCTCGTACACCGGTCTTGTCGCTTGGTCTAACTGATAGTTATAGAGTAAAAAATATGAACCTTTCAATCGATGCTATACAAGCCAATATTCAGTTGGCCTTGGCACCTGTCTTTCTCCTCACGGCTGTTGCTACCTTAGTTGCTGCGATCACAGCACGCCTGGCGCGTAATGTAGATCGGATGCGCTTTATTCAGAATCAGCTGTATGGCGATCAGCAGCTTAGTCAAAAGCTGAAGACACATTATGAGAAAGAAATTGATGAGTTCAAGACCAGGGGAAGGTTATGCACTCTAGCCATTTTCTTTGATGTCTTAGCAGGCGTTTTAATTTCTCTGACTGTTCTTGAGCTATTTTTAGTACAAACCGGTGCCGGAAAATTAGTCAATGTGGGTTATGTTCTGATCACCTTTGTTGCTGGTTTGGTCTCATTTGTGGTTTCTCTAACACTTATCTTGGTTGAAGTTGTCTTTGCCTATCGCTCAACGAGTTGGGATATGCCTGCACAAGAGATATCTCAAATGCCCACAACACCCAAGGAATAAAATCAGGCGAAATTCTCGATTTTTGAAAGACAACGATGTCCATCAATCAAAACAAAATCCTCATCTCCGGCGGCGCAGGCTTTTTAGGCTCTCATCTCACTGAACGCCTGCTTCGTGAGGGTAATGATGTTTTGGTGGTGGATAACTTTTTTACCGGTAACAAACAGAACCTTGTGCATTTGATGAGTAATCCAAAATTGGAGATCATGCGCCATGATGTGACCTTTCCTTTGTATGTCGAGGTTAATCAGATCTATAACTTAGCGTGTCCAGCCTCCCCAGTTCACTATCAATACGACCCCGTGCAAACGACTAAAACTAGCGTGCACGGTGCAATTAATATGCTCGGTTTAGCTAAGCGGACCCGCGCTCGTATTTTGCAAGCCTCTACGAGTGAGGTCTATGGTGATCCAGAGGTGCATCCCCAACCAGAAGGCTATTGGGGTAGAGTCAATCCGATTGGCATTCGGTCCTGCTATGACGAGGGTAAGCGTTGTGCTGAGACCCTATTTTTTGACTACTTTCGCCAACATCAAACCGATATCAAAGTGGTAAGAATCTTCAACACCTACGGCCCAAGGATGCATCCCAACGATGGCCGCGTGGTGAGCAACTTTATCGTGCAGGCATTACAAGGTAAAGACATCACGATTTATGGGGATGGATCTCAGACCCGAAGTTTTTGCTATGTGGACGACCTTATTGATGCTATGGCTCGGATGATGGCGACAGAAACTGGCTTTACGGGGCCAGTCAATATCGGGAACCCAACTGAATTTACGATGCTTGAACTTGCCCAATTGGTTCTCAAGCTTTCTGGTAGCAAATCAAAAATTGTCTATCAACCACTACCCTCGGATGATCCAAAGCAGCGTCAGCCGAATATTGATTTAGCTAAGGCCAAATTAGGATGGACGCCTAAGGTATCTCTAGAAGATGGGTTAAGAGAAACTATCAGCTATTTTTCAAAGCTCTTAAATGTTTAAAAGCATTCGGCTGAGGTTAAGGCAAATCACTTTTTTTCTTGAGAGCATCTTCCGGTCAAAAAAGCTAATTCAAAATCCGAGACCAATTAATTTAGTCAGGGCATGTAAATTCAAAGACACTCGCTTAGCAGAGAGCATCTTTTGGACAAAATTTAATCCAATAGAAGTTAAATTTAATGTTAATTATTTAAGCTCGGATATCGACGTTGTTCGCTGGCATGCAATAAGCCCAAATCAATTGGAGTTTGATATCAATATGAATGCCTCGAATGAGGCCTTAGAACCTACATTTAGAAGAATCTTTGATATATCGCCGTTATTAAAAAAATTTCACGCGTCCGAATATTTTCATAGCGGTTGGATCGATATTAATCTTGGCGATTATGCAAAAAAAGACGGATTAGCATTTTGCTCTAATCGTGAGAATCAAATTCTGATTCCTGATATTGATTTTATTGGAACTCACGGATACGATGAAATGCGCTCGTATTTTGGGAGCAATCTAATTCCGTGGGAACAAAAGAAAGAGATTTTATTTTGGAGGGGATCCAGTACTGGCATCTCGCCCTCTGGGTCATGGAGGGATCTTCAGAGAATCAAGTTATGTGAAATAGCCGCTAATTCTAAAAATCAGGACCTATTTGATGTTGGGTTGAGCAATATTGTTCAATTGAATAAAAGCGCTGAAAATGAAATTAAAACTTTGGGCTACCTAAAAGACTATAAATTGGCATTCCCCCAATATCGTAGACACTTTTCATAACGCAATTTGACGTTGTTCGAACGCCATTGGACTTAGTTGGGCAAGATGCTTGTGACGCCTTACCCGATTGTAGAACTCTTCGATGTATTCAAAGATCTCTGATTTGGCTTGTGCCCTAGTGGGATAAATCCGTTTCTTAATTAATTCACTTTTGAGGCTGCTAAAGAAGGATTCAGCCACTGCGTTATCCCAGCAGTTGCCACGCCTGCTCATGCTCGGGCTTAATCGATTATCTTTGCACCAGCGGGCAAATGCATCACTACCGAACTGGCTACCTTGGTCGGAGTGGATGATAAGACCATTCTTAGGCTTTCTGCGCCATACCGCCATCGTTAAGGCATCCAGGACCAAGCGGGTTTCCATACGTGCTTGCATGCTCCAGCCAACCACTAATCGGGAGTGCAAATCAATCACTACCGCCAAGTACAACCAGCCTTCGTAAGTTCGGATATAGGTAATGTCGGTCACCCAGGCTTGATCAGGGGCATCATGGGTAAATTGACGTTGCAATTGATTGGGTGAGACTAGAGACGGTCTACCGATCCGATATCGCGGACGCTTATACCCGCGGATGGAGCGCAGTTGCGAGGCCTTCATGAGTCTTGCCACTCGGTTTTCACTACAGGCTACACCCGCTTCCCTGAGGTCATGGTAAATCCGCGGGCTGCCATAAATCCCCATACTCTGATCATAGAAGTAACGGATCTGTTCTGATAACTTGGCGTTCTCCAGAGCCCGGGGTGATTGAGGTTCTTTTAACCAAGCGTAATAGCCACTGCGGTGCACCTTCAGAACCCGGCACATGCTCAAAAGCCGGAACTCCTGGCGATGCTCTTTGATAAACGCGTACTTCACTCGGACACTTTGGCAAAGTACGCGGCGGCCTTTTTTAGGATGTCGCGCTCTTCAGTGGTTCGCCTCAGTTCTGCTTTGAGTTTGGTCATCTCGGCTTGCAGCGCTTTGATGTCTTCTATTGGTTTCTCATCTGACCCCTTGAGTTTTCGGGTCCAGGTATACAGCAGGCCGACAGGCACCCCCAAGCGTCTGGATACCTCAACTGCTGAATGCCCTTTATCTAAGATCTGCTTAACCGCTTCTAATTTGAACTCAGCGGTGTATTTGGTTCGCTTCATCACTACTCCCTTGATTCATTGTTGACAATATTAACTGTCTACTGAATCGGGGGAATGCCAAATCAATCAAGTTAATCAATACATTTAAATACCTTATCGATGTAGATGGCAATAGTAATGCTTGGTCAAGTCTATTTTTGAAGCTTCTGTCTGGCTCAGTCGTACTTAAGGTTGAATCCGAGGACGGATACAAACAGTGGTATTACGATCGCTTAATTCCATGGCAGCACTATGTACCCGTAAATAAGGACCTTTCTGATCTTCAAGAAAAGCTTGATTGGCTTAGAGATAATGACGATAGGGCAAAGAAACTAGCAAAATTAGGTAAAGATTTCGCTTTCGATATTTCATTTGAAAAGGAATTAGCTAATAGTCTCGATTTAATCAAAAATAATCTTGTTATTCCAAAGGCTAAATAAATATGAATGCCCCATCTTCTCGAAAATTCCTTAAGGCAATTTTTTACTTGATTTTGACAAAGGCACCGCTTATTGTTATTACATGTTTTGTGAATACCTATATTCAAAAAAATAAAATTATTAAGTTTCAAAATATAGAAAGTAAGCACCGAGAGAAAAATTTTTCTACTGATTGGTTTACTGGCAATATTCCTTATTGGATGATTATTTTTAACAAATTTCAAATGTTGAACAAGCCCCTTTCTTGCCTTGAAATTGGTTCATGGGAGGGTCGATCATCCCTATTTATTCTTGACTCATTACCGAATTCAAAATTAACTTGTGTGGATACATGGGAGGGTGCTGATGAGCACAAGGGATCGAAAATTTTGAATACAATCGAGCAGAATTTTGATGCCAATCTTTCTGATTATCGGGATAGGCTTACCAAATACAAAGGGACTTCTTTTTCATTTTTTGATAATCTAGAAAGTCACACTAAGTTTGATTTAATTTACATTGATGGATCCCATTATATTTATGATGTAATGGTTGACGCGCTTAAATCATTTGCCCATCTTAATGTGGGCGGCGTGATGATTTTTGATGATTTTTTTTGGGGCTATTATGATGATCCAATATCCAATCCAGCCTCTGCTATAAATACGTTTATTTCGTTAAAGAAGAGATATTTGCAAGTTGAAATGGTTTATTCGCAAATTATCATTTCTCGAATTGCTGATGAGAATCGTATTAATCACTGATGATTAATGATAGTAGTTCTTTGAGACACCGAATTCGCTCGTTTGTTCGTAGAGCAGGCCGTACTACTAATGCCCAAGAGCATGCGATTGCAACCTTAGGTAGTCAATTTCTCCTGCCATATCAAGAGGCATTATTTGATTGGTCAGTATTTGGTCCGTCGTATCAGAATGCTTCGCGCATTGTCGAGATCGGCTTTGGCATGGGTGAGTCCACCGCTCAGATTGCACAAGTTCGTCCAAACGATGCATTTTTAGGTCTTGAGGTTCATGAGCCTGGGGTTGGTGCGCTTCTTAAGCGTATTGGTGAGTTGGATCTTCACAATCTTCGCTTAATTTCCCATGATGCTGTTGAGATACTCGAGCGGATGATTGCACCCAATTCTTTGGATGGGGTTCATATTTTCTTTCCAGATCCATGGCATAAAACGCGTCATCATAAACGCCGTTTAATTCAAAAAGAATTTGTAGAACTCCTCGTTTCCCGATTGAAGCCTAATGGCTATCTTCACCTGGCAACGGATTGGCAGCATTACGCGGAGCAAATGCTCTTAGTTCTCAATCACCATCCTCTATTACGAAATCAATCCACTCAAAAAGTTCGCTTAGGAGCCATTCTCGGTATCGATCAGGATCAAACTATCGGTGGTATTGATTGGACAGCTAAGCACTTACAAGAGACGCATGAGGGTTTTGTGGATAAGCCCTCGTATCGTCCGCTGACCAAATTTGAGAACCGTGGTCTCAAATTAGGCCACGGGGTTTGGGATTTGCTTTATCGCAAGCATGTGCCTTAAAGACCCATACAGACGTATTTCATTTCAAGGTACTCGTCGATTCCCCAGGAGCTACCCTCGCGTCCTAAGCCAGATTGCTTGACCCCACCAAATGGGGCTACTTCATTCGAGATCAGTCCGGTATTGACCCCCACCATACCAAATTCGAGGGCTTCGGCGACCTTCCAAACCCGACCAATATCCCGACTGTAAAAGTAAGACGCTAGACCAAATTGACTGCTATTAGCCAATCGAATCACTTCATCATCATTCTCAAACGGTATTACTGGCGCAACCGGACCAAAAGTTTCTTCATGGGTAATGAGCATGGCATTGGTAACATTAGCAAGAACGGTTGGTTCATAAAACGTTCCACCCAGACTGGCGCGTTTACCCCCAATAACAAGTTGCGCCCCTTTGCTCACTGCATCGGCTACATGCCGCTCTACCTTTTCAATGGCAGCTTGATCGATTAGGGGCCCTTGAGAAACGCCTTGCTCTAGACCATTTCCAATCTTGATTGCTTTGGTTGCCAGAGCTAACTTTTCTACAAAGGCATCGTGCACCTTTTTATGGACATAGAACCGGTTGGCGCAAACGCAAGTTTGCCCGGCATTTCGGTATTTGGAGCTCATTGCGCCCGATACGGCAGCATCAATATCCGCGTCGTCAAACACAATGAAGGGCGCATGACCGCCAAGTTCTAAGGAGAGTTTTTTGACCGTTGGGGCGCATTGCGCCATCAGAATGCGACCTACTTCTGTAGAGCCGGTAAACGATAGATGGCGTACCGTTGGGGATTCACATAGAACCTTGCCAACTGCAATGGATTGCTCGGCATCTGCGGTCACGATATTAATGACCCCTTGCGGGACCCCTGCTTGTTGGGCAAGTTCAGCAATTGCGAGTGCTGAAAGCGGAGTTTGTTCTGCAGGCTTGATCACGATGGTGCATCCTGCTGCCATTGCTGGTGCGATTTTGCGCGTAATCATGGCAATCGGAAAGTTCCAGGGGGTAATGGCAACGCAGACCCCAATGGCTTGCTTTAAAACAATGGTGCGCTTATCGCCCCAGGTGGTTGCTGGAATCGCCCCCATTACGCGTTTGGCTTCTTCGGCAAACCATTCCACAAAGGAAGCGCCGTAGACCACTTCCCCTTTAGCTTCGGCAAGAGGTTTGCCTTGCTCAAGAGTCATGAGGGTGGCGAGATCATCTGCATTGGCCAGAATTAACTCAAACCACTTGCGCATCACCTGGGCACGCTCTTTGGCCAGCTTGCCCTTCCAGGCATTGAGGGCTAGCTCTGCAGCGGAAATTGCCTCTTCGGCATCCGAGGCATTTAAATTGGCAACCTTAGCAATGATGTCACCGGTTGCGGGGTTGGAAACTGCAAATCGCGCGTTCCCTGACGCTTTCACCCACTGGCCGTTGATCAACGCATCCTCATGAAAAAGACCAGGGTTCTTGAGGAGCTTATGGAGATCAGCAATGGAATTGGGGACGTTCATGATGTTCTTCTTTTGAGTAAGTTGTGTCTCGATGACTTAGTGTAATCCCAACCGTCGAGAAGGATTATTGGGAATAATTTGGTTCGTAGGGGAGGTGATTGACTCCAGAAATCCGAAAAGAGATTCTTCAATCGTATTACCTATGGAGCCAATGATGATTTCTGAAAACCACTACTAATAGTGGGTTGAACTCAATTGCCTGCCTATAGGTAGTTGGAAATCGTTATTTTTTCTTTCAAATTATGAAAATAAATCCCGAACCGATGTTTTTTTCATGATGAGGAATAAGTGATGACTAACTTAATTAAACCATTGTTTTAACTGATCTTTTTATATTCAGCGTCGCATCATATTAGGGTTTAAACGGATAATATGAATTAATTGATATATAAAACCATTTCTTTATTCTTGACAGGTTATATAGGGGTTTCTAAGATTCGGCATGTTTAACAGTTGTTGCACTGCAATATAAATAGAGTCTTGTTATTTAGATTCTATCTATTGTGTGTGACCCAAACAATGAAACCATTTAATTTTCCAAAGACAATTGGGATTGAACAGCACTTAGCCTCTGCATCTTTAGCTAGGCTCATACAGCGCCTATTTGCATTTTTGGTTGCCGCAATTCTTGCCGTTTGGTTACTTGGCCCCCGCACTGGCGCCGGAATCTTTGATCTTGCCCACTATTTAGTTCCCGCCGAAGCCCGCGTACTGATTCTCGGGGCGGATAGTGCTGAAATCTTAACGGCTGATGAGTCCGCCAATCAACTCAAGTTTTGGAGCATAAACCCACAGACCATCCCCTCGATTGCAGGACCCGCATCACAAATTCCGGGGCATTTGGTCGACTTAAGTGCGGTTGATCGGTCGATATTGGGTTCAGAGACCGAGCGTCGCGCAGTTGCCGAACATTTGGCTAAAAAGTTTCGGATCTCTTTAGAGGACACACTTTTCTATGTCAATCAAGCCATGATGGTGAGTAAAGAGGTTAACCTAGACCCCACCCTAATTTTGGCAGTGATGGCGACTGAATCTAGCCTAAATCCTCGTGCTGAGAGCCGTGCCGGTGCGCAAGGATTGATGCAGGTTCGAACCCATGTTCATCAAGAGAAATTTGAGCCTTATGGCGGCCCCTTAGCGGCCTTTATCCCTGAGGCAAATATTCGGGTGGGGGCTCTGATTTTGAAGGCTTGTATCGCTCGAGCTGGTTCGCTTGAGGATGGTTTAAAGAGTTATTTGGGCGCTCCCAATGCAGCGAGTGGGGTTGGTACCTATACCCATAAGGTATTTTCAGAGCGCGAAGAGTTACGTAACGTTGCGCGCCGTTTAGGCGGTAACGTTTAGTTCGCTACGATTTCAGCTTGCCGCAGTTTTTGGGCAAGCTGATCTAAAACCCCATTCACGTATTTATGGCCATCGGTGCCACCAAAGGTTTTTGCTAATTCAACCGCTTCATTAATTGCTACTTTGTAGGGCACCGATAGATCGGCAGCTAACTCATAGGTGCCGATTAGCATAGCAGCATGCTCTACTGGTGATAGTTCAGCCAAGGGTCGATCTAACTCCGGAATAATCAATGCATCAAGTTCTTGGTGCTGGCCAATCACCCCCTGGAAGATACTTGCAAATAAATCACCCTGACATTTTTTAAATGCTGGGTCTTCGCCAAGTTGTTTCGTGATTGCGCTGATCGTTAAGGGGGCATCACTTAGCTCACCCGCCTTTTGAATCACCAAATACTGATAAATACCTTGTAAGGCATATTCGCGGGCACGCCGCCTAGGCGTGAGCGAGCGCTTTGGGTTAGGGGTCGATCCAGCCGTCATGTGATTATGCTGACTCAATATCAAGATCAGGATTGATGGCTAGGGCGAGATTGGCCATTTCAACCGCAGCGCGCGCACAATCACGGCCCTTTTCGAGAGTGCGAGCAAATGCTTGATCGTCGGTGTCGCACGTTAGCACCCCATTGGCAATCGGAATACCATGATCCAAACTAATACGAGTAATGGCACTCGCAGATTCATTGGAGACCAATTCAAAGTGGTAGGTTTCCCCCCGAATGACAGCACCTAGGGCGATCATGGCATCAAACTCGTGGGTCTTCGCAAGTTGGGAGAGGGCAAAGCCAATCTCTAAGGCGCCAGGTACGGTCACTAACTGAATATCGTGATGAGCCACACCTAAGTTCAGTAGCTCGGTAATGCAGGCCTCCGATAGGGCTTTGCAGTGCTCTTCATTAAAACGAGCTTGCACGATCGCAACCCTGAGATCTTGGCCATTTAAGTCAGCCTCAAAGACATCGATGTCGTTCATGCGCTATTCCTCAAGATTGGATGGGTGTGTAGGGGATGTGATCAATAATTTCCAATTGATAGCCAGATAAACTCGGTACCCTGGAGGAGTTGGCTAGTAAACGCATTTTGCGTACACCTAAGTCTTTGAGGATTTGCGCTCCAATTCCGTAACTGCGGAAATCCGTTTTACGCTCCGCACCCGATTGACCGGGTGGCTTTGAGGGATTATGATCAGAACCTTGGTCCAATTGAGTTAACTTTTCAAACTGCGAAAGCCATTTGAGTTCATTGGGAGCCGCAACTCCAGCAGCATTAAGTAAAACAGCAACGCCGCACGGCGCATTGGCGATCACTTGCAAGGCTTTGCTCAAAGGCCATGAATGCGTGGATTGATCAATATCTAAAAGATCCAAAACGGTAACTGGTTCATGAACCCGCACAATGGATTCTTCGGCGGATTGTGGATTTCCTTGAACCAGTGCAAGGTGTAAACAGTTACTCGGTGTGTCCCGATACACCACACCCGTAAAACGACCCCAAGGACTGGCAAACTCACGCACGCCTTCGCGCAACACAATACTCTCTGTTTGGCTCCGATACTGAATCAGATCTGCAATCGTTCCAATCTTGAGTTGATGCTCTTTAGCAAACTCGATGAGATCCGGTAAGCGCGCCATGCTGCCATCGTCTTTCATGATTTCGCAAATCACGGCAGTGGGTGAGCAACCCGCAAGACTCGCTAAATCACAACCGGCCTCGGTGTGGCCAGAGCGGATTAAGACACCTCCAGGTTGAGCCATTAAAGGGAAGACATGGCCTGGTTGTACTAAATCGGCTGGTTTGGCATTTGGGGCAACTGCGGCTTGGATGGTGCGTGCTCGATCGGCTGCTGAGATGCCGGTGGTCACGCCACTGGCAGCTTCAATTGAGACCGTAAAATTTGTCCCTAAGGCTGTGCCATTGTCACGAACCATCAGCGGCAAGTTTAATTGTTGGCAACGCTCTTTGGTGAGTGTGAGGCAAATGAGACCCCGACCGTGCTTGGCCATGAAGTTAATGGCCTCGGCACTGACGTGATCAGCCGCAAGAACCAAATCACCTTCATTCTCACGGTCCTCTTCATCAACCAAGATGATCATCTTGCCAGCACGAAGGTCGGCCACAATCTCATGAACGGGGCTAATGGCTGGTAATGGTGAGTTTGGCATGGTTGTGGAATTCGTAAATAGAGCGTCATTTTAAGCCTTCTTGCTGTTTGTAGGGCTCTACGACAGGATTTTCCGAAGCGGCCGATGGTGAAGCCTTGTGGATTTGGGAACAATCTCAGGGACTAAATACTTTAGGAATAACCCAATGAACCATGACCATTCACCTGAATCTGGAATGGTGTTATTTGAACTTTTGATTGCGATGAGCCTTATCGTGGGCAGTATTACGGTCGCGCATACGGTTTATTCAAAACTCGTCATGAAGTCTATTCAATTGGAGCAGTCGCATGCAGCGTGGGTTCATCAGAAGAACCAGCATGAGATTGCACTTTACCTCAATCGATTCAAAAGTCAGCAACCAAACAATGTGCCTCGTTCAAAACGATGAGCCTGCTGGCATGCTTAACAGCGCTTTCGCTCGGTAGCATTTTGCTATTGCCGCCAGCATGGTTGGTTCATCGAGTACTTACTTATCAGGCTCAAATCGAGGACCGTGTTTTACTACAACAGAATATGGATCGCTCACTGGAGTTAATCAGTCGAGCGATTCAGGGTGCAGGGTATCTAGCTAGCTCAACGCAGCATCCATTGATCGCAAATCCAATCACCGTCCAAAAAGGAGGTTCCTCTCGCGGTTCTGACGCCATCGTACTCACCCAAGATATTCCGGATAAATTGGGGTATGACTGCATGGGTAATCCCTTGACAGTCGAGCGAACCATCAAGCAACAGGCTTATCAGCGGTTTTATCTAGAGCCCAGTCGGCACGATTCTAGAGCTCAGATATTGATGTGTCAGAGCGTCGATCGTCAGGGTCGATTGCATCAGGGTGAAATTCTGAATAACGTGCAGTCCTTGCAGATTGACTGGGTGCGAGCACACTCACTGACCCAAGCGCCTGATATCTCTCGGACTCCAAGCGGCTTAGTTAGCATTACCCTGCGCGTGCAACCCCATGCAGGACCAAATAACCCAACGCGGGTCATCGAGCAGACACACTACATCAGTCAGCGCCACGGAACTTATAACCCATGATATTCCTCTGGGTCATGAGTCTTTTGCTATATCTGGCTTGGGCGGTTACCCAGTTGGAGTCGGTGCTCGCCCTTGAGATTCAATCGCAAGCGACTCAGGTTCAATATCAGTCCGAGTTTGAGAGAGCAGAAGCACTTTTGGCGCAGTGTGAAGATCAGCTCAGAACATTATTGATTCATGAGCTAGATTCTTCGCAGGACTTCGATGCATTAGGTTCAGAGGGCTGCCGACTAAAGCTCATGAGTAGAACACAAATGGTCCACCAACAGAAACATCCAATCAAGAACACACTATTGATTGAGTTGGAGGTTGGCCAAGGGATTCGGCTTCGTAGCGCGCTTCGTTATCAAATCGCCAGCCAACACCTTAGCCGCATCAATTGGCAGCCAATCTATGAGTAGCAATCAGAAATGGTGTTTATTTGACTCACGAGGGTATGGGGAGCAGGGGTATACCTTATTGGAGTTGATGGTGGTCATCGCGCTCATCAGTTTGCTGCTGATGTTTGGAGTACCTCAGATACAAACCCAGTTTTATGAGCGAGAGCTCGAGCATGCGACGCGCCAGTTCATTTATCACGCTCAGTTTGCTAGGCAGCGTGCTCTCTATGGGGGTCGCGATATGTTCTTAAAGCCAAGAGCAACGGATGATGACGAAGCGAATTGGAACTCAGGCTGGCAGCTTGAGGGGATCGGTTTAAAGGACTCACCAGAAATAATTGTTCGGCATTCCTTGCCTGCCAATATTGCAATTCATTCCAAGGGGTTTGTGGATCCACATTCTGGGCAAAGCCAGATTCGATTTAACCCTGCAGGTGCCGCGAAATCAAAACACGGGGGCTTTGTTGCTAACCGCTTAGTTTTTACCCACACGAAGAACGCAGACCTGCAACGTCATGTGATTCTGGCAGCGAGTGGCCGCTGGCGCATTTGCAACCCAAATTCTGCTGTGAATCGAAAAGGGCTGGGTTGTTAGTGAATTTAGTTAGATCAATAAATCGGGTTTAATAGCGCTATGACCCAATTTAGTTCATTTGATCGGCAGATGATGGCCTTGGCACTTGATGAGGCTAAGAAAGCCCTATACCTCTCTAACCCCAATCCACGGGTGGGTTGCGTCATTACCAAAGGCGAGCAGATTTTGGGCCGGGGGTTTACCCAGCAAGTGGGGTCTCAGCATGCCGAGATTGAGGCGATTGCTAATGCACGACGGCTTGGGGCAAGTGCCGTTGATTTTGCTGCCAGCACCTTTTATGTCACGCTTGAGCCTTGTTCGCATACTGGTCGCACACCCCCGTGTTGTGATGCGCTGATAAAGCTTTCGCCAAAGCGTGTAGTGATTGCCATGCAAGACCCCAATCCTAAGGTCTCGGGGCAGGGGATAGCGGCCTTGCAAAAACATGGCATTCAGGTGGATCTTGGTTTAATGGCCCATGAGGCGGCTCTGGTTAATCCTGGCTTTATCAAACGTATGACCCAGGGTCTTCCGTATGTGCGCATGAAAATCGCATCGAGTCTGGATGGTCGTACTGCGCTACCCAATGGACAGAGTCAATGGATTACAGGGCCAGCTGCTCGTGCAGACGGTCATCATTGGCGGGCTCAGGCTTGTGCCATTCTTTCAGGGGTGGGTACGGTTAGGGAGGATAATCCAGCTCTCACGGTGCGTGAGGTGAGTACTCAGCGTCAGCCATTGCGAGTGATTGTGGATTCGCAATTGGAGATTCCCTTAGGGGCTAAGGTACTGAGTGATGCAAATGCCATTATCGTTTGCGCTAATCCAGAGCCAAGCCATTTACTTAAAACTCAAAAAGAGTTAGCAGGGCGCGGTATTGAAGTGGTACAACTTGCGAATGCAAAGGGCAAGGTGGACCTGCCTAAACTCTTTGCGTATTTGGCTAAAGAGCGCGAGATCAATGAAGTCCATGTCGAAGCAGGTCACAAATTAAATGGTTCACTCATTCGTGAGGGTTGTGTGGATGAGCTCCTCATCTACCAAGCGCCTTGCTTCTTGGGTGAGGGCCTAGGAATGGTCAATATTGGACCGCTTCAAGAACTATCACAGAGGGATTCTTGGAGAATTATTGCACATACTCTGATCGGAGATGATCTGCGCATACGCGCTGTAAGGTCATAGTATTTACTGCCTTTCAAACTGATATAGTGCATTCATGTTTACTGGAATCATTACCGCCATTGGTGAAATTACCCATCTCGCTCCCAAAGGCGATGGCCTCCATTTAACCGTCACAACCCCTGCTAACTACCTTGATGATGTAGCGATTGGCGATAGCATTGCCCTTAATGGCGCCTGCATGACGGTTACGACCATGCAAGCTAATGTTTTTGAGGTTGATGTTTCTAGGGAGTCGATCTCAAAAACAACAGGGCTCGACAAACTTGGGTCTGTGAATCTAGAAAAGGCCCTACGGTTTAACGATCGTCTTGGAGGCCACTTAGTTAGTGGCCATGTCGATGGAGTAGGCACGGTTCAATCATTTACTCCTGTTCAAGGTGATGCGTATGGCTCATGGAAGTTAGTAATCGATGCCCCGCAATCATTGGCCCCTTATCTGGCCTACAAAGGATCGATTGTGGTGAATGGCGTATCGCTAACCGTCAATCAAGCGGGGTCCAAAGATCAGTCCCAATGCCCCATTGAAATCAATATCATTCCTCATACCCTAGAGAACACAGCACTCGGCAAACTCAAGGCAGGCGATCACGTGAACTTGGAAGTGGATCTGATTGCGCGTTATGTTGCACGCATGCTTGGCAAAGACCCGACTTAAAACTGATAGCGTGTTGGATCGGCTACCCCAGCCTCTTTAAATCCCGCTTTACGAAGTTGACAAGATTCACAGACACCGCAGGCTTGGCCTTCTTGATTGGCTTGATAGCACGACACCGTTTGGCTGTAATCAATTCCTAGAGACTGGCCCAGTTGAATGATCTGCGCTTTACTCATGGAAATGATGGGCGCGTGGATCCGAAATCTTTGCTGCTCATCAATAGACTCGACCCCAGCCTTCGTTGCCAAGTTCGCCATGGTTTCAAACGACTGCACATACTCTGGGCGGCAATCCGGATATCCAGAGTAATCGACCGCATTAGCTCCATAGAACACATCAATACTTCCTAGGGACTCTGCCCAGGCCAAAGCCATCGAGAGCATGATGGTGTTGCGAGCAGGCACATACGTGATCGGAATCGCAGCGGTCTTGGGATCACCTTCGGTAGGTACGCGCAGTGTCTGGTCAGTGAGGGCTGATCCACCAAAGCGGGCGAGGTCTAAGTGGATGATCTCATGGCGCTCGACACCAAATGATTGTGCAATCCGTTTTGCAGCATCCAATTCAGACGAATGCTTTTGGCCGTAATGAACGGAGAGAGCATAACAGCGATAGCCTAGTTGTTTGGCAAGCGCCAGAATGGTTGTGGAGTCCAAACCACCGGAGAACAGAATGACCGCGGGGCTATTGGGAGTGCGTGCCTGTGACGGATTAAACGAATGCTTAAAAGCAGAAAAGTCCAAAATTAGAAATCCAGGATCTACTTACTTGATGTTAGCAACAATTGGCTTTGCTTCTTTGGCAGCCTCAGAGTCTGGATACTTGGTGATTAGATCGCTCAGAACCTTTTTGGCGACCGCTTTCTTACCAGACTCAAGATTGGCATTACCAAGGGTTAACATCGCCGCAGGCACTCGCTGATGGCCTGGGAAACGAGTGATTAGTGTTTGCAATTGATTGATGGAGCCGTTGTAATCTTTAAGAGCGTATTTGGTATTGCCAGACCAAAAGAGTGCAAGGGGTAAATAAGGGCTAGATGGGTATTTCCGGATAAACGCATTGAGATCGGTATCGGCTTTTTTAAGCTGATTGTTCTGAAACGCATTGAGCGCTTCTTCATACGCTGCTCGCTCACCGGGTTGGACCACACCAGTCACACCTTCAACCTCTACGGTTTGGGGTTCAAATCGAGTTAGTCGACTGTCTAAATCTTGATAGTAGGTTTTTTGATTCTTGGTGAGATCTTCCGTTTGCTTTTGCAAGGTCTCGATTTGGCCGCGTAGTTGAGCGTTTTCTGTACGTAGTTTTTCGATCTGATTTTGTAGGTCCAAAATAGCGCCTTGCGAGGCCTGAACCGACTTGCGCATTTCTAGAATGGCTTTGCGAGCCTCGTCATCCGAGAAGATCGCCCACGCATTACTCGAAAGTAATGCGCCTAATGTCAGCGTAAGAGCAGTTCGAGTAAAGCAGGAGATAGCAGTCAATCGAGAGTACTCTTATTTAGTGATGTAAATAATGTCAGCGCGACGGTTTTCAGCCCACGCAGCTTCAGTATTACCTTCTGCTTTGGGCTTTTCTTTTCCAAGACTCACGGCTTCCATTTGACTATCGGGTACGCCCAGTGCTGCGAGTGCTTTACGAACTGCATCGGAGCGCCGTTGACCGAGAGCGAGGTTGTATTCAGCAGTACCACGATCATCCGTATTACCCTGAATCATGATCTTTTGTTGGGGGTTTTGCTTTAAGAAAGCAGCTCCAGCTTGCAGCATATTTTGATATTGGGGTTTGATGGTGTATTCATCAAAGTCAAAATAGATACTGCGCTGAAAGAGGGGGCTCTTAGGATCATTCCAAGGCTGAGAAGCAATATTGCTACTTTTGGCTTCTTGGGTTTTCATGGTACTGACATCATCTAACTTCACTCCCGATGAGCAGGCACTGAGTAGGCCGACGCCTCCCAAAATGCTGGTCAGTACAAAGCGACGCTGGGGTGATGTAGTTTTCATGCGCTCTCCCTCGAATAAATTGATGGTGTTCGTAAACCGATGGACTGCAAACTAATTCGTATTATGCCTTGGATCATGGAGCACTAAAACGAATTAACGATCCATGAATGGCCCCCACGATGGTTGGCGCACATCCGATCCTGGAACACTCAAAATTTGTTTGACATAGCCATCGACCGAAACCGCTGCTAGTACTTTTTTACCCCCGACTTGGGTTGAGTACAGAATATAGCGACCGTTGGCTGCAAAACTTGGGGATTCGTCAAAGCTAGTATCGGTCATGGGTGTGCTATCACCCGTGAGGAGATTCATTAGAAAGAGCTTGTAACCACCGCCTGCGCCACCGATATACGCTAAATACTTGCCATCGGGAGAGATGCGTGCTGAGGTTGCATAGGGTTGCTTAAAGGTGATTCTTCTGGCTGGTTCGCCGCGCTCCCCATCGGCACTCATCCGATAAATTTGTGGGTTGCCACCACGATCGCTCGTGAAATAAATAAATTTACCGTCTGGAGAAAACTGCGGTTCAGTATCAATCGTATTGCCTTGGGTGAGGCGTCGCAGATTACTACCATCGGCATTGACTCGATAGATTTGCGTATTACCATCTTTAGAAAGCGAGATCGCTAAGCTCTTGCCGTCAGGGGCCCAGGATGGGGCGCTGTTGTTGCCGCGCTCATTGGAGAGAACAATGCGACGGCCGGTCGCCAGCTCATGCACATAAACGATGGGCTTACGATCCTCAAAGGATACATACGCAATCTTTTGACCATCGGGTGACCACGCTACTGAAATGATGGGCTCACTGCTATTCAGTGCGTTGCGCATGTTTTGACCATCGGCGTCCGAGATCACTAAGCGATAGCGCTTACCTTCTTTCATGACATATGACAGACGGGTGGAGAATACGCCACGCTCACCCAAGAGTTTGAAGATGATGTCGTCCGAAATTTTGTGGGCCGCAAGGCGCAAGTTATCCTCGCTTGCCGACACGATCAAACCGTTGAGGCTCTCACCTTTACGAATGTCATACAAGCGGTAACGAACCTCATACTGCCCAGGGGATTTTTGGGTGACCGAGCCAACGGCTAGGGCATCGGCTCCGCGCGCCGCCCACGTTTTGAAGTCGGGAACCACTTGATCGTCCTCAACACCGTTACCAAGCTCAATATTTCGGAAGTAGCCGCTGCGTGTGAGATTTTGACGAATCACATCAGAAATCTTGACCGGTAATTTGTCTTCGTCTTTAAATCGGGCAACCGCAATCGGATAGAGGGTTTGACCAACACCTTTGATCTCGATGTTCATTTGAGCATTCACGGGAGAAATGAACAGTCCCATGAAAATAGTTAGTGCTAGCAGGGAGGCAATACGAATGCGCTGAAATGTCATGGACATTATTCTAGACGCTAGCCATGAACCCTGAACTAATCCTTTGGTTTAAAGGTTAATTTGATTTGACGCATGGGAATTTTGCCGTTTTGGTCCCGCGGCAGGCTCTCGGCACGATCAATCGCAATTAAGACCGCACGATCCCAGGCTGGATCGGTGCTGGGCGATGTAACAGTCCGTTTCAAAATCATGCCATCGGGAGCGAGATCAACCAACACCACCACCGTTGGATTACCACTCGTAGACTCCGCATTAAAGACGATGAGGGGTTTAATCTTCTTGCGGACCCGATCGGCGTAGCCGGGCGGGGCATTACCACCTGCACCCACGCCATCACCCACTTTGCCACCGCTACCGCCCTCGGCACCTGCAGCTGCTTTGAGACGGGCCAATTGATCTAGGCGTGCTTTCTCCGCCGCGGCAGCTGCTTTTTTAGCGGCCGCATCTTCTTTGGGATCCACCTTTTTCTCGGGTGGCTTGGTTTCTGCTTTCTTCTCCGGCTTGGGCTCAGGTTTTCTGACCACCTCTTTGGGCGGCTCAGGCGGCGGTTTGGTTTTCTTAATGACGATCTCAGCCGCTTCGGGCTTGATATCTATTTTGGGGGTAGGCGTCACACTTGGGGGTGGAACGCTTGCATCCCAGAGCTCGACCTCAACACCTGCAGGGCTAGAACTCGTTTTCCAATGAATCCCCAGAGTCAGCAGAGCAATCAGAAAAAGATGTGCCCCTAAGGAGAGCGCAAACGCCTTGGTAGTGCCTGGTTCGCGATCCGCATGAAACTGCCACGAGGAATTAAGGGTCGCGCTACTCATGCTGACTCATCATTACTGACCACGTACAGCCAATCCCACCCGCTTGACGCCATTTTCTTTTAAGCGTGACATCACATCCATCACCACTTCGTATTTGATGGATTTATCGGCTGCAAGTACCACCGGTTGCTCAGCAGATTTCTCAGCTTGAGAGCGCCCAAAGGCACCGAGCTCTAATTTAGTAATGGTCTGTGCACTCTCACCCTCTTTACGAATCGTAATGGCCTCATCAGCACCAATCGTAATAAAGACCGGGGGCAGGGCTTGTACCTTGGCGCCACCGACGGTGGGAAGATTGACTACTCCGGGGTTAACGAGCGGTGCGGTCACCATAAAGATGACCAAGAGCACCAACATCACATCGATGTAGGGCACTACATTAATGTCCGCAATCGCTTTCCGACGAGAGGAGCGAAAGGATGAGCGGCTAGCCATGATAATTAGAGGCGAGCGCCTTGACGTTGCAAAATGTTGGTGAACTCTTCGATAAAGGATTCAAAATGAATCGAGAGGCGATCAATATCGGTGGAGTAGCGGTTATACGCCACGACTGCAGGGATGGCTGCAAATAAACCAATCGCAGTGGCTACCAGGGCCTCTGCAATCCCTGGGGCCACAGAGGCAAGAGTAGCTTGTTGCACATTGGCCAAGCCTCGAAAGGCGTGCATGATGCCCCAAACTGTTCCGAGGAGTCCAATATAGGGTGAGACCGAGCCAACGGATGCTAGAAATGGCAAATTGGCCTCTAAACGATCCATCTCGCGCTGATAGGCGGCTTTCATGGCGCGCCGTGCCGCATCGATTTCTTTGGCTTTTAAAAACTCTTGCATCCCGGCAGCAAAGATGCGTTCTAAGACTGCCGCGTTGGCTTGGTTGCCGGCACTACTCATTTTGCGCTGAGCAGCCTCAAATAAGGTTTGTAAGTCGCCGCCCGCCCAAAAGTCACACTCAAAGCGCTCGGTTTCGCGTTGCGCAGCACGTAGGGTCGAGCCCTTACGAAAAATGATGGTCCACGAGGCTACAGAGAGGCTCAAGAGCAACACCATCACTGCTTGGACCAAGATGCTGGCATTGAGAACCAGGGTCAGAATAGAAAGGTCTTGAGTAGGGTTCATAAGGACTTTGTATTATGGAGGGTAATTTTAGCCAATCCGCACTGGATTGCCGAAGTTTAATTGTCGTATTTTGTTATTGCTTTGTGATTAATTAGGAAGCCACTATGTTTGATCGTCAACACACTTTAGCGCAGATTGACCCTGAGTTATGGGCCAGTATCCAAAACGAGAACCGTCGTCAAGAGGAGCATATTGAGCTCATCGCCTCTGAAAACTACACCTCACCCGCGGTGATGGCCGCTCAGGGCTCGCAGTTGACCAATAAATACGCAGAAGGTTATCCGGGTAAGCGCTATTACGGCGGTTGTGAGTTTGTGGATGTGGCTGAGCAATTGGCGATCGATCGGGTCAAAAAATTGTTTGGAGCTGATGCTGCGAATGTGCAACCCCATTGTGGTGCATCGGCCAATCAGGCCGTTTTCTTGGCCTTTCTAAAGCCTGGCGATACGTTTATGGGCATGAGTCTCGCTGAAGGTGGCCATCTGTCCCACGGCATGACACTCAATATGAGTGGTAAATGGTTTAACGCCATCTCCTATGGCCTCGATCAAAACGAAGCGATTGACTATGAGCAAATGGAGAGCTTAGCGCGTGAAAAGAAACCCAAACTCATCATTGCTGGTGCATCCGCTTACTCCTTGCAAATTGATTTTGAGCGCTTTGCAAAAGTGGCTAAAGAGATCGGTGCTATTTTTATGGTCGACATGGCGCACTACGCAGGCTTGATCGCGGCAGGTGTGTATCCCAATCCAGTGCCCTATGCCGACGTGGTGACCTCCACTACGCACAAGAGTTTGCGTGGCCCACGCGGTGGCATCATTCTCATGAAGGCTGAGCATGAGAAAGCGATTAACTCGGCAGTATTCCCCGGCATGCAAGGCGGACCGCTGATGCATGTGATTGCGGCAAAGGCGGTGGCTTTTAAAGAAGCGCTGGAGCCCAGCTTTAAGGACTATCAAAAGCAGGTGATTGCTAATGCGCAAGCCTTAGCGAATTCGTTGATTGAGCGGGGTCTACGGATTGTTTCGGGTAAAACCGAGTCACATGTCATGCTCGTCGATCTGCGTGCCAAGAAAATTACCGGTAAGGAAGCCGAAGCTGCATTAGGCGCTGCTCACATTACCGTGAACAAAAATGCAATTCCGAACGATCCTGAGAAACCGATGGTAACGAGTGGAATACGCCTAGGCTCACCCGCCATGACCACGCGTGGCTTTAAAGAGGCCGAAGCCAAGCAAGTGGGGCAACTGATTGCCGATGTGCTCGATCATCCGAATGATGCCAATCATTTAGCGAAGGTGCGTGAGCAAGTGAATGCGCTCACCAAACGATTCCCTGTTTACGGAAATTAAGCTTCATGCGCTGCCCGTTTTGCCATAGTGACGATACCCAGGTGATGGATACCCGGGTATCGGACGAGGGCGATTCGGTCAGGCGTCGCAGGCGCTGCGCATCGTGCGATAAGCGCTTTACCACGTATGAGCGGGCCGAGCTGAGTCTGCCTGCGATTGTGAAAAAAAATGGCAGTCGCGTGGAGTACAGCCATGAAAAATTAGTGAGCTCGATCCGCTTAGCGTTACGTAAACGCCCGGTTTCCTCGGATGCAGTCGATGATGCGATCGGACGCATCGAAGAAAAATTGATGGCCTCCGGTGAAAAAGAAATCCCCAGTGAGCGCGTTGGTGAACTAGTAATGCGTGAGCTCAAACGCTTAGATAAAGTCGCCTACATCCGCTTTGCATCGGTCTATCGCAGCTTTGCCGATCTTGAGTCGTTTGAGAGTGCTCTCAAAGAGCTAAAGTAAAAAATTTACTGTAGCGCTGCGAAAATTGCTTTGGTGATGTCGTCCACCGAACCTGTGCCAGACACCTTCCGATACGCCGGTGCCTTCACTCCAACACTTGCTGGCTCGCTAGCCCACTTTGAATAGTAGTCCACGAGAGGGCGTGTTTGATCGGTGTAGACCTGCAAACGCTTACGCACGGTTGCCTCTTGATCGTCATCACGTTGAATGAGGGGCTCACCCGTCACATCATCTTTGCCATCTACTTTTGGGGGATTAAATTTGATGTGATACGAGCGACCCGAAGCAGGGTGCACGCGGCGACCACTCATGCGCTCAATAATGGCATCAAAGGGCACATCAATCTCAAGCACGTAGTCAATGGGCACCGCCGCATCTTTCATGGCTTGCGCTTGTGGAATGGTTCGTGGAAAGCCATCAAAGAGGTAGCCTTTGTGGCAATCGGGTTGGGTTAAGCGATCTTTAACTAAGCCAATGATGATGTCGTCAGAAACCAAGCCACCCGCATCCATAATTTTCTTGGCGGCGATTCCGAGAGGAGTGCCCGCCTTGACTGCAGCGCGCAGCATATCGCCAGTGGAGATTTGCGGAATCCCAAATTTTTCACAAATAAATTGGGCTTGCGTTCCCTTGCCCGCACCTGGAGCACCTAGCAAAATTAAGCGCATGTCATCCCCTGTCTTGTTCTTTCATTCCCTATAGTCTAATTGATTGCACCGACTTAGGGCAGATTTATTGGGGCCCGCTTCTTAGCGAAATCCCTTAAAAGAATTTACGCACGCGCTCCAGATCTTCGGGGGTGTCCACACCGGCTGGTGGTAGTTCAGAGGCAAGGTGTACTGCGATACGGTAGCCATGCCAGAGTACACGTAATTGCTCCAAAGACTCAGCAATCTCTAATGGGGATGTTACAAGTTGCGCATATTGTTTTAGAAAACCCACGCGGTACGCATAAATGCCAATGTGGCGATAGTACGTAGGTGACGATTGGGTGCGATCGTAGGGTATGGCTGCTCTCGAGAAATACAAGGCTTCGTGCTGTTGATTAAGAACCACTTTGACCGCATTCGGATTGGTAATTTCCTCGGCACTCTGAATAGCCACGGCTGCTGTGCTCATCACGCATTCGGAGTTTGCTGCTAATGTATCAGCGACTTGATTGATGAGCTCCACTGGTATTAAAGGCTCATCGCCTTGCACATTCACGATCAGGGCTTCGTCATCTAAGCCTAGGCGAGAGGCAACCTCCGCAATCCGATCGGTGCCACTCGGGTGATCTTTACGGGTCATGATGACGGTTAAGCCCGCCGCTTGGCAGGCTGATTCGATTTCAATGGTATCGGTAGCAACTAAAATTTGTTTTGCTTTGGATTGCGCGGCGCGCTCAGCAACGCGCACCACCATTGGTTTACCCCCAAGATCGGCGAGCGCTTTGCGCTCAAGGCGGGAGGAGGCCAAACGCGCCGGGATGACAACAGTAAAGACGGTCATCGCAAGCAATTATTTAGAGAGCGCAGCGGCTTCTTCGGGGCTGAGACTTCTCGCTTCGTCAACGAGCATGACCGGAATGTCGTCACGAATCGGGTAGGCCAGTTTATCGACTTTGCAAATGAGCTCGAGCTTATCCTCATCCAAATGGAGCGAGCTCTTACAAATCGGGCAAACCACAATATCGAGTAGATTTCTATTCATCATCGG
This sequence comes from Polynucleobacter acidiphobus, assembly GCF_003065385.1. Lineage (NCBI taxonomy): Bacteria > Pseudomonadati > Pseudomonadota > Betaproteobacteria > Burkholderiales > Burkholderiaceae > Polynucleobacter > Polynucleobacter acidiphobus. The sequence goes on from NZ_CP023277.1 coordinate 271,829, forward strand.
AGGGCCTCAATCATCACTATGTGCTCATCATAGCCCAAGACCTGGGATTATTTGAGATAGGGATTGGGTCGCGTAATCACCTCTTGCATCCAATCACTAAACACAGGTGGGATCTCTAAACGCATCGGAACCACCCAGATACGAGAATCCTCAATTCCAGCGCATTTGACCGCATCTTTTTCGGTGATTAGGATGAGATCTACAGGAAGTGATTTGAGATCATTGTGCTGAACCGGTGCGTGATCGGGCAAGGCTAGAGTTTGATCAATATGCACTCCCAATTTAGTGAGTGCATCAAAAAACTTTTTTGGATTACCAATCGCTGCAAGTGCGCCTACTTTTAATCCAACCAAGCGACTGAGCATTTGCGTAAAGCTGATTGGCTCATTGGGCCGATGTAGGGGATACGCGCTATCGATCTTCGGACTCAAGTGTAGTTCGCGAGAACTAGGAAAAGGCTCGCTCTGGGCAGGAGATTCCCCAATGGTGATGGTTGCATCGCGCTCACGCTTAGCACTCTCGCGCAGTGGCCCAGCGGGCAAGAGTCTGCCATTGCCATCCCCGCGCTCATCCTCAACGACCAATTCCAGATCACGCCCACCTTCGCGTGCAGGCCAGCGGACTAAGGCCGCATGCTGCAAACCATCGTCACTAATGATCACATTGATCTGCGGATCGGACTGTAAAAGCGCATCAATGCAGGCTTTGCGTTTGCGATAGACCCAAATTGGCACGCTGTCATGAATGCGTTGCGCCATCAGCACGGGTTCATCGCCAACTTGATTGGGCTTACTGGCACGATTAACACGTGTGGGTTGCGTGAGTGATGAACGAGTATTGGGTTGATAGCCACGGCTAATCACGCCAGGTTTAAAGCCTCGTTCGATCAATTCATTAGCAAGCGCAATCACGAGTGGCGTCTTACCTGTGCCCCCCACCCGAATATTGCCCACGATGATGATCGGCACTGGCGCAGCGCGATAGATCCCCAGAGTATGCAATAGGCCAGAGTCCACGATCAACTGCTTGATCCAAACCACGAGGCCATAGAGCCATGCCAAGGGCAGCAAAACAAGACTGATGAAGCGATCGATAAGTGCGCGAATGGGCGATTGAGAGAAAGAAGATTTTTCCCAAAAGCGCGGCGAAGTTTTGAAGAGCATTATTTTTTCGCTTGACTACTAAAGGCGATGTTCGGTAGACCTGCATCGCGAGCGAGTTCCAGTACGGTCATCACAGCTTGATGCGGAGCGCGAGCATCGGCATCAATGCTAACCCGTAGGTTTTGCTCAGGAGCAGTGTTCATTTGCTTGAGTGCGCTCCCCAGTTGAGCGCGATTCATGACCTTACCATTAAGTGCAAAGCGGCCATCGCTACTCACCGCAATATTGATCTCACGCGCTGAGTCGACCGTCTCTAACCCAGAGGCGGTTGGCAGGGTAATCGCAATTTCTTGGAACTTGGTAAACGTGGTGGAAATCATCAAAAAGATCAGGATGACCAAGAGGACGTCAATAAATGCGATTAGATTGATTTCAGGTTCGGCATAGGAGAACGAGCGGGATGAGCGACCCAAATGTATGCCAAAGCGAGAGGAGCTTTTGTGCGAAGTGTCGAGCCAGCTCATGAGGATGATGAAGCCGATTGTGGATACAACTTCTTAAACAACTGCCGGGTGCATTCCTCGCATTCACGCTGGCGTTGATCGGCCACTGCTCGTAAGATCCGCCATCCAGCCAGTGCCGGGATTGCGATTAAGAGGCCAAACGCGGTGTTGTAGAGCGCAATCGAGATGCCATGCGCCAATTGCTGAGGATTAGTCGCGCCAACGCTTGCAGCATTGACCGCACTACCAATCGTTCCACCTTGACTACCAAAGATCTCAATCATGCCCACCACAGTGCCAAAGAGGCCCAGCAGTGGGGCAACGGTGGCGATCGTGGCGAGCGCTCCTAAATAGCGATCTAATTTGGTCCAAAGGTTTTGGGCGAGGATTTGCAGCTCCTCAATGGCAACCTCGGCCGAGTGCCCCAAGGCATGCTCACGTAAGACCCCAGCTAATAGTCCGCCAATCGGGGAGGAGCTTGTGAGGTGATTGATGAAGTTCGGATCCTTGGCCAAGGTCGAGGTGGCAGCAAAGGCCTCTTCAATCGACTCTTTACGAACAATGTGGGTTTTACGCAAATACCAGCTGCGTTCGAGCAAAATGGCTAAGCCCAGGATGGATATGGCAAGGAGGGGCCAGATCGGCCAGCCCGCAGCGATTAAGATGGAATACATGAACGGTATTTTCATGCAAATTCAGAAAAGCCCAAAAAAGCGGGTAACCCTATTCCATCCAGCAAACCAGTTTCATCAAACGATGGGCTTTCATGCCACCTTGTGGATAACTCTGTGCAAAACTTTGTGCAAATACCGCTCTAAGTCCTTGATGGGTGGTGTAAGTCCTTGATTTATGCTTGAAGATCAGTCCATTCAAACGATAAAAATATGATTTTAAATCAATTACTTACATTTTCACTGTTGGATGAATACGACATCCATAAAGAGCGAGTATTCACTAACTTTATGACTTTTCCTGTCAGTCAAGCCTTGTGGATATGTCGCGACCCGCAAGCCCATATAGTTACAGGAAGGTGACGCTTTGATGACGGAAAAATCAAGGCCGATCCTAAGCGTTGGCGATCTAAACCGCGCCATTGCTGAGTCTTTGACCGAACAGTTTGAGTTTGTCATGGTTAGCGGGGAGGTTTCGAACTTCAAAGCTTATGACAGCGGGCACTGGTATTTCTCGCTAAAAGACGAAGAAGGCCAGATTCGCTGTGTGATGTTTCGGGGAAAAAATCTGCAAGTCGGATTTATGCCCCAATCTGGGGATCAAGTCGAGGTCAGTGCCTCGGTTAGCATGTATGTGCCTCGTGGTGATGTTCAGCTCACGATCCATGCTTTGCGTAAAGCAGGCCTAGGCGGTCTTTATGAAGCTTTTCTAAAACTCAAAGAGAAGTTAGCCAAAGCCGGCTTATTTGACGAAGAGCGTAAACGCGCAATTCCATCTCATCCCAAGGCAATTGCGATTGTGACCTCAACGCAAGCCGCAGCCTTGAAAGATGTGCTCACCACCTTAGCGCGTCGTGCGCCACATATTCCGATCTTTATCTATCCAACTCTAGTGCAGGGTGCGGATGCACCTCCTGGGATCATCAAAGCCATTCAGAAGGCTAATGATGATTGTTTGGTAGAGGTGATTCTCCTCGTGCGGGGCGGGGGCAGCATTGAAGATCTATGGGCATTTAATGACGAGCAGCTGGCGCACACCATTGCCAACTCGGACATACCAATCATCAGTGGCGTGGGGCACGAAACGGATTTCACGATTGCTGATTTTGTAGCGGACCTGCGAGCGCCTACACCAACCGGTGCCGCTGAATTAGCCACCCCAAAACGAGAGCAACTTTTACAAGAGCTGAAGAGCTATCAAGAGACGATTGCTCAGCGTCTGGAGCAGCGTCTCGAGCGCGAAGCCCAAACACTTGATCAAATTAGTCTGAGACTCAAGCACGCTTTACCAAACCCGGAGCGCATGCGCGAGCAAATTGAGCAATGGCAGCAACGTTTGTCTCAAGGTGTACGCGTGTATCTAGAGAGCCTGAAACGCAATCAGGCACATTGGCTTACTCAGCTTGAAACCCTCAATCCGCAACGCACGCTCGAGCGGGGTTACGCAGTGATTTTGGATGAGAATCAAAAGGCCGCAAGGCAACCCAGTGATATTCGAGAGGATGAGCGGTATCAGCTTTGGCTTGCAGAAGGCAAGATGCAAGTTGCCTTTAAAAAAATAGATAGCTAATTCTTATCCTCTTGGGTTGGAGCGCACACCCTTGATTCTTCCAATATGGAGTCTGCCAAATTAAAGAGAACTTTAATTTGAAAGTTGCGTATTAAAGTTTTCTTTAATATGGACTTCAATCAAAATTAGGAATCTGCCAAAAGCTAGTCTCTTATTCATCTTTTGGGGAATAATGGCGAAGAAATGGCATTTGTCGGCTCAAGATTTTAAGAAGATGCAGATTTATCTCTAAACCTTCACCTTTTGTTTGCTCGCCACTCTTATTGATATCGCAGATTTTTTGATGGGCTGCTCAATCAAAATATTAGGCGAAATGCCGAAGCGCTTCGAAATCGCTTTAACTTGACGAAGGTTTAGTTTTCTCGCTCCAGATAGAAGCTGGGATATAACGCTTTGGTTGCCAATTTCAGGTAGATCCGACTGTCGAAGCCCGTGTTGATCCATCAAAAACTTAAGAATTTCTTGAGGTTTAGCTTGATCGATTGGGAAATGTTCTCTTTCATACGAGCGAATCAATTCACATACGATCTCAAAAAGATTAAGTAACGAATGCTTTTTTGAGCAGCCAATCGCATCCGATAGATGGTCGGCGAGCAATACCATTCGCTCATAGTCTTTTCGGTTATGAATGGGAGAAAGGGCAACAGTTTTGCTAAGTTGCTGCCAGGCATTTTCTAATTCGAGCATGTTCATTTCTTCCACCGTCCCTTATCGTAAATGGCATGGGTAAGAATCTGCTTAATGTAACAAATTTGTTTTGAAAAACTTATAAAAGTTATTAATCGATATCGATTTCCACAAATATCAAAAACAATTAAATCTTCGACTTTATCCATCGTTCCAAATACAGACTTTAGTTGAGAATAATTGTCGAATGACTGGGATTCAATAATTCTTCTCCAACTTTGTAGGGGTTTAAGGGCATCTGGGTGGTTTGCTGAAAACTCAATGATTCGTTTATTGGAAATGACGCGCATTACCCATTTTATTGCAAAATGCAATAAAAAGAAAGACGAATATTTAACCCCTGAAAAAAAGAATCGGATTAATTAAAAAAGATTGGTTCAGGAATCAGGTCGACTCCGAAGGTTTCTTTCACCCTTTTCTGAATTTGTCCTGCAAGCCCAAGTAGTTCCCCTACATTCCCACCACCCCGATGGGTGAGGACCAAGGCTTGTTTGTCATGAACTCCCACATTACCCGTTTGCATCCCTTTAAAGCCACACTGGTCGATGAGCCATCCAGCGGCAAGCTTGCTATGGGTGGTTGATTCTGGATAACTCACAATCTGTGGAAATTGGGCTTTTAAGGATCGTAATTGTTGATTGGAAATTACAGGATTTTGAAAAAAACTACCCACATTACCAATCACCTTGGGATCCGGTAACTTTTGAGTGCGGATGGCACACACTGCATCAAAGACTTCTTGAGCAGCAATGGTCTCGATTGCGCGATTGTCAAAATGGTTGGCAAGATCGGCGTATGACACACGTGGTTGCCATACCTTGGGAAGATCAAAAATCACCGCTGTGATCACAAAGCGATTTGGTTCATCTTTAAAAATACTGTGCCGATACGAAAATTGGCAATCCGTTTTTGATAGACTGACCCACTGATTGGTTTGGCAATCGTAGGCCTCCACCGCATCGATGTACTCTTTGACTTCAACTCCATAGGCGCCAATATTTTGGATGGGCGCTGCGCCAACCGTGCCTGGAATCAAAGCAAGGTTTTCGAGACCCCGATAGTTCTGATCTAAAGTCCAGCGAACGAAGTCATGCCAGTTCGCTCCGGCTCCTACCCGCAACCTTGTCTTCGCAGCGTGATTCTCAAGAACCTCGATGAAATCGATATCCATCAGCAGGGTGAGCCCGTGCAATCGGGCAGGCAAAACGACGTTACTGCCCCCTCCAAGAATGCGATGGGGCAGCCCCGCATTTTTGGCCCAGGTAATCGCTTGGGGGATTTGCTCAGCCTGGGTAATCGGCAAAGCCCACTGCGCAATTACCTCAAAGCCTAAGGTATTTCGCTCTCGTAATGGGTAATTGGCCAGTGGCTTGCAATCCGAGTTCATGCCACAATCTTATTCGGGTTTTGCATGAAGAACGAAATTGGTCTAAAAATAGCAAAACCGTCATGATTACAACATTCGTTTGGAGAGGTAAATGCCATCATTTGATACTGTGTGCGAACCTAATGTCGTAGAGCTCAAAAATGCCGTCGAGCAAGCTAATAAAGAAATTACGAACCGCTTTGACTTTAAAGGCTCTGACGCGCGGGTTGAGCAAAAAGATACTGAACTGATTTTGTTTGCTGATGACGACTTCAAGTTGGGGCAAGTGCGCGATGTACTTTTTAGCAAAATGGCCAAACGCAATGTGGACGTACGATTTTTAAAAGATGACAAGACCGAGACGATGTCAGGCGACAAGCGTAAGCAAACCATGAAACTCATAAAAGGCATCGAGCAAGAGCTTGCTAAAAAGATCGTACGCATTATCAAAGACAGCAAAATTAAAGTGCAAGCGAGTATTCAGGGCGATGCGGTGCGCGTGACGGGGGCCAAGCGCGATGATTTGCAAACCGCAATGGCCTTGCTCCGAAAAGAAGCGAGCGAAGCCCCGTTGGCGTTTAACAATTTTCGTGATTAGCTTGTGGCTCTAGCATCACAAAACGCAATTGATCAATTTTGCGATGCCTGTTGGCTCGAAGATGGCCTCTCTAAAAATACGCTAAGTGCCTATCGGCGTGATCTCACCTTGTTTGCCGCCTGGTTGGGCGAGCAAAATAATGCCACCGATCTCTTTCAGGTAAAGGAAGGGGATCTCACCGCTTACATGGCAGCGAAGCGCTCTGATAAAGCAACGACCGCTAATCGGCGTCTCACGGTCTTCAAGCGCTTTTATCGCCATGCATTGCGCCTTGGCTATGTCAAAGAAGATCCGTGTGCGAAGCTACACGCTGCCAAGCAAGCACAGCGTTTCCCCAAGGTCTTGAGTGAAGATCAGGTGATTGCGCTACTCAATGCCCCGAATATTGAGGAGCCTTTGGGATTACGCGATCGCACCATGCTCGAGCTGATGTACGCAAGCGGCTTACGCGTCTCAGAAATTGTGTCACTCAAAACCGTATCGTTGGGTCTCAATGAAGGGGTGGTGCGCGTGGTCAACGGTAAGGGTGGTAAAGAGCGGATTGTGCCCTTTGGTGGTGAAGCAGGGCAGTGGTTGCGCCAATACCTACAAGAAGCCCGACCGATTCTTTTGGAAAGAAAAAACTGCCAAGAGGTTTTTGTGGGGCGCCGCACGGGTACTGGATTAACGCGTCAAGCGTTTTGGTTCATCATCAAACGCTATGCGAGTCTGGCTGGCATTCAAGCGGCGCTTTCTCCCCATACTCTACGTCATGCGTTTGCCACCCATCTCTTGAACCATGGAGCTGATTTGCGCGTAGTGCAACTCTTGTTGGGGCACGCAGATATCTCCACCACCCAAATTTATACCCATGTGGCCCGTGAGCGTCTCAAATCCTTACACGCCACACACCATCCGCGTGGTTCTTAATCAAATCCGCTAGTATTGATTTATGGACGAGTTGATAAAGTATTTTTGGTTGATCCCAGTGGCGTATTTGCTAGGATCGGTCTCGTTTGCGGTGGTCGTGAGTCGTGCGATGGGCTTGCCTGACCCCTATACGCATGGTTCTAAAAATCCAGGCGCAACTAATGTCTTACGCACTGGTAATAAAGTAGCCGCTGCCCTCACCTTGATTGGCGATGCCGCCAAAGGGTGGTTGGCGGTCACTCTCGCGCGCGCAGTCTTAGGCGACCCCAGCCAGGAAAGCGTCAACATTCTCTTGGGGCTGGTAGCGATCGCTGTCTTTATGGGCCATCTCTATCCAATCTTTCATCGCTTTAAGGGAGGTAAGGGTGTCGCCACAGCCGCGGGGATCTTATTTGCCATCAATTGGGCTTTGGGCTTGGCCACCTTAGGAACCTGGCTCATTGTGGCAGTCTTTATGCGCTATTCATCACTTGCTGCCCTGTGTGCCGCAGTCTTTGCACCGATTTATTTCACCTTTCTCTTTGGCGTACAACCTATGGGATTAGCCATTGTCGTGATGAGTGCGCTCCTTATTTATCGCCATCGCAGTAATATCCGAAATCTTCTCAATGGCACGGAGACGCGCCTGAGTAAAAAGTAGTGAATTAAAAATATCTAATCAAAATCAACGAAAAAACAATCAATCATGACTATCGCTATTGTCTGTGTCATCCTCGCTGGTTTTTTACCCATCATTGCGGCGGGCATTGCGAAGTTTGGCCCCACTGAGAACGCCGCAAGTGCTCCCTATGACAACAATAAGCCGCGCGAGTGGCTTGCCAAACAAACGGGATTGCGCGCGCGTGCGAATGCAGCGCAAGCCAATACCTTTGAGTCCCTGCCTTTTTTCTATATTGCGATTGCAATCGCAATGTTTTTGCAAGCTCCGCAAGACCGTATTGATGTCTTGGCCATTACTTACCTTCTAGCCCGCGTAGCCTATATTGCGTGCTATGTGATGGACTGGGCGAACCTGCGCACCTTCGTGTGGCTTGTTGGATTTGCGTGTACAGTAGCTCTATTCTTTCAAATTTAGGTCAGCACCTAACCATCCAGATCATTCATGCCTCGCACGACAACATTAAAGCCATCTAAGGTGAGTACTAAAACAGCCACTCGTAAAACTCGCAAAAGCGACGAGGGCGTGCCACTGTCGCAAGTGATTCGTAGGCGCATTCAAGCAAAGAAATCTCGCTTTCATGCCAACGACAATATTGCGCAGTTCATTGAGCCCGGTGAGATCGATGGCTTGATTGATGAGGTGGCGGGTAAGCTCCAAGGAGTCCTTGAGAGTTTAGTAATTGATACCGAGAGTGATCACAATACGCGTGGTACCGCCTATCGCGTCGCGAAGATGTATGTCAATGAAGTGTTCGCTGGGCGCTATACACCGCAACCGAGTCTTACACGTTTTCCGAATGTCAGTCGCTTAAATGAACTCATGATCATCGGACCAATAGCTGTTAAGAGTGCGTGCTCGCACCATCTGTGTCCGATTATGGGGCGCGTGTGGATTGGAGTCTTGCCTGACAAGCAAACGGCGCTGATTGGCTTGTCTAAATACGCTCGCATCACCGAATGGGTGATGTGTCGGCCACAGATTCAGGAGGAGGCCGTCGTTGAGCTTGCCAATATCCTCGAAGAGAAGATGAAGCCCACTGGATTGGCACTTGTCATGGAAGCCGATCACTTTTGCATGCAATGGCGCGGCGTGAAGGATCTCAATTCCAAGATGGTGAATAGTGTGATGCGCGGTTCATTCTTAAAAGATGCGAATCTGCGCCGAGAGTTCTTAGCTCTCATGGACAAGCAGCAAGGTAAGTAATAATTAACATTACTTATCATTTAATGGTTTGAATTAAGTCGGCTTATTTAATTACTCTTGATTGATCATTAATCAATGAATCAAAATAAAAAAATTGCTCTCGTTACCGGTATTACCGGACAGGATGGCTCTTACTTAGCGGAGTTCTTATTAGAAAAGGGCTACGTGGTGCATGGCATTAAACGACGTGCCTCCCTGTTTAATACCGATCGTATTGATCACTTGTATCAAGACCCCCACATTAATCACCGTAACTTTGTATTGCACTACGGAGATCTCACCGATACCAGTAATTTGATCCGGATTGTGCAACAAACCCAACCCGATGAAATTTATAATTTAGGGGCGCAAAGCCATGTAGCCGTCTCTTTTGAGTCTCCCGAGTACACGGCCGATACCGATGCGATTGGGGCGCTGCGCATCCTAGAGGCCATTCGGATTTTAGGGCTTGAGAAGAAAACCCGGTTTTATCAAGCCTCGACCTCTGAGCTCTATGGTCTCGTGCAGGAGATTCCGCAAAAAGAAACCACGCCGTTTTATCCGAGAAGCCCCTATGCAGTCGCTAAGCTCTACGCCTATTGGATTACCGTGAACTACCGCGAAGCCTATGGAATGTATACCTGCAACGGCATTCTTTTTAACCACGAGTCTGAGCGCCGCGGCGAGACCTTTGTAACCCGTAAGATTACCCGAGGACTTGCGAATATCGCCCAAGGCATTGAACAGTGCCTCTACATGGGTAATATTGATGCGCTACGCGATTGGGGTCATGCCAAAGACTATGTGCGGATGCAGTGGTTGATGCTCCAGCAAGACAAGCCAGACGATTTTGTGATTGCCACTGGTGTGCAATACAGTGTGCGCGATTTCATTCAAAAGAGTGCGAATGAGTTAGGGATCACACTCACATTTGAAGGCAAAGCCGAAGCCGAGAAGGCGATCGTGGTGAAGATTGAAGGAAATAAAGCACCTGCTTTAAAGGTAGGCGATGTGATTGTGCGCATTGACCCGCATTACTATCGCCCCACCGAAGTCGAAACCCTATTGGGCGATCCCAGTAAGGCCAAGCAAAAACTCGGCTGGGTCCCCGAGATTACCTTAGAGCAAATGATTGCTGAGATGATTTCGCATGACCTCGATGTGGCCAAACAAATGGCGCTCTTGCGCCAACACGGCTACAGCATCTCGGTGGGTAAAGAAAACTAAACCCGTCTCAATCAACTCTGTAGGCAGACCAATCTTTTATGACCGATTCTTCAAAAGAGCGTGTCTATATCGCGGGTCACCGCGGCATGGTGGGATCTGCGATTGTTCGTGAGCTTACGCGTAAGGGCTATACCGATTTGGTGGTTCGCACGCATCACGAATTGGATCTGACCGATCAAGCGGCCGTCAGACACTTTTTTGAAACTGAGAAACCGACCCAGGTATATCTTGCCGCTGCCAAGGTCGGTGGGATTCATGCGAACAATACCTATCCCGCAGAGTTTATTTACGACAACTTGATGATGCAAAGTAATGTAATTCATCAGGCATTTTTAAGTGGGGTCAAAAAACTCCTCTTTTTAGGATCGAGCTGCATTTATCCGCGCTTAGCACCGCAACCCATGAGCGAAGATGTGCTACTCACGGGAAAGTTAGAGTCCACCAATGAGCCCTATGCGATTGCCAAAATTGCCGGGATCAAAATGTGCGAGAGCTATAACCGGCAGTATGGAAAAAGTCATGGAATTGATTACCGCTCGGTGATGCCCACCAATCTCTACGGTCCTGGGGATAATTATCACCCCGAAAATAGCCATGTGATTCCAGCACTCATTCGTCGATTTCATGAGGCAAAGCAACGCGGGGACGCACAAGTCGCCATCTGGGGTAGTGGCAAACCCTATCGCGAGTTTTTGTATGTGGATGACATGGCAAGAGCTTCGGTCTTTGTGATGGAGCTCGATCAAGCACGTTATCATCAAGTCACCGAGCCCATGCAAAGTCATCTGAATGTAGGCTATGGTTCAGACGTGACGATTGCCGAACTGGCCCAAGCGGTAGCCAACGCGATTGGTTATAGCGGCGCGATTGTTTACGATGCAACGAAGCCCGATGGTTCTCCAAAAAAATTGATGAGTTCCAAGCGTCTTAATGCCTTAGGCTGGAAACCCAGTGTTTCGCTTGAGGCTGGCTTGACATTAGCTTATGAAGATTTTTGTAAGTCTCAAAACATTCAATCTTAGTTGATCTGAGAATTATTCTCATTTAAAAAATCAATCAAATCAGTCACTTATAAAACACTACGATGAGTGTTGATTTGTGTTTTAAGATTCCATTTGCAGTTTTTTAGAACACGGAGAATCCATGAAAAACACACGTCGTCAATTTTTGATCATGTCTGCTGCTGGTGCAGCAACTTTGTCCCTCAATAACTTGGCTCACGCCCAAGCCATGGTTGCTGAGACCGATCCACAAGCACAGGCTTTAGGTTATAAAGCTGATACCACCAAGGTCGATACCAAGAAGTATCCTAAGCATGCCAATACTCAACGTTGCGATAACTGTGCGTTGTATCAACCAAAAGGCGCTGCTGCTGGCGGTTGCAGCCTTTTTGCTGGTAAGCAAGTGGCCGCTGCAGGCTGGTGTTCTGCTTGGGCTAAGAAGGCCTAATCGCCTAATTTCCCAAAAGATTCAACATCGCTTCGGTGTTGAGCCAAACAAAAATGGCGCTCATTTGAGCGCCATTTTCTATTCCTAAAGAAATTTCAGATTAGGAATTTGCCAAGTGTGCTTCGAGGGTCTTGGTGAACTTGTTGGCGTGGCTGCGCTCAGCCTTTGCTAAAGTCTCGAACCAATCAGCGATCTCGTCAAAGCCTTCTTCACGAGCGGTCTTGGCCATGCCTGGGTACATATCGGTGTACTCATGGGTCTCACCAGCAATCGCTGCTTGGAGAGCCTCAGCAACGGTCTTAGCAGGCATACCAGTACCTGGCTCGCCAGCACCACCATTGATCAAATACTCCATGTGACCATGGGCGTGACCGGTCTCACCTTCGGCGGTGGAGCGGAAAACAGCAGCTACGTCGTTTGCGCCAGCAATGTCAGCCTGGTTTGCGAAGTACAAATAACGACGGTTAGCTTGGGATTCACCAGCAAATGCTTCTTTTAACGACTGTTCAGTCTTGGTACCTTTTACCGACTTAGCCATATAATCTCCTTAATAATCAATAGGTTAAAAAACTAGAGGAGGATAGGATCTGACAAATAAAAAGAAAAATCCTACTCACACCACATCACTATTATGGAAAAGAAACGCTAGCGAATAATCGTATTTTTATATAGAGTTGATAGAAAAAATCAACCTATTTAGTAATATAGATTAAATAAATCAATCGGTTAGCTTTCAATAATCTAATTGCTACTGATGGCGGTGCTTTGCATACCAATTCAAAGTTACTCCAAAGGAATAATTTTGATGATGTATTTAAGGTCTATCGGATAATAAAGGGCTGTTGATCACTTCAATCTCTATGAGCATTCCTACAAAAATTGTTCCTGTCATTCTGTGTGGGGGGTCGGGCACCCGATTGTGGCCACTATCTCGTGCGGGATTTCCAAAACAGTTTTTGGTACTTTCTGGGACCCAAAGCTTATTTCAGCAAGCCTTTCTGCGTTTGCAATCTCTGGCTTCCAAAGAGATCGAAATTGATAAAAATCTGATTGTCACCAACGAAGAACAACGGTTCTTGGCGCTCGATCAACTGCTCGAGTTAAAAGCTCAGATGTCAATCAAGGCACCAATTCGTTTTTTACTCGAGCCACAGGGCAAAAATACAGCCCCCGCACTCACTTTGGCTGCCTTGGACGCCTTGGAAGTCAATCAAGATCCCATCTTGGTCATTACGCCGGCTGATCAAACGATTCAAGATCAAGACGGGTTTACAAAGGCATTACATAAAGCCATTGATGTTGCAAAAGATGGTGCGATTGCGATATTGGGAATCGAGCCCACCAAACCGGAGATAGGGTATGGCTACATTCAGGTCGATAACCAATTAAACCGAGGCGCGCATTCCGTGATCCGCTTTACCGAAAAACCCAATCTTGAGACAGCCAAGCAATATCTGGACCAAGGCGGCTTTTATTGGAATAGCGGTATGTTTGTTCTAAAGGCAAGCCTTTGGTTAAAAGCGCTCAATCTCTTTCGTGACGATATTGCGGATATGACCGAGAAGGCATGGAAAAACCATCAAGTGGATACCTTAAGCCAAGTCGAGTTTGTGCGTCCTAACAAAGAACTTTTCTCGCAGATCCCAGCGGAATCAATCGACTACGCCGTTATTGAAAAATGTCCGCAGTCTGATATTCCAATCCAGATGGTGCCCCTCAACGCGGGTTGGAATGATCTCGGTGCTTGGGATGCGGTCTGGCAAGTGGCCGAACAAAGCGCGGAGGGTAATGCCGCGATCGGGGATGTGCTCTCTGCCAATACTACAAACACGCTAGTAATTGCCAATCATCGCTTAGTGAGCACCGTGGGCGTGAATGACCTCATCGTGATCGAGACTGCTGATGCAGTACTCGTCGCTAATAAAGAGCAAAGCCAAGACGTTAAGGCGATTGTGAGTCAACTCGAGGCAAGTAAGCGCGAAGAGAAAAATCTGCACCGCAAAGTCCATCGACCCTGGGGCTGGTATGACAGTGTGGATGAGGGCGAGCGCTTTAAAGTGAAACGCATTCAAGTGAAGCCCGGAGCAAGTTTATCGTTGCAAATGCATCACCACCGTGCGGAACATTGGATTGTCGTGAAAGGTACCGCAGAAATTACCAACGGCGATCAAGTCATCACCCTCAATGAAAATCAAAGTACCTACATTCCCCAAGGGCAAAAGCATCGCCTCACCAATCCGGGTACGACCCCGCTAGAAATCATTGAGGTGCAATCGGGTAGCTACCTGGGGGAAGACGACATTGTGCGTTTTGAAGACACCTTCGGACGTAAATGACAATAGAACTACATTTTTTATGCAGGCAATGAATTCTCTCGGGCGAACTCAACAAAAAAAGCCACTCGCCTCAATTGTCCTTCTGACCTTCAATCAAGAACACTTTGTTGGGGATGCTCTACGAAGTCTCTTGAATCAAGATTATGAAAATCTTGAAATTGTGATTAGTGATGATTGCTCAAGAGATGGCACATGGAATCAAATTCAGAAAATACTGAATAGTTACACAGGTACTAAAAAAATCATCACTAATCAGAATCCCATTAACTTAGGTATTGTTCGAAATTATGAGGCTGCTTTTCGTAAAACGTCTGGCGAATTAATTTTTATGGCGGCAGGTGATGATATTTCATTACCAAATCGTTGCTCACGTTCGATTGAATTTTGGTTGAGTTGCGATAAAGACTATGACCTGGTCGCTGCTGACGCGGTTGATATGTCGTATACAGGAGAATACCTTCGCATCAAAGAAAATGATCCCCTCGAAGATTGGACCATCCAGAGGTGGTTTAAGCGCAGACCCTATTTCTTTGGGGCAAGTCAAATGATTACCCGAAGACTCTTAAGTTTGGCACCGCTTAATCATAATCTTCCCTACGAAGACCAGTGTCTGGTTTTTAGGTCTTTACTGATGGCCGGGGCCATTCGACTTCCTGAAGCCTTGGTGTGCCATCGGCGCGGTGGGTTGACCCAATCGATTGGCTTTAAAATACAATTTGGCCAAGGTAGATCTCAAATTAGTAAAGATATGTTGGGAGAATTAGCTGAGTTAGATCAATTCTTGAGCGATGCAACGGCTCTCAATAAATGTTCTGAAGTTGAAGACGCGGTTCGGCAAAGAATGATTTATTGTCAAATCATTATTGAACTTTTTAAAGCTCCAATATCCATCCAAGCGGCTAAAAAATTTTGGCAAAGTCCACATATTTCAGTAAATCTCAAATTACGCTATCTACGCTACTATTTTTTTTATCCGATCCTGGCAATCGCTCACTACCTTCGCGATATCTTTCGCATGGTCAGAAGTTTAATTGCCCATGGGCGTCTTAATAAATAATGCTTAGCAACTGAATCAGACATAACTCAATGATTAAAAATCGACCATTACTTGAGGATGGCAAGGATCGCGAAGTTCCGGTACCACCCACAATACGATTGGGATTGGTGATTGCATTTGCACTGTTATGGGCTATCTGGATTCAGCCCCATACTATTGCGCTACGTCACGTATTATTGACGGTGGGATCGCTGCTGGGCTTGTATGTCATTATTCAAAATCGTTCGCTCATGCGAACTAAGGAGGCTATCCCGGTTTATCTCATGGGGACCCTCTTTTTGTGGGTTACTTTCCACTTATTCTTTTTAAATAGCAAATTTGAGCTCCAACTTGATGAATATTTAACCATATGGAAGAGAATTTTGTGGGCCGCACCGTTTGCAATTGGCCTAGGAATTGCTCTTGGATCAAAACAAAATCTAATAGGCGAAACACAAAAAGGATCCAACAAACAATATTTAATAGTCTGGTGGATTTTTTACTTAGGCATTGCCACCCCGACCATCATTTATTTAACTCGGGCCTTACTAATGATGATGGCCGGCAAATTCGGCTGGACACTACCAAATTATGCAATGCTGCTGCCTATTCCATCCACCTGGCACATACCCAAGATGGGCTACATCTTCTTTTGTTTACCGGCACTGGCAATCGCCTGCAGTCAATTCGTAATTCTTTTCAATCAAAAATCCCGTTTTATTGTTTACTACGCTGGCATCTACGCGGCGACTATTCTGGCAGTGTTTCTTGTTTTTTATTTAGAAAATGCCAAGAATGGATTTGCCTATGCGACCAGCCTGTGCCTATTGATGCTGGCAGTTGTTTCCTTAAAGAACCGTTTCAATTGGGGCTGGCGCAACGGTGCCATTCTTTTGCTGAGCTTGGGCATCGCTGGTATTTTATTGGTTCAACACGTGAAGCAAAACGATTCATGGAGAACACTATTCGCCGATATCAAGGTCGCAACGCAGCTCGAAGAAATCGATGCATGGAAGGACTATGGCGCAAGGGGATTGCCAAAAAACGAAATGGGTTCAGTAGTAAGTGTTACAAACTATACGCGCGCTGCCTGGGCCCAGGTGGCGATCCAGCTTATTCTTGAGAGGCCGTTGGGTTATGGCCTGCTTTACCAGTCTTTTGGGCATTTTGCCAAAGAGAAGTGGGCAAACTCAACCCTAGATACCTCTCATAGCGCCTGGCTTGACCTCACCCTCGCCATCGGCATCCCCGGGATAGTCTTGGTACTTGCCTCCGCCGCATTGGCCTTTAAAAATTTATTCCAACGAGAGTCGAATTCTTTCACAGTTGCTACGCTGTGGATGATGCTAAGCATCTTCATGCTGATGATAACAACCGAGGTTGCTCGGCAAGTGTACATAGAGGCTTTATTTTTTGTAATTCTTCTAGTGGCTGGAATGGGCATCGCTTCCTTAAATCGATTTAAGTTAAAGTGCTAGCAACGTTCAATTGAGGCCCCTGACTCTTAAATCATTTAAAAATAAGTAATACTCCTTTATCGTACATTCATGCCAATCAACGACTCCCAATCAACCCCGTCGGCTCAGCTAGACGATGAACTATCGCTCCTCGACATCATCGAGTTCATGCAAGAGAGCTGGAAAACCATCGTCGGGTTCACGGTGCTCGGCATCGCAGGCGCTGGTCTTTATCTTTGGGCGGTCCCCAAGCAGTACGAGGCGAGCGCCCAAATCAAGATGGCGCAGATCGCAAACTTCAACAACAACAACAACATTAACCCCCTGGGCATCAACATCGAGGAACCGCAGGCGCTCATCGTCCGCATGGCGCTGCCGACCTCCTACCCCAAGGAGACCATCGCGCTCTGCGGCATGGTCGACCAAAAGGACCCCGAACTCACACTCGCGAGCAAGGCAAAGCTTTCCATCCCCAAGGGGGTGGGCGGGACCGTGGACCTAAAAGTTCGTGACGCCTCCAAAGAAATTGCCAAGGCCTGCACAAACGCCGTCTACCAGTTGATCAAGTCAAGTCAGGCCCAGCTCGTGGCCCCCTACATCGACGAGGCCAGCAAAAAATTAAAGATCGAGGAGGAGCGCCTAGGCCGCGCCACTCAGGTCATCGCCAAGGCCGACAAGTCGGGCGCCGCCGTGAGCGCCGCCTACCTCGCCACCCGCGACGAGATCCGCTACCTGCTCGACCAAATCTCGAACCTGCAAAGCATCATCACCGGCAACGAAAGCCGCGCCGCCCACCTCACCGCACCGATCTACCTAAAGGACGAGCCGGTCTTCCCCCAAAAGCGCAATAGCCTTTTAATTGGGCTACTGCTCGGGGGCCTCCTAGGACTGGTCTTCACCCTGGCACGCAAGTGGTACCGATCCAACCGCACGGCCTTAAAACATTAAAACCTTAAATTGCCCCGTAGCCCCAAAGCGCTCGCGCTCTGTCGCACCCACGGTACAGGGCCCGCCTGTTGCAGGCTATATATTCCCTGCATTCCTCCGACTGAGCGATTGAAGGAATCACTACCCTTCAAAATCAATTAACCCACCTAAAAAAGTACAGCCCCAAAAAACCTGTTCACACCCTGAACAACTGGTTATAATATTTTTAATCATTAACCCATTGCGGTAAAACTCAACAATCGTAAAACCCATCCACCGTAAACCCGCAAGATAGCCCCATGACCGCAGCCGCCACCAGTCATTGCCCAGAAGTATCGGCCCAGCGACCACAGAAGTTGCCGGCAGAAGGGTCGTTACATTCAACCAAGGTCTCGGAGGTACACCTCAGGTTATTAAGTCTGCTCGAGCAAAACCCCGCCTGGACCCAGCGCCAATTGGCTGACGCCCTAGGGGTAAGCCTTGGCAAGACCAACTACTGCCTGCGTGCCTTACGGGACAAGGGCCTCGTCAAGTGGGGCAACTTCTCGCAAAACCCCAACAAGTTTCAGTACATGCACCTCCTAACCCCCAAGGGCATCGCCCAAAAGCTGCAGATGACCGCCCACTTCTTGCAGCGCAAGGAGCGCGAGTTCGAGGAGTTGCGTATCGAGATCGCGCGCCTGCGTGCAGAGCTTGGTGAAATGAATACCATCTCCGTTGCTGTAATACCGACGCTGGTGGAAAGCCCTCCGCCTAGCGCGAGCGCTCCAGTGGGGCAAACCGCATGAGGAGCCTAGCGAATGCATTACAGAGCATGACCACCCAGGTGAGCGATGGCCCCTCGGGCGGATGCGCAGAAGGGACTACCGCAACAAAATTTAGTGCAGCAGCTATGCCGGCAGCATCATGGGGTGTGGGAACTGAAGCCCGGGAGCGGGCATTAGCGGGCTTGAGTAGCTTTAATCATGAAATTTGAATCAGGTATTTAGTGATTATTTCAAATAACGTTTGTTCAAAAATTGAACAAACGTTTCAAGAAGTCTACAATAAGCTAGGTCAACCAAAATAGTGCGACAGAGCGGTATCCTATTCGAAATAAACAAGTGCTAGAAACAAAAATATTTAATGCAAATATAGATGCAAAATTCACTCAACAATTTAGTCAATAATTTATCCATGACCCGTAAAGAAGAAATTTCTTTTCGGGTAATGCGCTTCTTGCAAGAAAACCCTGATCTCACGCAGCGTGAACTTGCTGAGAAACTAGGTATCAGCCTCGGTAGCGTTAACTACTGTCTCAAGGCGCTTATGGAAAAAGGAATGGTGAAGATGAAAAACTTTGCCAATTCTAAGAACAAGTTTGGCTATGTCTACGTGCTCACTCCTGCTGGTCTTGAAGAAAAGGTTGCCATTTCCCACCGCTTTCTGCAGCGCAAGATGGATGAGTACAAGATGCTGAAGATGGAGATTGAGGTACTTAGTGCAGAGGTTGTTGAAAACATTCAACAACCAAATTCTCCATAAAATTTTTTAATTATCGTTTTGAATACAAAACCAAATTTGTGGAACCCCAATGCTCAAAAACTCAATTGTCCTTATTACTGGAGGAACAGGCTCTTTTGGTAATACCTTTGTGCCCATGACGCTGGCCAAATACAGTCCAAAAAAAATAATTATCTTCTCGCGTGACGAGATGAAACAATGGGATATGGCAAAAAAGTTCCAGGGTGATAGCCGTGTACGCTTTTTTATTGGCGATGTTCGAGACAAAGAGCGCCTGTACCGCGCCTTGGACAGTGTGGACTACGTTGTTCATGCAGCCGCCACCAAAATTGTGCCTACAGCTGAATATAATCCTTTTGAGTGCATCAAAACTAACGTCAACGGTGCCATGAATCTTATCGACGCTTGTATCGACAAAGGCGTCAAAGGCGTGGTAGCGTTATCTACCGACAAGGCTAGCAGCCCCATTAACCTTTACGGCGCCACTAAGCTCACGTCTGACAAACTGTTTGTCGCTGGCAACGCCTACTCCGGCGAGCATGGCACCCGTTTTTCTGTTGTGCGTTATGGTAATGTCATGGGTTCACGTGGTTCGGTCATTCCGTTTTTCTTGTCCATTCGCGACAAAGGCGTGCTCCCCATTACCGACGAACGTATGACTCGCTTCATGATTTCTTTGGAGCAAGGGGTAGAGTTGGTTTGGCACGCTTTCGAAGATATGGTTGGTGGCGAAATATACGTCAAGAAAATTCCGTCCATGAAGGTGACTGACCTGGCACGTGTTGTTGCCCCCGAATGCAAGCAAGAATTAGTCGGCATTCGGCCAGGCGAAAAACTGCATGAGCAGATGATCGGCGCCGAAGACGCATACTATACGTTTGAGTACCCTGAGCATTTCAAAATTCTTCCCACCATCAACAATTGGGGCAGCAGCCCCGAGCGAATCAAAGATGGAAAAAAAGTGCCCGAGGGCTTTGTCTACTCTAGCGACAACAATGCCGTTTGGATGGCTGAATCTCAGTTACAAGCTTGGATTGAAACCAACCGCGAAAAAATTGGGAGAATTTGATAGTGATTCCTTATGGTAGCCAGGATATCAGCCAAGCTGACATTGATGCGGTCGTGGCTGCACTGCAGTCAGATTTTCTGACTCAAGGCCCTCAAGTGCCCCTGTTTGAACAAACCGTAGCTAGTCACGTTGGCGCCAAACATGCGCTTGCAGTCAACAGTGCCACCTCTGCTTTACACATAGCCTGTCTGGCGCTGGGTCTTGGCCCTGGTGACTGGCTCTGGACTACCCCTGTAACTTTTGTGGCCTCGGCCAACTGTGGCTTGTACTGTGGCGCCCAAGTGGACTTTGTTGACATAGATCCACGTACCTACAACCTATGCCCCAAAGCTTTAGAGTCCAAATTGCTTGCCGCCCAAAAATCAGACAAACTGCCCAAGGTGGTGGTGGCAGTGCATCTGTCTGGCCAGCCTTGCGACATGACAGCCATCCGCGTGTTGGGCCAAAAGTATGGCTTCAAAATTATTGAAGACGCCTCGCACGCAATTGGCGGGAAATACAAAGGCGAACCTATTGGTAATGGTCGCTACAGCGATATTACGGTATTTAGTTTTCACCCGGTCAAAATTATCACCACCGCCGAAGGAGGTATGGCCCTAACTAATAGTGATGAGTTGGCAGTACATATGGGATTGCTGCGCAGCCACGGCATTACTCGCGACACAGCACAAATGACACACGCACCAGACGGCCCCTGGTACTACCAGCAAATTGGTTTGGGCTTTAACTACCGAATGACCGAATTGCAAGCAGCTCTGGGTTTGAGCCAAATGCAGCGGCTCGACATCTTCGTGGCCCGCCGTCACCAACTGGCCCAGCGCTATGACCAACTACTTGCCGCTTTACCGGTAACCACACCTTGGCAGCAAACGGACAGCTATTCGGGGTTACACCTCTATATTATCCGCTTGAAGTTGGACAAGATCTGCAAAACCCACCGCCAGGTTTTTGAATCACTCCGCGAGCAAGGTATTGGCGTTAATTTGCACTACATTCCAATACACACCCAGCCCTACTACCAGCGAATGGGTTACAAAATGGGTGATTATCCACAGGCCGAAAAGTATTATGCTGAGGCCATCAGCCTGCCTATGTATCACACTCTGAGCTATATCCAGCAAGACCAGGTGGTGGCCGCACTGCAGCGAGCCCTGGCCGTATGAGACTGGCTATTATTCCAGCCCGAGGCGGTAGCAAGCGTATACCGCGCAAAAACATCAAGTACTTTTGCGGCAACCCTATAATCGCCTGGTCCATTGCCGCTGCGCAGCAAAGTGGGTGTTTTGACCGCATCATCGTTAGCACCGATGACGCCGAAATCGCCAAAATTGCCCAGGCTCACGGCGCGGAATCGCCGTTTGTGCGCCCGTCCGAACTGTCGGATGACTACACCGGTACTATCCCTGTGATTGCACACGCTGTTGCCTGGCAAAACGCTAATGGACAAGCGGTTACTCAAGCTTGCTGTATTTACGCCACAGCACCCTTTGTGCAAGCGCAAGATCTGCAGCGCGGTCTGAACGTGTTGAAAACCAGCGGTGCGCAATATGCCTTTTCTGTGACGAGCTATACCTTTCCTATCCAGCGAGCCATTCGCATCACTTCCGAACAGCGTGTGGCCATGTTTCAGCCAGAACACTTTACCACTCGCTCGCAAGACTTGGAAGAGGCTTGGCACGATGCTGGCCAGTTTTATTGGGGGGAGGCTAGTGCTTGGCTGGCTTGCAAGTCTCTGTTCAGTGAAGATGCCGCACCCGTCTATCTTCCGCGTCATCGCGTTCAGGACATCGATACACCAGAAGACTGGCAACGTGCAGAATGGCTTTTTATGGCCATGCAACACCAACAAGGTCTAGCCTGATGCACATTACCTTTCGTGCCGACGCTTCGCTGCAAATTGGTACGGGCCATGTTATGCGCTGCCTGACCTTAGCCGACGCGCTGCGTGAGCGCGGGGCAATCTGTAGCTTTGTGTGCCGCCCGCATCAGGGACACTTGATGGCACTGATTAACCAGCGCGGCTATCGCGTCTTAGCATTGCCTAAGCTTCTAGAGGGCTCCGAGCTCAACCCGAACGGCACAGCGCATGCCCACTGGCTGTGCACGGACTGGACTACGGATGCGCAAGACACCCAACAAGCGTTAGCTGCGGACACGGGCGACCAGCCTGTGGACTGGCTAGTGGTGGATCACTACGCCTTGGATGCACGTTGGGAAAAAACGCTGCGCCCACAAGCCAAATGCATAATGGTCATAGATGATTTAGCCGATAGGCCGCACGTTTGCGACCTCTTGCTTGACCAGAACCTGGGCCGGAAAGACGAGGATTATATCGGCTTGCTCAATGGGAAACCCGTAACTTTGATTGGCCCGCAATACGCGCTGCTGCGCCCCGAGTTTGCGGCGATGCGAGCACAAAGCCTAGAGCGGCGCCAGAGCCCTCACCTGCGTCGTTTGCTCATTACTATGGGCGGAGTAGATAAAGATAATGCTACCGGTCAAGTGCTGGCGGCGCTGCAAAGCTGCAACTTGCCTGCTGACTTGAGCTTGACTGTGGTTATGGGGCTACATGCGCCATGGCTAGTTCAAGTGCGAGCACAGGCAACACAAATGCCTTGGTACACCGAAGTGTTGGTGGGGGTGGATAACATGGCTCAACTGATGGCTGAGTGTGACTTGGCTATTGGCGCGTCGGGCAGTACCTCTTGGGAGCGGTGTTGCCTGGGCGTGCCGACCATTCAGATTGCACTGACCCAAAATCAAGTAGCTATTGGGCAGGCGCTAAGTAATTCCGGCGCAGCTCTCGCGGTAAAAGGTAATGCCATTGCGCAAACGCTCCCAAATCTTGTTCGCACTGTGGCAAATGCGGACAAGCTTTCCGCTATATCTTTGGCATCAAGTTCGATTACGCAGGGCAAGGGTACATTACTTGTATCCGACTTCATGAAAAGAGTATATGAAAATCACAATATTGTGCAGTGACCCACAGCACCCTATAAATTCATACATCCAACGCTGGGTAGAAGCGCAAGTGGGTATGCATGAGATCGATATCGTTCAGAAGAAATCACAGCTGCGCGGTGGGGATATTTTGTTTTTGATTTCTTGTTCGGAAATTATCAACGCAAGTGATCGGGCCCAATATGATGCTTGCCTTGTGCTGCACGCTAGCGATCTACCCAAAGGCAGAGGTTGGAGCCCCCACATTTGGGCGCTAGTGCAAGGTGCAGAAATGATTACCTTATCCATGCTTGAAGCAGAAGACAAGGTTGACAGTGGTCGCATTTGGCACAAAATGCATATTAGCGTACCAAAGCACGCCTTATGGGACGAAGTTAATCACTTATTATTTACTGCTGAAGTGGACATGATTCAGTATGCGATTCAAAACTACGCACTGGTAACACCACAAGATCATATGGAAACGGACCAAGCGACCTATTACTCTAAACGCACCCCGCAAGACAGCCGGATTGATCCATACAAAAGCATTCAAGAGCAATTTGACTTGATACGTGTGTGCGATCCGAACCGATTCCCTGCCTATTTTGAATACCTGGGCCAACGTTATATCTTGAAGCTGGAGAAATCCAATGAGAAATGAAATCAATATCGCAGGCCGAAAAATTGGACCTGCTTACGCCCCTTATGTGATTGCCGAAATGTCGGCTAACCATAACGGCAACATTGAGACAGCGTTTCGCATTATTGAAGAGGCCAAAAGGGCAGGTGCGGATGCCATTAAGATGCAAACCTACACGGCTGACACGCTCACGCTAAACTGTGATTTGCCTGACTTTCAGATCAATGACGGGCTTTGGGCGGGACGTACTCTATATGAGTTGTACGAGTGGGCACACACTCCCTGGGATTGGCACAAGCCTTTGTTTGAACATGCTCGTAAGCTCGGTATAACCATCTTCAGCTCGCCCTTTGATAACAAGGCCATTGACCTGTTAGAAGACCTTAACACCCCTGCATACAAGATTGCGTCTTTTGAGGCGGTAGATCTACCACTTATTAAATATGCGGCTAGTACACGTAAACCAATAATTATTTCCACAGGCATGGCCGATGCGGAAGAAATTGCCGAAGCCATTCAAGCCGCCCGCGAAGGTGGTTGCAAAGAGCTTGCGGTGTTGCATTGCGTAAGCGGCTACCCTGCACCCGCAGAGGATTACAACCTTCGAACTATCCCCGACATGATCGAGCGTTTTGGTTTGGTTACGGGCTTGTCTGATCATACGTTAGACAACACGACTGCGATTGCCAGCGTGGCACTAGGAACCAGTTTGGTAGAAAAGCACTTCACACTTGATCGTTGCGGTGGGGGGGCAGATGACAGCTTTAGCTTGGAGCCTGTCGAATTGGCTAACCTTGTTACCAGTCTAAAAACTGCATGGAAAGCTTTAGGCAATATAGATTATGGACGCAAATCCAGCGAGCAAGGAAGTGCCAAGTTTAGACGGTCGCTTTATTTTGTTAAATCGCTTGAGGCTGGCGAACCTATACCTAAAGATGCGATTCGAAGTATCAGACCTGGATTTGGTATTGCACCCAAGCATATGGAAAGAATAGTTGGAGCTATTCTAAAGTCAAGTGTAGATATTGGAACTCCTGTTTCATGGGAAATTTTAGAAATAAATCACTCTTGAGTTACTGACTGCGCGGAATGGTAAAGCCTCTTGGGTCAATATAACTTTAAGTTAATTTTTTAATAAAAAATCGATATTTCAAAATAAATCTGAAAATAAAATGGCTTTCAAATTTTAAAAAATAAATTTAATTAAAATTAGATAAAAACTTATATTTATAAAGCATTAATCCAAAGTCAAATGAATGAGCTCCTTAAAGTAATTAATTTAATAAAAAAAAATAATAAATCAGGGCTGCTGACTTTGACAATAGTTCTAACTACGTCAGTAGGCCTCTTTGAAATCTTTTCTCTAGGAGTAATTTATTATTTAATCAAAATACTCCTAGATGATCAAAATAAATTAAAATTTATAGAGGAAATTGAACAATATTTAGAAATTAATATATTGCAAGATAGTATTTCTGGATTATTAGTAGCTTTAATTGTTTTATTAACAATAACCAAGGCGGTGGCATCATTACTGGCCACATATTTCCAGCAGACGCTCGTATTTAATACTGCCGTTAATGTGTCCAGTGAGCTCTTTTTGAAGTACACATCCCAGTCGTATAGTTATTTTGATAAAAAAGGATCCTCCTATTTTCTAAGAAATTTAACAAGTGAAATTAATCAGTTGATCGACAATGGACTCCTGCCCACAGTAACATTATTAACCGAAAGTATTTTAGCGGGATTGCTTGTAATCGCTCTCATAACTATAAATCCGAGTGGCGCTTTAATTTTTTCTTCTGTAATATTTTTATATTGGAGTTTAAATAATAAAATAACTGGAAATTTGTTGACAAAATGGGGTCGAATACGTCAAATCCTAGAAAAAGAAAGAATCGAAGGAATTCAGGCTACATTTGAAGCGATCAAGGAAACAATTTTATATTCTCTACAAGAGCGTCAAAAGAATGAATTTAGAAATCGAACACAAATCACATTTGACCTCCTGAAAAAACATGTTTATTTGCAGCAAATACCAAAAAACTTGCTAGAACTAATAGCTTTTTTGACAATAATTTATCTGGCAACATCGACGCAAAATAAAGAGGGTGGTGATATTGTTGCTTTTGTAACAATATTTACGGGAATACTTATAAAACTAATTCCTTCAATGCATCGGATCACAAATTCGTTTAATTCATTGAAATATTCTAAAGATGCCATCAAGACAATTACAGACGGGCTTGAATTAGATGTAAGAAAAAGCTATTTTGACAAAAAAAAAGAATCAGCTTTATCTAATGAAATTGAAATTAAGATGGTGGGGGTAAGCCTTTTGCTTGGCGAAAAAAAAATAATTGAAAACTTTAGCCAAGAATTTAAAACTGGAGAGGTGATCGCGATAATTGGTAAAAGCGGAGCGGGAAAGTCAACACTTCTTGATTTAATCATTGGATTGAGATCTCCAAATTTGGGAAGTGTTAGATACCACAAAAACGGTGTAGAAGTTAGTTGTAATGAAATATGTGTTGGCTACGCACCGCAATCATCTTACATTTTCAGTGAAAGCATAGAATATAACATTACCTTAAGAAGAGGTTGTGTCGACAAGGACCTTTTAGACAGATCAATTAATATGACTGGTCTACATAATGTAATTGAATCTCAACCAAATGGAATTGATCAAATAATCGGAGTGAGCGGCGTTAGTTTATCAGGAGGGCAGAGACAAAGAATAGCATTAGCAAGAGCTTTATATCGTTGCCCGGAATTATTGATATTAGATGAGCCGACAAGTGCACTAGACCCAACTTCAGCCGTCGAAATTATGAATAACCTACTACTAATAAAGAGTACGACATGTTTGCTAATAGTTACACACAGCGATGAAGTTGCAAATATGGCAGATCGAAAAATTGAATTAAAGGAGTTGAAATGATTGGAATAAGAACCGCATTAAAAAAGTTTAAATTTAATTATTGGCAATCTGGCGAGGTTGCGAGAAGATATCACGAAGCAACAAAATCAACTTCTGACTACACATCTAAAATAACCGATGAATATTTAAACATATTAGTGACGAAATTGACTAGAAAATCAAAGATATTAGATCTTGGTTGCGGTACTGGAGCGATAACTCGTCGACTAATTAATTATGGTCATGATGTAACTGCAGTCGATATAAGTTTGCAAATGCTTGAGCAATTAAAGGCTAGTTGTCAGCATGAAACACTTAAGACTATTCAGGGGGATATATTCGCTCTCGAGGCTTTGGTCGAGCATGGTTCGTTTGATGCAGTGGCTACAAGATGGGTAATACCGCATTTCCCGAACTGGATTGCAATACTGCCGAAAGTGGTCGATGTTCTAAAGCCTGGTGGATATTTTCTATTCGATATAGGAAGTGATGATAACTATACAATTGCTCAAGAAAGGTTTGAATTAGACAAGCATATATTTGGCTACAATGACGATAACACAAAATTAGGTAAAAACTTTTACGCGAGTTCGGGAATCAAAGAATTAAATAGTATTGCGAATTTTGCTAACTTTGAGGTGGTATCAATAAATACTTTTGGTTTTTTTAGACAAAATGCAATCATCGCATCAGCTGCTAGAGGTTATGGTTTCGAAACGTATAAAGAAGAATTTGCCAAGCACTACGAGAACCCTGATGTGAAGAAATTTGTAGATTGGTTTGATAGCCTTATAACGCCTGGATTTCCATACGGAATGGTTAATACCCTTGGAGTCTTGCTTAAAAAGAATCCTAAATGATTGAATATAGTAACAAATTTAGATTTGGGTCAAATGTATGGGGTGGAGTCTTTGACTTTCTAAATAGCGGAGGTAAATCTTTTTTATATCCTAAACTTATAATAAAAAAATATAAAAAAAAGCCTTCTCAGTTTTTATCATCGATCCTAAACAACAATTGTGGCATTCAGTCAATGCCAAAAGCCCTCATAATCGGAACATCTAATTTAAGCGAATTACGTCAAGTTTTTGATAATAATGAGATACTGTGTCTAGGTGGATTAGGGGATGCTATTCAGTGTAAAAAATTAGGTATTCCATATATTTCTAACTATACTTTAACGAAAAATTTGTATAACTGCTGGTTTAATTGTGATATAGAGAAATTTAATAAACTTATAAAGTTTACATCGAATATTTTAAATGAAAATAATATAAAAAAAGTTGTAGTTTCAAATGACAGTTTACCGCTCGAGAGGTTGATCATTTATTCTGCTCGAGATTTGAGTATAAAGACTTTCTGCATTCAACACGGGTTATTTTCAAGAAAAATACCTGATATTAATGATGGAAAATATGCAGATATAATATTATGTTATGATATTTATCAGCGACAAATACTGCTTGACAGCGGGTCAACAAATCCGATCTCAATAGGATATCCCTTTACTTCATTGAGTCAATCATCCTGTCAGGATCGCAAATCACTTTTATTTTTTGGCCAACCTTGGTCAAGGTATTATTCAGATAAACATGATGCTTATATTAGTGTGGTGGGAAATATAAAAAAATTATGTGAGGAATTCGGGATAAATTTTAAGTACAAACCCCATCCCTCCGAAACCATTATTGCTAATGGAGTGATAGACAAATCATCTCTAGACAAAAGTGATCTTCAGTCTACTTTAGATAAGCATTTCATGTTCTGTTCAATAAGTTCCACGGCTTTATTACAAGCATCTCTTTTAGGTAAGCTCGTATTCCAAATATATGATCAATTTTTTCTTGATGAACGTTATCAGGATTTTGGATATTGCTACTCGATATCTATTCAAGATAAATATAAATTTTTGGAGCTAATTAGGTTTGGAATGCCTTTAAAGTTGCCCTCTGATAATAAAAGAATACATAGACTTAAAGAAGTTTTAAGAGGTTGAAATGAGCAAAGTAAACATCCATATTCAGAAAAACACTCCTCAATTCATAAAATATTATGAGGATCCAAAATCAAAACTTATTGAATTGATAAGGGAGTATAAATTTAAATCAGCAATTGAAATCGGATGTGGAGGTGGCAGTAATCTTTCAGAGCTAAAAAAAATTAACCCAAATTGTTTTACTGTTGGTATTGAGCTTCGCCCTGATCTCCAGGAAAAGCTTAAGAGGAATGATTCCGTAAATGAATTTTATATAGGTGACGTATTTGAATTACTTCCAATTCTAGATCGATCTTTTGATGTGATAATTTTAAGTCACGTACTTGAGCATTTCAGTGATCCTGAAAATTTGTTAAATGCATGTAAAAAGTTAGCAACCAAAAATACAATTTTTTTGATTGCATTACCAAATATCCGTCATATTTCAGTTTTAGCTCCATTGATTTTTTCTGATCAATTTGAGTATAAGTCTGCAGGAATATTGGATATTACGCACCTTCGATTTTTTACAAGAAAAACTGCTGAAATTTTAATAGAAAGTTGTGGTCTACATATTATGAATTGTAATCCAGAAATAAGTAATCGAAAGTCGGGCTTTGTGAACAGAATGACACTCGGATTAATGTCTGGGTTTTGTGCTCATGCATATAATTTTATATGCAAAATGAAAGTGTAAAATTATATGAAAATAGTAACAATAATATCTGCAAATTATTTGGCTTACGCAAAGACCTTAGCACTTTCAGTCAAAAAAGCAGATCATGGGGCTCTTTTAGTTTTGATTGCAGACAAAAAAGCATCGTGCAAGGAAAAATTAGAATATATCTCAGAATTTGATTATATATTTGCGGAGGACATAGGGATCCAAAGTATCCATGAGATGGCATTTAAATATGATATTACCGAATTTAATACAGCATTAAAACCTTTTTTTTTAGAATATGTAATTAATAATATTAATGACAGAGTTGTTTATCTAGATCCTGATGTATTTGTGTATGAACGACTAACGCCAATACAAGATGCGTTGCAACGTAGTTCAATCCTCTTAACACCACATAGTACAACACCAATTATGGATGGATTGCGGCCATCAGATATCGATTTTTTGAGAACCGGAGTATTTAATTTGGGTTTTATAGCAATCAAAAAATGTGATGAGGTTAAAAAATTTCTTTGCTGGTGGAAGTCGAGGTGTGAGAAATTATGTTTTAACGATACTGCTTTTGGAACTTTTGTCGATCAAAAATGGATTGATTTAGTACCATGCTATTTTTCTAAAGTTGAAATCTTAAAAATTGCGGGATTAAATGTTGCTTATTGGAATATCCATGAACGGACTTTATCAAAAAATAATGGAAAATTCTTAGTGAATGGAGAGCCCCTGTATTTTTTTCATTACAGTGGAATTGATACAAAGAAACCAGATGATTTCTCGAAACATCAGAGTCGCACCTCGCTAACCTCTAATAGTTCATTAAGAGAGCTTGTTGCAAGTTATATAGCATTACTTTTGGAAAATGGTATACAGATCTATCAAATGATACCTTATGGTTTTAATTATCTCAATGACGGCTCTTACATTAGTCCTACAGCGAGGCGAGCACTTGTAGTCTACGGCGACACGGTTCTCGATCCGTTTGACAGTAAAGAAAATTTTCAGCTGACTTTGCGCCGGTCTGGTTTACAGTGTGACCAATTTCCTGATGTGGGTTCTGTTAATACACGAAATTTTTATAAATATAGAAAATTTGCCAAATATATAAACATGATGATCCGCGCCTCTGCTTTTATTTTTGGAGCAATCAGGATGTTTAAGTTAATTCGATATTTTTCTATTGTTTCGAGAGAATCCCATTATCAATCAATTCTTCTTGGACAGGAAATGGACTTTTCACATCCTAAGGATCGGTATTTCTTAGGTAATAACATTGATAGATAGATATTCTCTTTATTAATCTGAGAATTAATTGATTATAAAGCTATATTTAATTACCTAAATTTTTAAAGTCTAAATTTCATAATTCAAATTAAAATTTTTATTAATAAACGTAGATTCAAACACGAAGTGCAACACGGTTTAAAGATTGACTAAAGACTTCACTTGGTGTTTTAAATCCCAATCGTTCTCTGGGTCTGTTATTTAATTGTTCTTGGATCATTCTAAGCTCGGCCTATCTGGCTTTGGGTTTTTCCGTCTTTCATGAGGATATAAATCTGATATCGTTCAGTTTGGCTAAGGTGTTGATAGGTCATGGCGACTTTGACTTGCAGGTCTAGAAGCTTTGGATACTAAAACATCCTTAGCCTCCTTACCTAGTTGTTCAAAGTTGCACTTCGTGGTTGAATTCACCAAATTTGTAAAGTAAGATGGTAAATCTTTCTAATAATAA
Source organism: Polynucleobacter acidiphobus (assembly GCF_003065385.1). Lineage (NCBI taxonomy): Bacteria > Pseudomonadati > Pseudomonadota > Betaproteobacteria > Burkholderiales > Burkholderiaceae > Polynucleobacter > Polynucleobacter acidiphobus. Next base: position 302,975 of record NZ_CP023277.1, read on the forward strand.
GAAGCTTAATAAAATATTTAGAATTTATATTAATAGTTGTTTGGAGTGATCAAGCCACAAAATTTTTATATTTATAATGAAAATAAAAGCTAGTTATATCGATTTTTTTTTTGTGACGCTTACCTTTGCCTGTCAAATATGGACAATTAAGTTTGGTCTATTATCATTGCCAATCCTTGTTTATGGAATTATGGGTACCGCAGCAGTATTTATAGAAAAAAAAATAGAGTTCCTTTATCTCATATTAATACTAGTATTATCTTTTTCACTTGCTTTGACTACTCTCAATGATGGGGCGGGAATATTTCACTATAGTTATTATTTTGGGATAATAACAATTTTTTTCATATTTATTTTTTTTTATTTAGCTCAGGCCATACGTGAAAAAACTAAAAAAGACTATCATTCAGTTTATTTTTTAGCAATATTGCTTGCTATTGGATTTGTGATACTAAAAACTCCAGAAAAGTTATTAATAGCATCAGATGGTAATGTCGGACTTTTTAATGAAAAGGGACTCTTTTCTTATTATATTACTTTGATGGCAGGCTCCTATTGGTTCATTAAAAGAAATTTATTATCCGTAATATTTTTCGTGATGGTTTTAATTTATTGTTCAATAATTCAAGAGGCAACTAGAGCAATCTTACCGTTTATCGCTGTTATCCTGGTATTTTTGAAAAATATTAGGATAAGTTTAAGAGTAATTTTTATTTCAATTTTATTTATTTTTTTGGCATTATTTTTTTTCATGGAGCCATTAATCTATAAATTAAATATTGCGCTAAATGCAGGTGGAGTTGATGGACGTAATGCTGCCGTTACTATCTTAATTGAGCAAGGCTTAAATAATTTATATCTGGGTAATGGATTTCATTCTTATCTTGGTAATAGGTGGGAACTTCTACCGATGCCAGGCGATTTCCCATATGATTATCCGGGTTCAATGCTACTTGAATTGATTTACGAAGTTGGCATTCCATTGACAGTAATAATAGTTGCGGTATTGACTAAAGTAGTTTTTGGGAAAGTTAGTCTATTTGGAATGGCTGCTGTTTTATCAGTTGTTATTTCTGGTGGAAAGCAAGATATTTTAATGTGGTATACGCTAATAGTTTTAGCTCGCCTAAATAAGCATTCAACATAATTTTCTAATTACACCCAAAAATTCCTCATTCAGGCACATATGCAAAAAAAAGGGGGGGGTAAATTAAGGCAAGTCGTGAACATTCCTGTTATTGTAACTATTTATGTTCAAAGTATTGCTGCATAATTAATTTGATTGGTATTGATATCATATGGTAATCCCCCCATTTTTTAACCGAACCCAGAAGTAGGATTCATTAAGCAACCATGGCTAGTCGCTGTTTCGGGGTAATACCGCCCAATGCCATATTTGGACGTTGATGGTTATATTTATACATCCACTCTGTTGCAAACTCTTGAACTTCATCTACGCTTTGCCAATAATGCTGCGATAGCCATTCATACCTCACGGTGCGATTAAAGCGCTCGACATACGCATTTTGCTGTGGTTTACCGGGTTGGATATGGGTAATATGGATCTGATGTTTGGCTGCCCATTCCATCAGTCTGCCGCTCACCAGTTCTGGCCCGTTGTCCGCTCGTATAACGGCAGGCTTACCGCGCCAAGCAATGATCTGATCTAAAGCGCGGATTACGCGCTCGGATGGCAGCGAGAAGTCCACCTCAATGCCCAAAGCTTCCCGGTTAAAGTCGTCAATCACGTTAAAGAGGCGGATGGATCTGCCATCTTGTAACTGGTCATGCATAAAATCCATCGACCACACCTGGTTGATACCGAGCGGCACCACCAAGGCATCGGGCTTATCCCGTACCAAACGCTTGCGGGGTTTGATGCGCAGGTTCAGTTCTAACTCCCGGTAAATCCGGTAAATGCGTTTGTGGTTCCATTTGAAGTTCTTGACATTGCGAAGGTGCAAATAGCACAGCCCAAAGCCCCAGCTGCGGTTGTTATCCGTCAATCGGATCAGCCAGTTGGCAATCTGCTCGTTCTCGGCATTACTCTTGGCCTCATAGCGATAGCAAGACTCGCTAACCCTAAAAGCTTCGCAAGCCAAACGAATGGGGATTGCTTTATCTCTGACTGCCCGCTGGGCCATCTCACGTCTGTGAGATGGCCTCACCACTTTTTTGCGAGGGCTTCGGTCACGATCTCCGCCTTAAGCTTCTCTTCGATATACATCTTCTTTAAGCGGGCGTTCTCTGCTTCAAGCTCCTTCATGCGAGCCATCATCGAGGTATCCATGCCGCCATACTTGGCGCGCCACTTGTAAAAGGTGGCAGAGCTAATGCCGAGCTCTCGGCAAACATCAGGAACACCCAAGCCAGCATCAACCCGTTTAAGGGCATCCATGATTTGGCTATCGGTAAATTTAGAACGCTTCATGCAGAACTCCTCTATTAGAGAAAATTCTACCTCTGAGGACGGTTAACCTGTGGGGGGATTACCATATAAGCGAAACTAAAGAGACAGTATGAGGAGGTTTGTTTTGAACCCTTATGAGGTTAAAAAATAATTCGACTGCAGCTTAGACTAGATTTTAGAATAGATTAGCAGTTAAAACTTAAAGATCAAAGATTAATTGCAAGATCCCATTAAATATCAGTTATATTTACTTTCCATTTTGAATTTGACTAATGTTGTCACCGTATGTTACAACAATTATCGAATATAAGTTGATAATATTACGGCTGAGCATATTTACTGTAAGGCTAATTTAAATAATTTTGAGGTGGAGCTTGATATTTTGCGCAAAATACTAGTAATTAAACTGTCGGCCATCGGAGATGTCCTTGTTTCTTCACCTATATTTGGCCTTCTGGCAGTTGATAATGAGGTTCACCATCTTGTTATGGAACAATGTAGTAGTGTGACCTTGAATAATCCTTCAATTACAAAACATCATATTATTTCTTTAATTCCATCAGGAAATCGATGGCTCGATCTTTGGCAAACCTTTAGGCTAATACTCAAACTTCGAGAAGAAAAATATGATGTGGCATTTATCCTGCATAGAAATATTGTGTTTCAAATCATCTGCCGGCTCGCGGGTGTTAGGAAAATCTATGGCTTCAGTTCTCGCTTGAATCCATTTTTTACTAATCATATGCCTTATCGCTTTGATGTGAATCGCACGCTACAGGAGTGCAAATTATTACGACTTGGTGGCTTCAATGTTAAAGATCCAGAATGCTTAGAATTTTACCCACAGATCGATGTGTTGCCACCAAGACTTCTCTCAATATTGCCAGAACGGTTTGTTGCCTGTAATCCTGGGGGTGGCAACCCTCACTCGCCAGCAGATAATAGATTATGGCCTATTGAGAATTATGCAGAATTGATTCGTCGTTCACCCTTACCTTTTGTAATCCTTGGCTATGGACAACCGGATGAGCAGCTCGTAATTAGATTATGTAAATTACTTGAACCTAAAGAAATTATTAACCTTGTAGGAAAAACTAGTTTTTCAGAAACAGCCTTGATTCTAAAGCTAGCTACCCTATATGTTGGGAATGATAGTTCGTTGATGTTCCTGGGTGCGGCTATGCAGACCAAAACAATAGGATTGTATGGCCCAACCCAAGTTGAGGCAGCCAAGCCAATTGGGAAGCAACAGTATGCAATTCGAAGCGATTCCTCATGTTCTCCATGTTATGACCCTTATCTTGGTATTAATGGGAGGATGTATACCTGTAACAATAATATATGCATGCAGGAAATTGAAGTAGAGAAAGTACTCGGCAAAATGATGAAAATACTTGAATTAAGGGCCAGTCAAGTATGAAACTAACTGTCATGAAGTTTTTTGACAAAATGCTGGCATCCATCATTATTTTTATTAGTAAAAAGATAGCATTGTATGAAAAACCAAAGAAAATACTTATTATTAAGTTATCAGCCATGGGAGATGCGGTCTGTCTAATGCCAGCAGTTAGACAGTTGTATTCAGCATTTGATGATGTCCAGATCGACTGGTTTACTAGCGCTCGCTCTGCTCCCCAACTGTTTTCAGGTATTCCATTCATTCATAACATTTATATATTACCAACCTCGCCATTTCATTTGTTTACATTTCTTATAAAGAATACTTTCAATTTTTGTAAATATGATTTGATTATTGATTTTGACCAATATTACAGATTCTCAGAATTAATCTCCTTTTTCGGTAAAGTTAATGCAGGGTTTGTTACTCCACTTAAAGGAAGAAAATTTTCATTGTCTATTCCCTATGATCCCATTAGAAATGAAAAGCTGATTTTCTCTGATCTTGTGAATCAGATTATCGGCCATTATAAAGGCCGAATAACTCAATATAAGTCTGAACTCCCAGAATTATTGATTGGCTTTCTGCCGACTAGGCGTTTGATGAGTTTTGTAAATCAATTTTCAGGCTCAAATAAATTAGTCTTGATCATTTATCCTGGTTCTAGTTCTAATGCAGACTATCGTAGATGGCCAATTTCGCGTTACATAGAACTGATTGCAAGGTTTAATCAAATTTGTGAAATTATTGTAGCCGGCGGGCCAGATGAGCTTTCACTAAAACACAGTCTTGCAAGGGAGGGATATAGCGCACTGGATAATATTGGATCCTGGTCCTTGCATGAATGGTTGTGGATATTCCGAAATGTAAAAGGTTTTTTTGTGGGTAACGATGGCGGCTTACTTCATCTAGCAGAAAGTCAGGGTATGCCAGTCATTGGAATTTTCGGGCCCGCTTTTTATTCAAAATGGGGTTCTATTAATCCGAATAGCTCAGTTGCCGAAATTGAATTGGAATGCAGACCGTGTTTAAAAAATTATTTAGGGCAAGTTCCAAATCGTTGTGGGCGAGGTGATATTAAATGTCTTGCAGATATTTCTACTGAGACAGTGGGTTTTTTAATTCAAAAGAAATTGTCTTCTAATCATTGAATTGTATTTAATATTACCATTCATCGAGTGAATTATTTATGTTTTTTTGAACTTTAACTTTAAAAATTTTATTGATAAAATTTTACTTCCGAAAAATATCGAAATTGTGAAATAAGTCTAAATTAAATTTTAGTTAAACTAATTTTAATATTAATAATTTGGGAAATATTAACTTCTAATACAGGCCTGAAAGCAGTTGCTTAAATAAAAAAATTTGGAATTCCTATATAAATCTACTTATTCAATTGACGTTATTTTCCAAGAAAATAATTAGTTTCTAAATTTTTTTCTTTTAAGATATTTATTATATTCACATCATATACTGTTTTTTGAATCAAATAAAAAATTGAGACACTTAAGCTTGGGAACAATTTAGAAAGCTTAGTGGCTAAATATGGGGGAGCCCCATACATATTAGCCCCATCTATGGATCTAATCTGTAAACCACCGATCCCATCAATGATTCTTTTAAATTCCTGAAGCGTGAAACCCCGAACATGCGCATCATCCGCCTTGACGCAACTAGGTTGAATCCCTGTTAAAAGCTGCAATCTACAATGAAATGCGGCCATATTTGGAATCCCAACAATTAAATGCCCCCCTATTCTAGTAACTCGTACCTGCTCATGTAGAACCCAAAGCCAATTTTTTAAATGTTCGAATACCTGATTACAGATAGAAACATCAAAAAAATTATCTTGATAGGGGAGTCGTTCAAACTCTAAATCAATATCGGAAATCTCCACTCCATCGACAGGCATAAAATTGATCCCATAGAGCTCAGTATTGGCTTGACCTGCAATTTCTCGAAATATCTTCAAATCCCTTCCTTCGCCGCATCCTAGGTCTATAACCTTCAGTGAGTCACTTTGATAGAGCTCTTTAGCATAATTCTGGATTATTCTCTCCCCATAGTTTAAATAGTAACCCTGATCACGCCATTTTTTTAGAAGTTTCATACTTTCTGCCTATGTGAGTGCAAATTTAATTCATGATAATTACTTGAATAAATTTTTAAATTAAATTTTATCTTACTTTTGATATAGAAATTGTATTGTATCGGGCGCTTCATAAAACTATTCATTATATTCCTACATCTAGATTACAAATAATCTAAAAAGGGGCAGTTAACCAATTTTTAGACATTTATCAAGATTTTAGTAATGCATAGCAACTCGCTATTTAATCAAATTTTCATATGGCCTGTAGTCTTAGAATTATTAATTCTGACTTTGGTTAAGAACTACTTAGTTACGGAATATTGGGAAGAATCGTGTTTTCAAAAAATCACTCCTACACAGCTCTTCGAGATAAGTAAATTTCCATAAATAGAGTATTAATGTAATGAACCTACTAATAATAATTAAGGTATCATTAGATATGAATTAACTAAATTTTGAAAACTTTACGTAATAGATGCCATGTTCAAATAAATTACGTTTAAATATAGTGATAAAGGATATTTTTTTAAAATAGACTACAGGGTGCAATATCTCATAAGTTGTACTTTTATGTTTTGGTTAACCAATTGGAGTGGTGCTATCTTAGTTCTTGCACTAAATTTAGAATAAAAATATCAGGATCAATACTTTATGCAGACTATAAGTGTCATTGGTGGTAGTGGATTTATTGGGACAAGATTAGTACGTCGGCTAAAAAATAACGAACAACTAAACATTGAAATTATTGATAAGGTGCAAAGTAAAGCGTACCCGGACCTAAATAAATTGGGTGATGTTAGATTTGCTGAACAACTTAGAGCCTCAATTTCTAACTCATCAGCAATAATCAATTTAGCCGCTGAACATCGCGATGATGTTCGTCCGTTGAGTCTTTATGACGAAGTCAACATTGGAGGCGCTAAAAATATTTGTAACATTGCGAATGAGATAAGTGTGCAGACGATTGTGTTTACCAGCACTGTTGCGATATATGGTTTCTCACAAAATGACACGAATGAGTATGGAAAAATTATCCCTTTTAACGATTATGGACGTACGAAATGGGAGGCGGAACAGGTCTATAAACAATGGCAGGCTGAAGACCCTCAAAATCGGACCCTAGTCATTGTTCGTCCAACCGTGGTTTTCGGAGAGAGAAATAGGGGTAATGTCTTTAATTTGCTTAGACAAATTGCTTCCGGTAAGTTTGTTATGGTTGGGGATGGGTTAAACCGAAAGTCAATGGCCTATGTTGAGAATGTCGCGGCATTCATTGAGTATTCATTAAATTTCAAACCAGGGGTGCATATCTTTAACTATATTGATAAGCCTGATTTCACAATGAATGCTCTTGTAGTCCATGTCAATAATTTATTAGGGAGGTCTTCTGAGATTAAATTTAGATTGCCATTCTCTTTGGGGTGGTTAATTGGATCTAGCTTTGATTTGGTTGCAAAAATTACAGGTAGAAAATTTCCTATCAGTGCAATTAGAGTTAAAAAGTTTTGCGCTAATTCAGTATATGAATCAGCCGTAGACTCAACTGGATTTACTCCGCCAGTACCCTTAATGGAGGCAATTGAAAAAACAGTTCGTTTTGAATTCATTGAGGACCATAAGGATGAGCAGGTTTTTTATTCAGAATAGTAATTGCATTAATTGAAATACTGCATTTAATATTCGAAAGTTTAAGCGATTGCATTGCTAAATTCCAGATACCTCATCACCGTATCTGATTTTGACCACCTACCCCGCTGCATAATAATTGGCATACTTGCTCCAGAATTTAGTAAATCCTGAGCAGCGCCAACGCGCATGGAGTGACCGCTGATCTGTTCAATAAGCCCGTCTTCAAGACCGGCATTTTTAGCAATTCGTTTATAAATACGGTTAATCTGCCCAGAGCCAAGTGCGCTCTGTGAAATTCTTCCTCCGCGATCAATGCCAACCATGAGGTATTCCTGTTCCTTGGAAAGTTTTTCTATCCATCTTAGCAGGGCTAGATAAGCTCTTTGGCTTAGATGCAGCCATTTTCCCGACGAATCTTGATCGGTTTTACTTTTTCTTAGAAGAATGGATGCACTTTCGCTACCATTTTTAATATTGATCTTCACATCTTTCACCTTTAGAGATGCAAGCTCACTTCGTCGACATAGCGTGTCATAAGCTACCAGTAGCAGTGCCCGATCCCGAATTCCTCTAATTGAGTTTTCGGTAGCCAAAAGAAGCTTGTCTAATAAATCCCCATTTATGCCGAGAGCCTGTTTGGCTGACCGCCCTAGCTTGCGGTGCATTCTGCGCATCTCTAGATTGACATCCGGATCCTTTGAGGGGTCATCGAGTCGATTAAGTCTATGAATGGCAGATAGCCCGCATAGGGCTCGTCTAATGCTCGCAGAGGCTCTGCTAGATTCAGATAATTTTGAAATGTATTGAACCACTAAACTTGGCTGAGCGGGTAGTGCATTTGCATTCCTTTTATGGCAAAAGTTTATGAAATCAGTAAAGTCTGCCCGATAGGCCCTAATAGTAGATGCTGCATAGGCACCCTCAATCTTGACGATGGTTTCTTGAAGAAGTTTGTAATCTTGATTTAAGTCTTTTTGCTTCTTGGATTTGGTTAACCCTGGATTGGACTTATTTGCTGTCAGCGATCTTTTTCGGACTGGACTTTTGGTTATAGATTGTGCAAAATCATGATTAATAAGCATTTTTTATCACCTTAGTAATAAATATTTTTAATTAATTAGTATTTATTATTAATAATATAGTAAAAATTACTTGATTACAAGCGATCAAATACGTGCTGCTAGGGCCATGCTTAGATGGAGCGGTAAGGACTTGGCAGAAAAATCAGGGCTCGGTTTTTCAACACTGATGCGCTTGGAGTCGCTCGAGGGTGTGCCTGGTACGCATGCGAAAACATTAGAAGTTATTGAGAAAACTTTTGAGAAGGCAGGCATTCAATTTATCGGCACACCTGACGATGGACCTGGCGTGAGGTTATTTTGTAAAGGTAAGTAGATGGCGAAGACTGCCCCCGTTACCAAATCACGACGCTCCGGCGGGCCCAAAAGTGAGGAGGGTAAGAGAGCGAGCTCCCGGAATGCCTTAAGGACCGGCGTCTACTCATCGATGATTGTTTTGCCCGGCGAAGATGAGTCCGCGTTTCGGGAGCTTGAGGAGCAATTTATCCGCGACTTTGATCCGCGTGATATTGCCGAGAGCGCAATCGTTCGAGAACTTGCCACGATTACTTGGAAAAAGCTGCGACTCGAAAAGCTTGAGCAGTCCTCCTTCTTGCGCGCCATGAATGCGCCTATTAATGATTACGATTTTTCTGACTACGGCATTCGCTTCAATAACGAGACCTTCGCATTCTTTTTGAGGGGACTTGTTGTGACGATGGAGGAGGCAAAGGTCCAGGAGTCGAGGCTGGCCATAGTTTCAAAGTTCCAAGGCAAATTTCTGACAAGCGAGCAGTACCGGACCATCCATTCAAAGCACCCAGAAATTTACCGTGAGATCGTTGAGCTTGGGCTGAGCTGCAACTGCTTTGATTCAGAGCCCTCGATCGATGAGCTGGTTCTAAGCTACATCGAGCTCGAGAACGGTGGCGAGCAGTCGCTCGCCAGCTATGCGCTTGAGCGGATTATTAAGAGCGCCCAGAATATTCTTTGGTACTTTAAGCGATACGACGCGATTCAGGAAGCTGTTGTCAAAATCAAAGAGGAGCGCCTACTCGAACTCATGCAGATCGATAAGACCCGCCGCATCCATGACGACCTGAGTCGGACCTTCTACCGGGCGCTGACGGGGCTGCGTAAGCACCAAGAGTGGCGCCGCAGGGCGCTGATTGTCGATATCTCTCCTGAGGAGGGCGAGGGTAGCAGGCGGCTTGGGAAATAGATCCCTCGATTGATAGAGGCCCTAGGTTTATTTCAATTCATTAAACCACTCAATCCACTGTGTTTTACAAAACGGACTAATTCTCATTTGGAGGCTGCCTAAACCAGCCTATTTTAGGTAGATGGGGACCGAGTCAGGTGAAGAGAGGCATGCTAATGCCATGTATCGCGCCTATCACCATCGGAATTCTTGGGTAGGGGCTGTAAGCGCAACCCCTTATTCATTTACTTCGGGGGGGGGCGGTTGCTAATCACCGCGGGGGTTTTAAAGGTCACGATGGTGCGGTAGGCGTAGACATAAAACACAATAAAGACCGCTGCCGAGATCATGAGTAGTGAGGTCGAGTCCCACCATAACATGGCGGGGATTGCGCCCAGGCTTGAGAGGATCCAGAGGTAGGGCGAGGTCTTGGCATTACGCAGGTACTGGTGGGGCTTGCCGTCGTGGTAGACCCAGCGCATCACGCGGCGGTAGATGAGACTATGAAAGTGAGCGCCGTCGGGAAGCCCGGGGTTGCGGCCCTGGTGCACGGCCCTGCGCCAGATGGTAAAGAGGGTCTCAAAGATCGGGTAGGCATTGACCATGAGCGCAAACCAGGGCGATACGGATGGATGGCGCACCACCAATAGGATCGAAGCGATCGCGATTAAAAGACCGATCAAGTAGGCGCCGCCATCGCCCAAAAAGATGAGGCCCTTGGGGTAGTTCCAGAGAAAAAAGCCAGCAATCGATCCGATCGTGATGAACGCAAGACCGATGACGAGCGGATCCTGAACCTTAAGGGCCACATAAAGAATAGCGGTCGCCGCGATGATGCCCACCATGCTCGCTAAGCCATTAAAACCGTCGATGATGTTATACGCATTCGAGAGCCCCGCGATGGCAAACGCCAAAAAGAAGATAGCGACCGCGGGGTAGGCCATCAGGCTGTCGACGATCGGAATATCGAGACGAATGGAAGCGATGTCAAAGAGAAACAGAAACAAAGCCCCGGAAATGAATGCGGCCATGAGCCGCACCTTGACCCCGATGCGTTTGGTGAGGTCCTCGGCAATTCCGAAGGTAAAAACGGGCAGGGCCGCAAGCATCATTAGGGCGAGAGAATTTGCTAACGGGGGATTGGTCAACGAGCCCACAACGATTGCGGTTATCAATCCGGCCGCAATTCCGAGGCCGCCGATTCGGGGGGTAACCTCCTCATGAAATTTTTGCGGACCATCTAGGTCATGATCCCCAGTAAATCGTAGATGCCAATCCCGGTAGCGGATCAGAAGTCCACAAACCACGAGACTTGCAAACAGAGAGGTAAGTAATAAAATCATCCCTTAATTATAAAACTTATAAAAATACCGCTAACATAGGTATAAGCAAGTCATCAGAGTTTTCGCTAAATATGTCTGATGGTTCAGCAAGGAATGAATGCGCTCTGCAAACCATGTGCTCGGGATATTGTGTAAACCATGTGTCCGGTACGTACCTCCGCAGGACTGCCTTTGATCTCGTAATACATGCCGAGGCATTCGGAGAGAAGGGCATAAAGACCCTTGTTGGATTTGTCGTAAAAGTCGCGTTGCCAAACTTGACGACGGGTTGCTAGGGCATCGAGTTTAACCAATGTCGCGCTAGCGATTTCATGCTTCTGATTTGCTGTGATTCTCATGTGCTGCTCCTTAGTTAAGTTAAGTGTCAACCCAACTTGGGTTTAAAAGGTATTGCAGCGCGCGCTTTGTTGAGTTGACGAAAGCAGTATATTTTTTTTCGTATTTTTCGTGCAAATCAGAATGTTGTTTTATTTCCTTGACACAAAAATCGGAAAAGTCAAAGCCACGTGCTTATTGGCTTAGCGGGTGATTTTATTTTTTAAAAAAAATCACTAAAAAACTCCGTTTGAAAATTCCATGCAAAATTAAGTGTGAAATTATTGTGAAAATTTTCAGTGAAATGTTTTGAATTTACTATTAATCGTAGGCGAAAACTTCGCTCTACAAATGAAAAACCAGCCGGGTGATGGGCTGGTTAATATGAGTACAGCAGAGGGTACTTGGTTAAGAATTAGCTTGTCTTTGCTTAATCAGTTCGGCAGCTGGAATGCGTACCACTTTACCGTTTATTGAAGTCACAATCGCCGTATTGGTTTGGATAGCTAGATCAATAGCTGCTTTGCCAGCACGTTGCATAGCATTGTAGGATCCAGCGATATCAGGATCGGGGGAATTGCGAATATCTTTAGTAAAAGTTTTCATAGTTAGCTGCAATCTACTTGCTCTGGCGGGGTAGTATCACCGTTTAACATTACCCATGAGTTTACTGCCTTTTGGTATTCGGGTAAATTCCGCAATCCAGTTGTAAAACGCCTGCGAATGACCTCTTCGGGGATATTGTGGCCACCTTGCGCTACCCGCTCTGCAACGCGAGAAATTGCCAATTCTGGTGAGCTTAAGGCTATAAACCAGAGCTTGACTGTATACCCCAGTTTTTCCCATTTTTTGATGCGCTGCAGATAGTGAGATCCAGATAGAGTGGTTTCGAAAGCAAAGCTTTCTCCTGTCTCTGTGCACTGATCAATTTCTTCAAGCATTAGCCTAGCTGCTTTAAAAGCAACAGCTTCTGGGTTAAACGGGGCTAACCCTGCAGCAATGAGGTCGGCATTGATAAAGCGAAAGGTATGCGCTTCTTGAGGCAAGAAGTCTTTGGCAAAGGTGGTTTTGCCAGCCCCATTAGGGCCAGCAATAATAATGATTTTCTTTTCAGAATTCATACAGTGATTTTACTGTTCTATTGAAAACCTAGATCAACTCCACAGCATTTCTCTTTTGCTCATCATTGACATCGATGTACCTTTGGGTCACCGCAATGGACCGATGACCAGCTAACGAGGCTAAGATTCGCACACCAATTCCTTTATTAGCCAAAGTCGTAATAAAGAATTTTCTGCCCGAATGACTGCTGCCACCACTAATACCGACATTTTTGTAGAGCTGATGAAACCAAACACACAATCCATTTGGACTAAAGCGCAGGCGATGTTCTGTATGAAAGAAGGGAATATCCGCGCCTTTGGCGTGTCTTGTGGTGAGGTAATTGGCTAACTCGGTTTGTAGGCGCTGAGATACAAATACCGTTCTGGGATATTTTCCTTTGGTCTGCGCTGCACTTAGGTGAATCTCGTTTTTAATGGTGCCATCGGGGTTCACTACGTCCCCCATGGTGAGTGAGGCTATTTCGGCGACCCTAAGTCCTCCGAGAAAGCTGGTAAGAACAATTGCGCGATCACGCAAAGCGTATTTTTTGATACTAACGTAGTCCAGAACTTGATCAAGTTCGGCTTGAGATAAGGTTTTTGCTTGTGCCATTTGGTTCTCCTGTCATAAATAAAATGCGTGTTTTTAGTATGTTTTCTTAAAGGCAAAAGGTCGACCTCAGTTTGTTTGCGAAGTGTCACGTAACAGGACAAAAAGACCTTCCATAAATCAATGACTTACAAATCGGGTTAAGAATATAGTTATTTTCTTAACCCGTATTTGCTTATAAGTATTTAGCTAAATCTTCTGAATATCGTGGGATTTAGACGACAAAACCCCACGATACTAGTTAACACCTCAAATCACTGGATAGCATGCTTTTGTAGGTTTGCTAGTGCTTGCTTATATCCCCCGGAAAATACGCCGTTTGTAGACGGTTTTTGAGGGGTGTTTAGCTCGGATTGTGTCGTAGCTATCAGTGCAGGCGTGGGTTTACCGGGAATTCTGGCAATGCAGCTACGAATAGGCAATTCCCAGTATTCATTGATCCCATGCGCCGTATCATCAATTTGGATGGTAATTCTGCTGTAGTTCATATCTAACGCTGCGTACCCCTCTACAGCACTCTTGATACCAGCTTCGTATCGATAGATCCAGCTCATCAAGACGCCGTCTTCATTAACAGGTGGGTTAGCTAGGCGATTAGCCATTTCCACATGCACTGGACTCTTTGGAAAGTGAAACCAAGCTTCAACTTCCTCAAAATCTACTAAATACTTGGCATAAGGACTGGGGATCTCTAATGTGCCGTTGTAGATAGCATTGCGATATTGACCTTTGCCAAAGGTTGTCCCGTACATTTTGTTTTCCCATAAGCGGGCTGTGATTTCTTTCATTTTTAATCTCCTTGAATGTTGAAAGGAGTCGCGGTGTTGCTTGAGATACAAGGAGTAGCAGAGACAAAAGATAGTTGCTGTTACTTGAGTTGCTGTTCAGAGCTACTCATTTGCCCCAAATACAGCAACTAACTGCATCTCTTACTGCAACTTATTTCTTAATCGCATCTCAATGCAACTCATTACGCGACTCGTAAATATTTAGTCCTTGTTAATAAAAACCGTATTTTTTCTATCCAAAATTAGCCGATTTTCTAATTAGGAAAAAAGAGGTCGACCAAAACGCCATACCGAAAACACACTTAATGAACCCATTAACTACATAGGAGAATCAAATGAGCCAATTAAGTCATCTCAAACTAGTCGCAGTCAAAAAGCCTCGTAATATGCCTGCAATTGTTATCCGCAGAAATAAGCTGGGATCCAAACTCTGGGAGCAGATCCAACTAGCTAAAAGTCAGCTGGATGGAACACCATTTGTAGTGATGAAATACAAAACTGTTAAAGATCGTGAAACAGGGATACGCAAGCAGGTGGAGGTGCCCAAACGCATCAAGCCTTGGTGGTTTCAAAGTGAAGAGGGAAAAGTCTGTGTGGCATTCCCCCGATTCAGTAGACAGTTAATATTGTCAACAATGAATCAAGGGAGTAGTGATGAAGCGAACCAAATACACCGCTGAGTTCAAATTAGAAGCGGTTAAGCAGATCTTAGATAAAGGGCATTCAGCAGTTGAGGTATCCAGACGCTTGGGGGTGCCTGTCGGCCTGCTGTATACCTGGACCCGAAAACTCAAGGGGTCAGATGAGAAACCAATAGAAGACATCAAAGCGCTGCAAGCCGAGATGACCAAACTCAAAGCAGAACTGAGGCGAACCACTGAAGAGCGCGACATCCTAAAAAAGGCCGCCGCGTACTTTGCCAAAGTGTCCGAGTGAAGTACGCGTTTATCAAAGAGCATCGCCAGGAGTTCCGGCTTTTGAGCATGTGCCGGGTTCTGAAGGTGCACCGCAGTGGCTATTACGCTTGGTTAAAAGAACCTCAATCACCCCGGGCTCTGGAGAACGCCAAGTTATCAGAACAGATCCGTTACTTCTATGATCAGAGTATGGGGATTTATGGCAGCCCGCGGATTTACCATGACCTCAGGGAAGCGGGTGTAGCCTGTAGTGAAAACCGAGTGGCAAGACTCATGAAGGCCTCGCAACTGCGCTCCATCCGCGGGTATAAGCGTCCGCGATATCGGATCGGTAGACCGTCTCTAGTCTCACCCAATCAATTGCAACGTCAATTTACCCATGATGCCCCTGATCAAGCCTGGGTGACCGACATTACCTATATCCGAACTTACGAAGGCTGGTTGTACTTGGCGGTAGTGATTGATTTGCACTCCCGATTAGTGGTTGGCTGGAGCATGCAAGCACGTATGGAAACCCGCTTGGTCCTGGATGCCTTAACGATGGCGGTATGGCGCAGAAAGCCTAAGAATGGTCTTATCATCCACTCCGACCAAGGTAGCCAGTTCGGTAGTGATGCATTTGCCCGCTGGTGCAAAGATAATCGATTAAGCCCGAGCATGAGCAGGCGTGGCAACTGCTGGGATAACGCAGTGGCTGAATCCTTCTTTAGCAGCCTCAAAAGTGAATTAATTAAGAAACGGATTTATCCCACTAGGGCACAAGCCAAATCAGAGATCTTTGAATACATCGAAGAGTTCTACAATCGGGTAAGGCGTCACAAGCATCTTGCCCAACTAAGTCCAATGGCGTTCGAACAACGTCAAATTGCGTTATGAAAAGTGTCTACGATATTGGGGGAATGCCAGTGTCGCCGTGAAATATGGCAGCTGGACTATAGAGTTGGCCAAAGGTAAGCCTAGCGTGGAGGTGGCTAGTGGAGAGGCCTTAATAAAAGCTTTGGAATCTATTAAAGCAGCGGTAGAAGCGGGAGAGCTTGATGAGCAGATTGAAGCTGCAAGTGCTGGGCTAAGAGTGGGATTTAGGCGTTAACAGAAAGATTTTGATGATTCAAATCTAAAGCATGAGTTGGTTGTATGCTTGCTATAGCGCAACCAATGATTACCTTGTACTGATCTATGAGCTATACCTCTATTAGCATTCTTAAATTATCAGCAACCCTTCCTCAAGTTAGAGACATTACTGAATTACTTGGGTATAAAAAAGTTAAAAATGCTTTCAAAGCGCCCAATCAAATCGCAAGCTATTACTGGTTTGATGAAAAGGATTATCGCTCTTGGACGGGTGTTGAGTTGGAGGTATATAAAACAAGAAAAGGTCCAATTAAGATTTTCACAAGATCAAGAGTTTCGAGAAGTTATTGGGATCTTTTGCAGCAAAATAGAACTTTGAAGTTATTGAGGGATCTATTTGGCGGTCATTTTGAAAGTGATGCAGGCAAAAATCGCTATTGGCGTCCAAATGGAGCAGCACCTTCACCGTTGTCCTCCGGTTGTTATCTTGCTCGTTGGAGGTTTCACAACAATCTTCAGCGAGCTGAGCTTTATCTGCAGCATCGTAACCTAGGTGGTGACTTAGCAAAAGATGTGCCTTCGGGACTTCCTTTTATAGATGAATTAAATCCACGCTTATTATCAAATAATATGTTGGTTCCCTATTTAATAGCGGCATGGGAAGAATATTTCCGAGCAACTTTTACTGCTTGTTTGCGCTACTCTCGGAAAAGAGAGTCCGCACTAAAGCAAGCAAAGCTTGGCCATGTTGAATTTGAGCAATTGATTGCGGGCAGCCTACAAGCGGAAAGATTAATAGCGGAATCTTTTTCATTCCAACGTCCAAGCATAATTGCAAAAAATTTTGGATATGTCGATTCTAAAATTGATATTGCCGCAATTTTACGTAAGCCGTATAGAGGTAGAAAAGAAAGTCTATTTGATCTTATAGAGAATATTGTTAGCGATCGAAATCAGCTTGTACATACTGGAGAAATAAACATCAATCTTTTTGATGCAAAATTAAAGGCGTTATTTGTAGATTTAACCCAGGCTGTAGACCGCGCATATCAGCATATTGCTAAGCAGAGCAATTTTGATCCAATTTATGATTATTAATACATCCTATTAAGATCTTAATCAGCACTTCTGGGGGTTATTTTGAATGATTGAATCTTATTATTGGCGAGAAGACCTTCTGGATCATGCTCGAAGACTTAGGCCTGTAAAAAATCCAAAGCGCTGGAGCGACCGTGCTTTGGTCATTTTTGAAAAAGAACTCATGATTTCTTTTTATATCGTCCGAACCTTACTTGAGAGGGATAAGACATCAAAAAAATCTGATGATTACAGAGTTTCAGTGCGCTGTGTGCCATGGAATAGAAGGTCTCTCACTAAGTTAAATTATTTTGATATTGAGAGGCTTTATTCTTTTGATCGCGAATTTGATGACAAGATATCCGTGAAGCATTTAGCCAATCAATTTATTCATTCCAGGGCAATTTTTGCAATACGAGATAAAACTCGAAATTGGTCTGAAATTATGCTTTGCTCGGACCGTCAGGCAAAGAATGTTCTTTATAGAGTCTCAATTGATGAAATTCGGAAAACTCTTCTTTTTGTGGGCAAAGACTATGCCGAATCCTTAAGCTACATATGGGATCCTAAAATTGAGGATTATCAAGTTAAGCGTGGTTGACTACCGGGTTTGCTAAATATCTATATGAAAAGATATAAGGCAACAGTCAATGCAGCAGGGATGTGGGTGGAGACCATTTTGTACGCCCAAAACCAGGCTCAGGCATATAGGTTGTTTCAAGCTATCTTTGGAGCCAAAAACGTGCCACATCAACCGCTGCAGATTGGTTAACTATGAGATTCAATGAAATTGCCCCACAAAAACCATTAAGCCCAGAGCAAGCTAGGCTTAAGTCAATGAAGGAACGTGTAAAGCGCGATCAGCAGGCTGTAAAAGCTGAACGAGCTAGACAGAAGATTAAGGCTGGTCAGGCGGAGTTGGCTAATGTTAACTAAATTTCTGTCACTTAATCATGTCCCCATATCCCCAAATTACTGTCCCAATGCATACCCAAATTAAGCCGTAATGGGTAGGCAGTATTTTAAAATAATCACGAAGTTTTAGCGGTTCTATTAAATCGTTTTCCCCCATGATGGTAAGTTGCTTATGGATTGTGGCTCCTTCATTGGTAGTTCTTATTACATAAAAACTTTCCAGAATAATTCCATATAAAACTATCAAACACCCGGACCTGGAAAAAGCAATAGATTGGGCATCGTTGGAGCATAGCTGCCAATAGAAACCGGCACCCAAGATCGCAAATGGGATAACGTATTTAAGGATAGTTATAATGGTAGATTTCATTTGAAGACTCTCCTGCTAGTCTAAACAGAAATTATTAGATTGCTCAAGTGTCTCGAAACACGACACTTGTTTAGTGGTGATATCGATATTCCTGAGTCTTACCGCCATAGCCATAGCTAGTAGCCCTAACATCTTGCACATAGATATAGCTCTCTTCATGAAGGTTGCCCAGAATTGACCCAAAACCCTCAAATGCTTCCTTGATGTACTGAGCCTTCTCATCTTTGGTATTGGTCTCATCAGTAATCTTGATATCAAAGTAAATGCTGTTCTTGCCTTGCTCGCTTAATAGCTTGCCACCCACAAACCAGCAGTCTGTATCTACATATTCAATGGCAATGGCAGTAACTTCCTTTTTCTTACCCAGAATACGGTGGGTAAGGTCTAGTAGTAGTTCATTAATGGCTTTAGTCGTAGCGATACTCTTTTGTCCGCTGACTTTCACGTTCAAGATTGGCATGTAATCCTCCTTTGTAAATAAATCAAATTATTAAAACTAATTAGCTATGCAACTATTAGGGAAATAAAAAAGTCCCGTTACTTCAGTGCAGAGCTAATGCCCCGAAGTTGTCCAACAACATCTTCAAAATGCTCGGTTCCTAACGTTTTCTTCAGGCGCTTGGTAACAGCTCCACTGGCTGCATTAATGGCATCCTTCATTTCAATCGCCTTTTTAGTGGGGTGGATCTCTTGTTCGCGACCATCTTTCTCTGAAGTTAGGCGTTTAATTAGGCCCAATCTCTCCAAGCCATCTAATCCTCTCGTAGCAGTAGGGCGGCTGATATTCATCTCTAAAGCCAACTCACTTTGTAATAGTGGGGCTTTATCTAAAACCACTCTGAGCATGAATGCTTGGGAGGGGGTAAGGCCAAAGGGCTTAAATGCACTAGTCCATTCCCGCTCTAGCTGACGAGCTAGGCTGGTGGTATTGAAATAGAGGCATTGTTCAAACATAAGGGTAGTGTAGTACATTTTAATTAGCTATGCAACTATATCGTTACCCTCTATCTAAGTGGTGGCTATTTGTATCTCTTTTAATCTTTGTATGCGAGGTAGCTCCGGGTCAGTTTCGCACCGTTTGATGAATATCTCAAAGTCACTAATAAGAGAGTCAAAACTATTTAAATCAGCAACGTCTCGATCTTGAAGGCTTTGAATTAGCTTCTCACGTGGAATGCTTTGAATATATGCATAAGTCTCATTACTGCCGGGGAAAACCCACCATAGTGGATGCTCTTCGCCAAAATCAAAGAAAACATGACCTGAGCACTCAGACCAATTTTTAAGAAGATTCCCTTTTGGAAAGAATGTTCGACATTTATTTGGAGATAGTGGGTCAGGGGATTGTCCATAGACCATGCCATTTTTAAATGGCTCAATATCGCATTTACGTTTTGTGCCATCTACAACCCAAATGAGTTTTTGGTAAAAGTTTTCTCTTGAACGTCGTTCGTCTAAATTAAGCACTGAATGCTGAAATTCAATAACCCAGCCAGCTTTGGTTTTGACATCTGCAATATGCTTTTCGCCAGTATTGTCATGTTGAATATATTCCTGCCAATCGCTGGGAAATTGATCTTTCCAGGAGCGATGCCATTCTGATTCTTTCTCCCACCAGGGGTCACATTGACCTTGATTCTTGTGTGCCCAGTGATGTACGCGGACTCGTCCACATTTAGCGGTCATTTGACAACCACATGCAGGGCAGAGGCCAGATAGTTTTGGCTCGGCCTCTTGGCGCTGTCCGTTTACTAGTGAGAATTTCATGGATTTATGCTACCCCAAAAGACTAGTTTGTCGGGTAACCCGACAAACCGTATACCTAAGTGTCGCGTTTCGCGACGCTTGACTGCCTGGTGTGTGTAAGTAGCTGCTTACTGTGAAACCATTGGCCAATATAAGTCTAAAGTTTTGGCACCAAAATGACTCACAAAATAGTCAAAAATCAGAGTAAAAATACTTATAAATTTTTGAGAGAAAAGACTTATCAAAGTGCTTATAAACCACTAAAATTAGTGCAGGTTAACAATCTAAGCACTAGATGTAGTGTTTCACTCTGGAGTAGTTGGGAGCCTGCAAAAAGAAAAAGTGGCCGGAATTCGAGCTCCGACCACTTTGGTGTCGACTCCCTGGTGAGGTGCCAACGGTTTTGCTAGATAAGCATATTTAGTTTAACAGTATCTTCTTCTTGCCCGTCAACCCAGGCTAACAACTTTGTTAGAAAGGGTTTTGCCATGGGAAATAAGCCAGGTCAAAACACTGGTAACCAAGGTGGGATATTCCAGCAAGTGACACTAACGGGCAAGCCTGTCGGTAACTATGTAGCTGTGCCGGATCATCGCCCATTGCCTCCGACAACTAAGCCGGGGCATACGTGGAAGCCAGTGGTAACAACACCAAACAATAAACGTTAAGGTGGGTGAGGGGGATTCCCCCTCATTTTTTGATTAAATTTAATTTGGGTTGGTTGTTATGGAAAGATATAAAAATCTAAGCGGTAAATCTAACATTCACTCCTATCAATTGCATAGCGATTCAATTGATATATTGTTTAACGATGGATGGTTTTATTCTTACTCGAATGCGAGTGCGGGCGGTGGAAACATTGACCAAATGAAATTGTTAGCTACTAATGGCTTTGGTCTCAATGGATTTATTATGAGACACGTTAAAAAACTTTATGAAAGAAAATGGAGGTAGTTCGTACTTAATTGCTTTTGTCGATTCATGAATGGAATTGAAGGCGAAGACATGTACCAGTTAAAGGTTATTAATGGGAAAAATGTATTTATTGTTGAATCCCATCATCACGCTTTGTTGCCTTGGAGCCTCATAAAGAAGGGGTTTGATGCCAACCTGATACTCATTAGCTTAGATCACCATACTGATTGTATGCCCGCTTTTAACGCACATAGATGCATTGAAAGTAAGTCTGATGACGCAAAATATGATCAGATGTTCGAGACTCTATTCTCTGATTTTAATTATCAAGACGAAAAAAGTGTGCTCAGAGCAATTTATAAATTAAGATATGACGAGCAAATTCATACGGCAATTTGCGGCAAAATTTTTACACATTCCTTTTCAATAAATTTTTCGGATCAAACCCCCTCTGTTGAAGAGTTGACATATCGCAATTTGATCAGCATTCAATTTAAGAAAATGCTTCATGAAGGTATTCCATTAAAAGAGATTGAAAAACCCAAGGGTCCTTACACTTATGAATTGCCAAGGAATGGAATGTTTACGATTTCTCCAGATTGTTATCTTGGTTGTCTAAAGGTGCCACATGATGATGAATGCCGAATTCGTCTTTACGCAGATGCCATTGAGTCAGACTACTTAAGTTATCAACTTGCAGTAGCCAGTCAAATGTCTTTTACATCTGGATTGGGATCGCTCGATAAATCGCCATATGTTTTAGACATAGATTTGGATTACTTCCATTCGGATAAATCAATTAAGCCGAAAGATCCCAAAAAGTTTTATTCGTTGATTCGTGATGCTAAAGCATTGACTGTTGCAATGGAGAGACGTTGCGTTGAAACTTTGAAATTAGAGGGCGGGTAATCCCCCCATTTTTAACCGAACCCAGAAGTAGGATTCATTAAGCAACCATGGCTAGTCGCTGTTTCGGGGTAATACCGCCCAATGCCATATTTGGACGTTGATGGTTATATTTATACATCCACTCTGTTGCAAACTCTTGAACTTCATCTACGCTTTGCCAATAATGCTGCGATAGCCATTCATACCTCACGGTGCGATTAAAGCGCTCGACATACGCATTTTGCTGTGGTTTACCGGGTTGGATATGGGTAATATGGATCTGATGTTTGGCTGCCCATTCCATCAGTCTGCCGCTCACCAGTTCTGGCCCGTTGTCCGCTCGTATAACGGCAGGCTTACCGCGCCAAGCAATGATCTGATCTAAAGCGCGGATTACGCGCTCGGATGGCAGCGAGAAGTCCACCTCAATGCCCAAAGCTTCCCGGTTAAAGTCGTCAATCACGTTAAAGAGGCGGATGGATCTGCCATCTTGTAACTGGTCATGCATAAAATCCATCGACCACACCTGGTTGATACCGAGCGGCACCACCAAGGCATCGGGCTTATCCCGTACCAAACGCTTGCGGGGTTTGATGCGCAGGTTCAGTTCTAACTCCCGGTAAATCCGGTAAATGCGTTTGTGGTTCCATTTGAAGTTCTTGACATTGCGAAGGTGCAAATAGCACAGCCCAAAGCCCCAGCTGCGGTTGTTATCCGTCAATCGGATCAGCCAGTTGGCAATCTGCTCGTTCTCGGCATTACTCTTGGCCTCATAGCGATAGCAAGACTCGCTAACCCTAAAAGCTTCGCAAGCCAAACGAATGGGGATTGCTTTATCTCTGACTGCCCGCTGGGCCATCTCACGTCTGTGAGATGGCCTCACCACTTTTTTGCGAGGGCTTCGGTCACGATCTCCGCCTTAAGCTTCTCTTCGATATACATCTTCTTTAAGCGGGCGTTCTCTGCTTCAAGCTCCTTCATGCGAGCCATCATCGAGGTATCCATGCCGCCATACTTGGCGCGCCACTTGTAAAAGGTGGCAGAGCTAATGCCGAGCTCTCGGCAAACATCAGGAACACCCAAGCCAGCATCAACCCGTTTAAGGGCATCCATGATTTGGCTATCGGTAAATTTAGAACGCTTCATGCAGAACTCCTCTATTAGAGAAAATTCTACCTCTGAGGACGGTTAACCTGT